>JAISHJ010000100.1 GCA_031262625.1 Ruminococcus sp. | reverse complement strand
CGAAAGCATAGTTTACGACCATTATTACGCTGTTAAGCACAAAGTGGCAGTAAATAGTTATTAATAAAGAGCCGTATTTTTCATAGATATAACAGAAAAGAATACTCAATAAAAATGTGTAGAAAAACTGCGGTACAGAGCCGTGAGCGATTCCGAAAATTATTGACGAAATTATCGCAGATGGGATAAACGAGAGCATCCCGCGAAGCCGCTTAAAAAGCAAGCCCCTGAAAAAAAGTTCCTCAGTAAACGGTGTAATTACAGTGGTTAGAATAATAACAAGGATGGGGCTTTGCCCTGCTATCGCGAGATCGGTACTCATCATCTCGGGGAAGATTTCATAAAGCTTAGTGATGTTTACAAGCGATACAAAGAATATCGAGTATCCGCCGACCGTCAAAGCCATCCATAAAAAGGGAAGAGCACCATTGCGGGCAGGCTTGTCTGGGGTAAGTCCGCGCTTTTTAATATCGCGCCTAAAGAGGAGGAAAAAGAGACCGGCTAAAAGAAAATATGATATAGTTTGAATGAGAACGATATTTGCGGCAGCCGCTTCGCCGACTTTCATGCCGAGGTCAAATGAATACTGCGCAATATCTCCCGTCATAGGCATCTCTGCTGCAAAAGATACCGCCATGATAATCATCGCGATAATCTGTACAAGAAAAGTCAATCCGAAGAAAATAAGTATAGGATAGAGTATGTACCATACCTTACCGAAACCGCGGGGCGGCTTTAGAAATTGCATTGTATCACCTTGCACAGCGTTACTCGGTAACGCGCTACTCGGTAATGCGTTACCCTGTAAAGCGTTATTGTTATCTTCCATTAATTGCTCCTTAAAAAAGTAATTTCAATTATCAGTATAATTAATTTTATAATATTTGTCAATCTATTGTTAATATAGTTTACAAATTATTAATATTCATCTTTGTAACTATTTTAGTTTTTTATATTGACAAAGGTTACAGTATATGTTATACTTAAAAATGGAATATTGGAATTTTGGGAGAACTAAACTTGGATAGGATTAACATTGAACAAAGCGAACTTCAAAAACTGCTTGTAAAGGTTAAGGCGCTCAATAAAATTGAACCTGCGCTTTATGATAAATACTCGGTGAAAAGGGGACTTCGCAACGCCGACGGAACAGGCGTAGTCGCCGGAATAACGAATATATGCAACGTCCACGGCTATATATTAGACGAGGGCGAAAAACGCGCAATTGACGGCGAACTCTTCTATCGCGGAATAAATATCAACGATATTATTGCCAATACTACCGAAAAAGGGCGGTACGGCTTTGAGGAAACAGCGTACCTTCTCCTCTTCGGAAACCTCCCCTCTAAGGCAGAGTATGAAGAATTTGACGAACTTTTATCGGAATTCAGGGTATTACCCCCCGGCTTTTCGGAAGATATGATATTTAAGGCACCGTCGCGGAACATTATGAATAAGATGATGCGTTCTGTAGCGGCACTCTATTCATACGAAGAAAACCCGGAGGATATGAGCATTGAAAGAGAACTTCTCCGTGCGGTTTCGATTATAGCGCGTCTTCCCTCGGTTATGGTTGACAGCTATCAGGTAAAGCGAAGAATATATGACCGCGAAAGCCTTTTCATGCACCCTTCCATCCCGGAAGAGAGCGTAGCCGAAAGCATACTCTCAACGCTTCGTGCCGACAGGGCGTATACAAAAGAAGAAGCACTTCTCCTTGACCTTTGCCTTATTTTACACGCCGAACACGGCGGCGGAAACAACTCAACCTTTGTTTGCAGATGCCTTACTTCAAGCGGAACGGATGCTTATTCATCCTATGCGGGAGCGATAGGCTCTCTGAAAGGTCCGCGCCACGGCGGCGCAAACGCTAAAGTAATGGCACAGCTTGCGCAGTTTAAGGAAGCGCTCGGCGGAGGTACAGCCGGCAACAGTAACGTCAGCTACTCCGACAGTGAAGTTACCGATATTATAGCGAAGGTCTTACGGAAAGAAGCAGGCGACGGCTCAGGGCTTATCTACGGCATGGGGCACGCGGTTTACACCGTCTCCGACCCGAGAGCGAAAGCCTTAAAGGAATACGCCGTAAAGCTTGCGAAGGGTACTCGCTTTGAAAGCGATTTTGCCCTCCTTGATGCGATAGAGCGGCTTACTCCCGATGTTTTCGCCGAGATAAGGAATGACAGCAAGGCAATGTGCGCAAATGTAGATATGTACTCGGGGCTTGTCTACAGTATGCTCGACATTCCCCCCGAACTATTTACACCGCTTTTCGCAGTATCAAGGATAACAGGCTGGGCTGCTCACCGCATAGAAGAACTCCTTACGGGAAAACGGATTATCCGTCCCGCCTACAAAGCAATAGCCGCGCCGCGGAAATATATTCAGGTTGAAGAACGCTAATCATTAATAGGAGTACAGGATATGGCTAAGAGAACGGGAAAAACAAAATTCACCATCGATAAGAAGCTGTCAATACCGATATTTATACTTATGACGGCGGCGGCAATCTATCTGCGTACTTACCAGCTTATTAATAACACTAACCTTGATACCGGAATCTTTATTAACAGAGGGTTGCAGTACGACTATCCCGTTTGGGCAATTGCCGGCGGTATGCTTCTTATCCTGCTTCTGCTTATTTTCGGAAAATCCGAAGACAGAATGTCAGGTTCGGCAACGCTCTATAACCCGATGAATCTCCCTATAGCGAAGCTGAACAAAAACTTTAAGGGAGGTTCTGCCGCTGCTATACTTGTCTCCGCAGGTGCTATACTCTTCGGAATAGTGATGAGTATAAGCTTTGTAGCAAGAGAAAACGGTAGAATAAACGATACAATCAGCGATGAAGACCTGAAAATTCCGGCACTCACGGGGCTTACCGCCGTTGACTGGATTTCTTACGTTCTGATGGTCTTTACGATAATCACACTTATAACCGTTGCGGTAAATATGTTTAAGGGTGACGGCTTCACAAAGCTTAACTGCTTTTTCCTCGTCGCTGTCCCGATACTTAAGGCTCTCGAAATATACACGCTCTTTTTCAAGACGATTGAAGAAGCAAGAATCATAAACCTTTATTCCGAGATGCTTTATCAGGTGTTCTCCGGCATAGCAACGGTCTTCTTCATGATATATTTAATCCGCGTTTTCGGCGGAATGGAGGAGAAAGGAAACCGCATTGCGCTCCTTTTCTGGGGTTATCTTGCGGCGGTACTGCTCATAACTTCAATCCTCCCGCAGTTTTTATGCTTCATAATTTTACCCTATGACCAAATCGGCGCTTTAACCCTTCCTTCGATTGAAGATGTCGGTCTCGCGATACTCTGTCTCGTTGTTATAAAAGCATTTTTCGCTGACTTTGCGTATCGCGAAATGGCGAAGATGACTTATAAAGAGGGTAGGCGTGACCACTGGATTAGTGCTCTCGCACAAGAAGAAAACGAAATGGAAGAATTAAAACTTGAAGATGTTCTGCCGGAAGAAAAGCCCGCAGAAGAAATAGTTAAAAACACAGAGACTAATGTAGATGATTTATACTAAAAGTATAACTGCCGAACGTCAGCAACTGTATTCTGAAAATATTGTGCCCGGACAACCTCGTAAGCAACTTCATTCTGTACTGAAGACTTTATGCCAAGTACTCTCTGTTCTTTTCGTTCTGAGCATATTTTCCGCCTGTAATATCGGCTTTACCGCCGACAGCCTTCTTGTACCGCCGAAGCTTTCGGAAGAACAGCAGAAAGTTTATGATGCACTTACCCGTGCGGCAGGGAACGATATAAGACTTAAGTACCCTGTTTCAGGGCAGTATCGAAGCGCGGTAACTATCGCCGATATTGACGGTGACGGCGGAGACGAAGCGGTTGCGTTTTATGAACGCGCGGAAGTAAAGGCAGCAGGCGATCTTACTGCCGCCGCGCTTAGGATAAATATCCTCGATACCAATGAACAGGGCGAGTGGTATTCGGTTTACGACCATGCAGGTGCCGGAAGCGATATTGACCGAATGATAATAAGCCCCCTCGGGAATAATGATACTCCGCTTATTACCGTAGGTTTTATAATGCTTTCGGGAATGAAGACCGCAAGGATTTATTCCTATACCGACAACCGTCTCTCAGGCGAATTTTCGGAAAACTACGTCTCAATGTTCACCGCCGACCTCGACAGGGACGAACACTTCGAACTCTGTCTGCTCCACCCGAATAATGCAGACCGTCAGGCGTATATAAGCCTTGTTTCGGTTGAGGGGAACCTTATCTATGAATGGGGTACGGCAGACCTTAACCCTACCGCAGGCGAATATATAAATATAGTATCGGGAGTGCTTTCTCCGAAGACTTCCGCTCTCTATATCGACTCCTCAAACGGCGATTCGCTTCGGACCGATATAGTCTACAGTCCCGCCCCCGGCAAACTCCGCAACCCTATGTACCTTCGCGAATCCGAACTTATCGAGAATACTGCCCGCCCGCTCGGCTACCTTTCAACCGATATAGACGGGGACAAAACTCTTGAAATCCCCGTACTCTCCCCCTTCCCGGGCTACAGTGCCGCAAGGGAGGAAGCTGTCTATTCCACAAACTGGATGTATCTTGATAACTATACTATTAAAAAGAAGTATTCCTCTTACTACAGCATGGCGGATGGCTTTGTGTTCTTATTTCCTCAGCGATGGGACGGGGTAGTAACGGTGCGTACCGATGAAGAGACCGGGGACATAATATTCTGTAAATATACCGCCGGGCTTTCCGTTTCCGATATGCCCGAACTCATGCGTATAGCAGTAACAGAGGGCGAAGCTTCACACGCAGGATACAGACTTGTTAAAAATAAAGATAATTTTTATTACTATGTATTTTCCCCGGCATCCCATGAAGAACCTTTAATACTGACCGATACGGAGATTGACAACAACTTCCGTTTACTTTGAAAATAATCATTAATTGGGGAGGTAACCTTTGAAAAAGATACTTGTTTGCGAAGATGAAGATGTTATCCGTGACTTTGTGGTGCTTAATTTGAAGCGTTCCGGCTATGATGTTTCCGACGCGAAATGCGGCGAAGATGCAATAAAACTTTTCGAGGAAGCCCACGGCGATTTTCAGATAGCTATACTTGATATTATGATGCCCGGTATGGACGGCTTTGAAGTATGTAAATATCTTCGGAGCAAGAGTACTACTATCGGGATAATGATGCTCTCCGCAAAAAGCCAAGAGATGGATAAGGTTAACGGGCTTATGCAGGGTGCAGACGACTATATGACAAAGCCTTTCTCTCCGTCGGAACTTACCGCCCGCGTAGATGCCCTCTATCGTCGGGTTAATATCTCCGTGGACAAGTCTGAGGAGGAGGTTAAGTGCATATATTCAGGTGTATTTGAACTTAACCCGAAAAGCCGCACTATAAAAAAGAACGGCGAGTCTATAGACCTTACGCAAGTGGAATATCAGATAATGGAATATTTCCTCAACAACCAAGAAACGGCTCTCGACCGCGCAAGCATACTAAAGCACATTTGGGGCGAAAATTATTACGGCGACGACAAAATAGTAGACGTAAATATCCGCCGTATCCGCATGAAAATTGAAGACGAGCCTTCAAACCCTAAATTTATTACAACAATATGGGGCTTCGGCTACAAATGGTCGGCAGTCAGATAACCGGCAGTTCGTAACCGGCAGTTCGTTAACTGCGCAGTTAGTAACTGCTAAGCAAATAACTACAGGGTAATCCCCGAAATATGAAACAAAAATTCCTCGAAACGCTTATCAGTAAGCGTAACAGTACCCTAAGACGCTGGATTATAAATAACTTTTTGGTTATATTCGTAATTCTTGTCGGAATACTGTTAGCAAGCGCAATTCTCCTCCGCTCTTATTATTACGACTCCGCAAGACAGTACATCAATTCCCGTATGAATACCGTTGCGGGGCTTTTGTCGCGCTCTTACTCCGACGCGAGAGACAACTACTCCGCAGAAGTAAGAAATACCGTTGTAAACTGGACAGAAGCAGGGAGGATTGAGCTTTTCGCCGTCGGTCAGAATAACACCTTAGTTACTTCAAGCGGCTTTGCGCCCGGATATGACCTCAATACAAAAGACCTTAAGGATGCTCTTTCCGGGCAGAGCGGATATGGCTATTTCACAGGGCGGCTGTCATCCGGTGAAAATGTTGTTGCGGTTTCACTGCGCCTTCCCGATAACAGCGGCGGCTTTACGGCAATGCGGATGATGAGTTCTCTCTCGAATATTGACAGACAGGTTGACGGAATTATTATGGCAATGATAATAGTCTCCGCCTGTGTAATGTTCTTAATAGCCGTTTCGGGTATGTATTTTGTCCGCTCGATAGTAGTCCCGGTAAAAAGTCTTGCTGTTATGGCGGGGCGATACGCTAAGGGTGACTTCTCCGTACGTATCGCGAAAAAAACCGACGACGAAATCGGCGAACTCTGCGACGTTATCAATAAAATGGCGGAAGACCTACAGACCGCAGATTCAATCAAGAATGAATTTATCTCAAGCGTTTCACACGAACTCCGAACACCGCTTACGGCTATTAAGGGTTGGTCGGAGACTATCGAAAGCTTTCCGGACGACAGAGAGACAATCGGCAAAGGTATGCACGTTATCAGAATTGAGACGGAGCGCCTTTCACAGATGGTTGAGGAACTGCTTGACTTTTCGCGGATGCAAAACGGTAAGTTTTCGCTCTCCCCCGCGAAGATGGATATTTTAGCGGAACTCGGCGAGGCAGTATTAATCTATACCGAACGGGCCAGACAAGAGGGAAAGATGCTCTCCTACGAAGAGCCGGATATGCTTCCCTTTATAATAGGCGACAAAAACCGTCTCAGACAGGTTTTCATAAATATAATCGACAATGCGGTAAAATACACCGACCCGGGCGGAGAAATAACGGTAGTAGCCGGAATGGCGGACGAAAACACGATTGAGATAGAAGTTTCCGACACAGGAGTAGGTATCGCCGCCGCAGACCTACCGAGGATAAAGACGAAGTTCTTCAAGCCTAACCACACCCGCCGCGGCTCAGGCATTGGGCTTGCAGTTGCGGATGAAATTATAGCTATGCACGGCGGTAATATTGATATAGCGAGCGAACTGGGCAAAGGCACGACAGTATCCGTAAAACTCCCGATTGTATACCTCACCAAATAATATAGAACGAGAACTCCCACGATGACTACCCCAACGCCCCCGACAATGACTACCCCTATCTGCGATTTTTTAGACGAATACGTAAAAAAGCGTTCCCACCGCCTTCATATGCCCGGACATAAGGGTATAACTATCCCCGGATTTCCTCTTTCAGGGCTTTTCCCGTATGATATTACAGAGATTCGCGGCGCGGACTTTCTCCTTTCCGCAAAAGGAATTATCAGCGAGTCAGAAGAGAATGCCGCGAAGCTTTTCGGCTCACTCCGTACCGTCTATTCAACCGAAGGCTCTACCCTTTGCGTAAAAACAATGCTTGCGGCTGTTTTCGCGGAAGGGGAAAGCTACAGCGGAACGGTTATAGCTACACGCGCCGCTCACAGGAGCTTTTCGGATGCCGCCGCACTACTGCGGCTTCGTATAATATGGGCAGATACTCATGACGAGATTCTACAGTCTCTCAAAGCCCCTGACGTAAAGGCTTTATATATAACCTCCCCGGACTATTTCGGGCGGCTTGAAGATATAAGAAAGCTTGCGGACCTAACGCACAATGCAGGGAAAATATTAATAGTAGATAATGCCCACGGCTCTTATTTGAAATTCTTGAATAAAGGACTTCACCCTATCGACCAAGGCGCAGATCTTGTATGTGATTCGGCGCATAAAACACTTCCGGTGCTTACGGGCGGCGCGTATCTTCATATAAATAATCCGCGTTACCTTGAAAGCTACAAAGAGCAGATGAAAATTTTCGCAAGCACCAGCCCTTCATATTTAACGCTTTATTCACTCGACTACGCGAACAGCTATCTTTCAATGCCGGAAACTATCGGACGGATGAATACTGCCGCCGGAAAAGTCAATGATATTAAAGCAAAATTCGGAATTACTACTCCTGAGCCTTATAAAATCGCGGTAAAGACAACTGAAAATGCAGAAAATCTTTGCAATAAATATAATGTCGAACTGGAATATGTATCTGACAGCGTACTGCTCTTTATGTTTTCCGGGCAAAACAGCGATGAAGACTTTGAAGCGGCAGAGAGAGTACTTGAAAAAGCAAAATTTACCGATAAAATCGGTATTGAAGATAAGCGAAAAATGCTGTCGGCAATTACCTATACGGCTTAACAGCAAATCAGGGGGATATTATGAAACTTGTTTACGCGATTGTCAACAGGGATGATTCAAAATCTGTGCTCACACACCTCACAAAATCGGGATTTTATGTAACGAAACTTGCGACAACCGGCGGCTTTTTAGGAAGCGGTAATACTACTTTTATGATCTGTGATGAAGACGAAAAAATTCCGCATATGATAGATATTATCCGTAAATATTCAAAAAAGCGCACAGAATATCTCCCCGCAAATGACACTATCATGCAGGGCGTAACTGCGCCCGCCTCTGCTCCCCTCGAAGTAACTATCGGCGGCGCAACAATTATCGTTACCGAAGTCACCGACTTCATGAAAATATGAGTAGTATTTCACCGAAATACATTTCTAAATACTCCCTATACGGCAAAGATGACGTGCAAAAAAAGCTTTCAATGATGAAAAAAAGCGGGCGCACACCACACACCGTGATTTTTTCGGGCGAAAGCGGAGCAGGTAAACTCACCTGCGCGAAATTCTTTGCCGCACTTTTAATATGCGAAAATCCGTCAGAAGGAGTGCCGTGCGGAGTTTGCAGGCAATGTACTCGCGTAGCTTCCGACATTCACCCCGACGTAATTACAGCTTCCCGCTCCGGTAAAAGCCAAATCTATACCAGAGAAACCATGCGCGAAATTACTTCGGACTGCTATATAAAACCGAACGACACCGACCGCAAAATTTACATCTTCCCGGATTTTGAAAATACCGATATAGGCTCACAAAATCTGCTCTTAAAAGTGATTGAAGAACCTCCCGGCGGCGCAGTATTTATTTTTACCGTCACAGACATCGGGAAAATTCTCCCTACAATCCGCTCAAGGGCGGTTACGATTGATGTTTTCCCCGGCAGTGAAGATACCGCAAAGCGATTTTTTACCGAAAACACTGATTTTGACGAAGCAGAAGCAGAAAAGGCTATAACAGTCTTCCACGGAAATATCGGTGAGGGATTAAAGTACCTTGAAAACGGCTGTGAGTCGGAGGATGTTAACCACGCCGTAAAAGCTATAAATGCGCTGCTTAAGAGTAACGAATATGACTTTAACGCCGCTCTTCACGAAACTTCCGACACAACCGAAAGCAGGGCAAGGCTTCGGAAAGTGCTTTCTCTGATAGAAAAAATAGTCCGTGATGCGGCTATAATCTGTGAAACCGAAAAAGCCGACTTTATCGGCTGCTATCCCGACGGGTCAAAAAGTCTTGCGGCGAAATTTTCCATCCGAAAGCTAACCGCTATAATCGACAGCATAAATGCTTCTGTCGAACGCTTAAACTATAACACAAACACCGCCCTTGTTACAGCGGCGCTCGCGGCGGATATTTTTTAATAATGCTTGACTTATAAGCGAATATATGTTATTATATAATAGTATAAGCAAGGAAAGGCGACGAATTTTAGAATATAATGGAAGTAATCGGAGTCAGGTTCAGGGAAGCAGGCAAAACTTACTACTTTTCCCCGAACGGATATAAAATAGAACCCGGACAGCACGTTGTTGTCGAAACAGTTCGCGGAGTTGAATGCGGAGACGTAGTTGTCGGAAACAAAGAAGCCGACACCGAATCAATGGGAATTACCCTCAAAAATATTGTCCGCGTCGCAACGGAAAATGACCTCAAATCTATCGAACAAAATAAACAACGCGCTAAATACGCCGCTAAAATTGCGGAAGAGAAAATTTCCTCGCATAATCTTAATATGACTCTCGTTGACGTAGAATGTGCTTTCGACAACAGCAAAATTCTCTTCTACTTCACCGCCGAATCACGCGTTGACTTCCGCGAACTCGTAAAAGACCTTGCCGGAGTCTTCAAAACGCGCATCGAACTTCGCCAAATAGGTGTCCGCGACGAAGCAAAAATCTTAGGCGGCTTAGGTATCTGCGGAAGACAATTCTGCTGCAAAACATTCTTAGGTGACTTCAACCCCGTCTCAATCAAAATGGCAAAAGAACAGGGCCTCTCCCTAAACCCCATGAAAATCAGCGGAACCTGCGGCAGACTCATGTGCTGCCTTAAATACGAACAGGACGTCTACGACGAGTTACTATCAATAACCCCCAAAACCGGCGCGTACATCACAGTTAACAGCCCCCAACTCGGTAAATTTAACGGCACCGTCGAGGACGTCAACCTCCTAACCGGTAAACTCAAAGTCCGCAAAGAAGGCGAGGAAAATACCCCCGCCGTCATCATCCACAAGTCCGAAGCCACCATTATCCGCGACGGCAAAATCGCCCTCTCAACAGAAGAAATGCGCTCTTTACGGTCTTTGGAACGCTAAGGGGACGTTGGGGGAGGGG
>JAISHJ010000069.1 GCA_031262625.1 Ruminococcus sp. | reverse complement strand
AGTATGAAGTCCGGGAGGAGGGGGGGGTTGGGGGGAGGAGGGGCGGGGCCCCGCTCCTCCTCCCCCCAACGTACCCAGTATTTATGGCAATACCAAAGAGAATAGCAGGAGCGGGGCTTAATTCTTTTAAGGGCGGGGTTGTGCCGCGGGTTGGGCTTGAGTATGTGCAGGTTGGCAGGAGCAGTGAGATAAATGCTTTGCTGCATGATGTAGAGCTTATTGAGGACGGCGGATCGGCGTTCCGGTTTGTTGCGGGAAAGTTTGGGGCGGGGAAGAGTTTTCTGTTACAGACGATACGCAATCATGTGATGGAGCGTGGATTTGCGGTGATTGATGCCGACCTTTCGCCGGAGCGGAGATTTTCGGGGACGAAGGGGCAGGGGCTTGCGACGTATCGTGAGCTTATTAGGAATATGTCTACGAAGACGCGCCCGGAGGGGGGAGCACTGCCGCTCATACTTGAAAAATGGCTTTCGGGGATAATGGCGGAGACGGCGGCGGAGTGTGATTCCGAATCCGAAGCTTTTGCTGCGGCTGTACGCAGGCGGATATTTACCGTTACGGGCGAGATTGAAGGAATGGTAAACGGGTTTGAGTTTGCGAAGGCGCTTGTTACCTATTACGATGCTTATAAAAGCGGCGATGATGAAAAGAAGTCGGCGATAATGCGCTGGTTCAGGGCGGAGTATACTACGAAAACGGAGTCTAAGGCGGCTTGCGGAATTAACTTTATTATTACCGATGAGTCGTGGTATGACTTCATAAAATTATTCGCGCTGTTTTTGGTGCGGGCAGGGTATAAGGGACTGTACGTAATGATAGACGAACTTGCGTACCTTTATAACCTTCACAACCGCACTACAAGACAGAATAATTACGAAAAAATCCTTGCTATGTATAACGATGCTTTGGGCGGAAAAGCGCGGTATATGGGAATCATAATGGGAGCTATACCACAGTGTATAGACGACACCGAAAAGGGCATTTTCAGCTATGGAGCATTGCGTTCGCGTCTGACCGAGGGTAAATTTTCGGGGAGTGATACGAGAGACCTTCTTGCGCCGATAATACGCCTTAAGCCGCTTTCTATGGAAGAAATGTATGTCCTGCTCGAAAAGCTTTCGGTGCTTCATGGTACTCTCTATAACTACACTCCCGACATAAAGGAAACCGAATACATCGATTTTCTCAAAGCCGAGTATGAGCGTATCGGCGCGGCTGAACAGATAACTCCTCGAGAGATAATACGCGATTTTATAGAGGTCCTCAATATCCTCTCTCAGCGTGAAAATATGAGAATATCGGATGTGCTTTCTTCCGCAGGGTTCTCCTTTACCCCTGTCGAGACGGAAACCGTAGCGGAGGAATTCGCGGATTTTGAGGTTTAGCGTTGACAAAGTTACTCTTTATGTGGTATAATATAGATGAGGTGATTTTCTATGATGTCAGTTAATACCAATACTAATACTACTCGCGTTGGAGATTATTTTACTTTTAATGTAAATGTACCGGTTGCGTATTTCCCGATTCTTAAGGATAAAGAAAACGGATTATTAAACGTAAATATAAGTGAAAACGCAATCAGTATATACCCCGTAAAACAAGAACCGGACACAGACCATGAACGTTTTATGGAAGCTTTGCATAAGCTTCAAAAAGAAATGGAAGGCGAAGCGGAAAAAGTCGGCATTTATTCCGAAGAAGACGTCATTCGTATCTGTAAGGAAATACGGCGCGAAGGTTATACCGAAGAAGAACTTGAAATTACTCGCAGAGAATTTATAGGGGACAGACATTATGAAGATAATGATTGATGCGAACATATTAATATCTTCTTTTATAAAGCAAAATTCAACGCCGGAAAAAGCTGTGAGCAAAGCTACAAAGCTTCCGTATAAGCTTTACCTTTGTGATACCGTTATAAATGAAGTCAGAAAATTTTTTAATACTAAATTCACGGACAGAAAACCCAAAGCTGAATCATTTTATCAAAATGTACCATATCACGTTGTTAAACTCTCCCCCGCCGACAAGCCCTACCCTGATGAAGCTTTAATCCGCGACGAAAACGACCGCCCTATACTCCGTGCGGCGTTAAAAGCAGGAGTGGATATCTTAGTTACCGGAGATAACGATTTTTTAGAAAGCGGCGTTAAAATTCCTCGAATCTTAACCGCCGTTTGTTTTATAAATACATAAAAATAAAGAAGATAAATTTATGACCGAAAATGAATGTTATGCTTCGCTTGCACCGTTTATCAGAGACTATATCTACCGCAAGGGCTGGGACAGACTCCGCCCTATTCAGATTGCCGCCTGTGATGTTATTATGAACAGCGACAGCCACCTGCTCCTATCTTCCGGGACGGCTTCCGGGAAGACAGAAGCTGCTTTTTTGCCTGCGCTTACAGAACTTTTTAACCGCCCGTCCTCTTCTGTCGGGATTTTATATATAAGCCCCCTCAAAGCACTCATTAACGACCAGTTCGGACGGATAGAAAACCTTCTTGAAGAAGCAAACATCCCCGTAACAAAATGGCACGGCGACGCGAGTATGGCTAAAAAAAATAAGCTTATTAAAAATCCTTCCGGCGTTATGCAGACTACCCCCGAATCAATCGAAAGCCTTCTTATGAATAAATCCGGCGCGATATATTCGCTATTTTGCGACCTGCGGTTTATAATTATTGACGAGGTTCACTATTTCATGGATTCGCCCCGGGGTTTACAGCTTCAAAGTCAGCTTGAAAGGATAACAAGGCTTATAAATGCGAATAAAACCGCTGATGAAAAACTCGTTATACCGCGTCGGATAGGACTTTCCGCAACCATTTCCGACTACTCCGGTGCAGAGGAATTTTTATCGGGAGCAACCGGAATCAAGACAGTTACTCCGCAGCTTAATGAGCCCTCCAAACGCGTACGGCTCATGGCTGAGCGGTTTGTTATGCGGCAGACTGTTTCACCGAAAGTCGAACAGCTTGTTGACGATATAGACTACACCAAAATTGCGGAATTTTTAGTGCTTAAGACCATGGGGAAAAAAGCGATAATATTCTGCAATACCCGTGCGGAGACGGAAATTTACTGCTCTCGCTGTAAAAAGTACGCTGAAGACCATCACCTCCCGGACGTGTATCGTATACACCACGGAAGCCTTTCGCGGACTATCCGCGAATCTGCCGAAAAGCAGATGAAATCGGAGGATTCACCGCTTGTGACAGCCGCAACGATTACGCTTGAACTCGGTATCGATCTCGGTTCGCTCGACAGAATTATTCAAATAGGCACGCCCTTTTCGGTATCAAGTTTCGTACAGCGTCTCGGCAGGAGCGGACGTAACGAAACAAAAGTGCCCGAGATGATTTTTTGTATTATCGACGAGGATAAAAACGACACCGTAACTGCCCTTGATGAAATAAACTGGGATATGCTTTTTATTATCGCAATTGTCGAAATTTACACAAAAGAAAAATGGGTTGAACCTATTTCTGTCGGGCGTTTTAACTTTTCGCTTCTCTATCACCAAACGATGAGTTATCTCTGCACAGCGGGGAGCGTAACTTCCGCGAAACTTGCGGAGGATATTTTAACGCTTCCGCCATTTAGATTTATAACTAAAGAAGACTACAAATTTTTACTGCAAAATCTCATTGACATTGGACATATCGCGAAGGATGAGCGCGGGCGGCTTACTGTCGGGTTTAAAGCAGAGCCTATCGTTGACAGTTTTCAGTTTTACTCCGTTTTCGAGACGGAGGAGGAATTCACAGTAAAATGCAAGGGCGAAATTATCGGAAGCGTTGCTACGCTTTTTACGCCCGGAAGTACTTTTGCGCTTGCCGGGAAAGCTTGGAAGGTTACTGCTGTTGACGAAAAGGCGAAGGTTATAGCGGTTGCTCCTCTTGAAGGTTCGGCACGAATTTTTTGGCTTGCGGAACAGCCTATCGCGTTCCACACGAAGGTTATACGGAAAGTTCGCGAAATTTTGCGTAAGGATACCGGTGAAATTGACGGTAAAGATTACCCCTATCCGTATTTATCAAAATCCTGTCGGGAGCGGCTATCGCAGATACAAAATATCGCGAAAATTGCGGAACTTGATACTAAGCAGATTATAAAAATCGGCGCGGATAAATACGCGATTTTTCCGTGGGTCGGCACGCGTGAACTTTATACATTAGGTTACGCTTTGACTGCGAAGGATGAGGATATAAAAATAATACCGAAAAATAATCTTTACGCGGAATGCGAATTTGAAGGCTCTGCGTATGAATTAGAGCGGTTTATTAAAGATATTTTGGCATCTGAAATTAACCCCTATAAATTTCATATACCGAAAGAACAGCACGACAAATCCGACTCCGACCCGAAGCAGACTATACCGAAACAATTTCAAGTTCCGGGGAAATTCAATAAATTTATTCCGTCTGCTCTTCTCAGAAAGCAATTCGCGGAGGACTTTTGCGACGTGCCGGGGCTTAAGGCGGAGTGTGAGTTTTAGAAAACACAAAAACTCCCGAAAAAAATATCGGGAGTTTTTGTTAAACTCTTTCGTTTAGACCTGATCGGGAGGGGTAGTTTTTTGGGACTGTCTGTTTTGGTCGTAGCTGTCGCGGCGAAGTCTGTTCATTGTATCAATGCTGTCAATTCCGGAAAAATCGGTGAATGCCTGTGAATAATTTTGTGAATAATTTGAGGTATTATTCATAGAATTACCGCAGTTATCGGCTTGGTTTGAAGTTTGATTAGAACAGTTGTCGGAAGTTTGGTTTGAAGTTTGGTTGGAGCAGTTCTCGGAAGTCTGATATGAAGTCTGTTCGTTTGTTGACTGATTACCCGCTGTCTGAGTCTGATTTGAAGTCTCGTTTGAGGCTTGGTTAGACGTTTGATTTGATGCCTGATTTAAAAGGTCAGCCCACTTCTTAGTGTTGTAGCTGCCGTAATCATTACTATAGTTATAAGCCATTTTTCATACTCTCCGTTACTTTTTTACATTAATTGCTTGCATTTTGTTTCGGAATGTGGTATAATAGTGTTAAGTCCATGCTTTGGTATTGCTTATATTTTATCCGGAGGGAGAAATTTTATGCGTTCAGCCGGAATTTTGCTACATATTTCCAGTCTGCCCGATCAATACGGTATCGGGACACTTGGAAAGTGTGCGTTTGATTTTATAGATTTCCTAAAAAAATCGGGGTGTTCATATTGGCAGATGCTCCCGGTAGGTCCTACAGGGTATGGGGATTCACCCTACCAGTCCTACTCTGCTTTCGCCGGAAACCCGAATTTAATTGACATTGAAGCACTCATAAATGACGGGCTTATTCCTGCTGATGAGGATTTTAGCAGCCTTACTGCTGCAAACAACTATGACGAACTTTTTAACCTTAAGAGTAAAATTCTTCATAAAGCATATTTAAGCTTCACTCCCGGTGATGACTACTCCGTATTCTGCGCCGAAAATCCTTGGCTTGACGATTATGCCCTCTATATGAAGATAAAATACTCCAAAGGCATGAATATGTGGACTATGTGGGAGGATTCGCTCCGCCTGCGCGAGCCTGATGCGATAAAAGCAGTCATTGCGGAAGATGAAGCTTCTCCGAAAGCGGAATATTCAATCGGCTTTTGGAAATTCTGTCAGTATATTTTCTACAAACAGTTTGAAACTCTGAAAGCGTATGCGGAGAAGAACCGCATTAAACTAATCGGCGATATGCCTATCTATGTTTCGATGGACAGCTCCGATATTTGGGCTAACCCCGAACTGTTTGAACTTGACGAGGACCTTCGCCCTTTAAATGTTGCCGGCTGTCCTCCCGACGACTTCGCTAAAACCGGGCAGCTTTGGGGAAATCCTGTCTACGCGTGGGGAGAACACTACCGCACCGGATATAAATGGTGGATTTCGCGTATTTCACAGGCAGGGAAACTCTTCGACGTTTTAAGGATTGACCATTTCCGCGGATTTGAAAGTTTTTATGCTATTCCTGCGACTGACGAAACTGCCGAACACGGCGTTTGGAAAACCGGTCCGGGTACGCATATGTTTGAAGTGATTAAGGAAAACTGCAAAAATGCTCCGGAATTTATCGCGGAGAATTTAGGATTCTTAACGGAAGACGTTTGGAAGATGCTTGATGATGTCGGTTACCCCGGAATGAACGTGCTTGAATTCGGCTTCGGCGGCGACGATTCAATTTATCTTCCGCATAACTACGTAAAAAATTCCGTAACCTACATCGGTACTCACGACAACGACACCGCTCTCGGGTGGTACTCCTCCCTTGACAAAAAGGCGAAAAAGCGGATTCGCAAATATATTAACAAATCCGACGACGAGTCAATCTGCGAAGCCTTAATGAGGACACTCTGCGCTTCCGTTTCCGAAACTGTTATCTTTCAGATGCAGGACCTCTTAGAACTCGGCTCGGAAGCAAGAATGAACACGCCCTCTACGGTCGGCGGTACAAACTGGCACTGGCGGCTTGAAAAGTCAGAATATTCTTCTAAGCTTGCTGAACGAATGCGTAAGCTTCTTGAAAGATACTATCGGATACTGCCGCCGGCAAAGGTTAAGGTTAAGCCGATTACTAAACGAAAATAAAGAGAATTGTATGGAAAAATATTATATTACCACAGCGATAATTTATGCAAGCGGAAAGCCGCATATCGGGAACTGTTATGAGATTATCTTTACCGATGCTGTTGCGAGATATAAGCGGAAAGCCGGCTTTGACGTATTCTTCTTAACGGGTTCGGACGAACACGGACAGAAGATGGAACTTAAGGCTGCCGAAGCGGGGATTTCGCCGAAAGAATTTACCGATAAATGCGTTGACGAAATAAAGCGGGTTTGGAGCAGCTTTAATGCTTCGTACGACAAATTCATCCGCACAACCGACGATTATCATGAGAAGGCAGTACAGGTTATATTCGAGCGTCTTTTAAAAAAAGGCGACATATATAAGGGCGCTTATGAGGGAATGTACTGTACACCGTGTGAGAGTTTTTGGACACCTTCACAGCTTGTTGACGGAAAATGTCCCGACTGCGGGCGGGAAGTTTCTCCTGCTAAGGAAGAAGCGTACTTCTTAAAACTTCGCGAATATCAGCCGTGGCTTGAAAAGTATTTAGAAGAAAATCCGGGCTTTTTATACCCTGACGCAAGAGCGAAGGAAATGATTAATAATTTCCTTAAGCCGGGACTTAACGATCTCTGCGTTTCGAGAACGTCTTTTAAGTGGGGAATTCCCGTTTCATCCGACCCTGACCATGTGGTTTATGTTTGGCTTGATGCGCTCTCAAACTATATTACCGCAATTGGTTTTGACGGCGAAAAGGGTGACGAAACTTTCGATAAGTACTGGCCGGCAGACCTTCACGTTATCGGGAAAGATATTTTCCGCTTCCACTCTATTTACTGGCCGATTATCCTGCACTGTTTAGATCTTCCGATACCGAAACGCATTTACGGTCACCAATGGCTTCTCTCCGGCGGCGATAAGATGAGCAAATCGAAGGGCAATACGCTCTATTCTGACGACCTAATTAAATTTTTCGGTGTAGATGCCGTGAGATGGTACCTGCTGTCGCAGATGCCCTTTACCTCCGACGGCAACATAACCTATGAACTCTTTATCGAGAATTTTAACACCGACCTTGCGAATACTGTAGGTAACCTCGTCAACCGCACCGTAACAATGCAGCAAAAATATTTTGACGGCGTTATTAAGAGCCCGAAAAATACCGAAGATATTGACCGCGATGTTATCGAGACGGCATTTATCGCCCGCGACGAATATTTTACCGCCTTTGAGGACTTAAAGCTTGCGGACTGCTGTAAAGCTATTATTAAGCTTGCGGTAAGGCTTAATAAATATATTGACGAGACAGCACCTTGGGCGCTCGCCAAAGCGGAGGAGAATAAGCCTCGTCTCGGCGCGGTTTTATATAACCTTCTTGAGGGCATACGCTTCATAGCAGTACTGGCAGAGCCTTTTATGCCCGAAACCGCAGCAAAAATAATCTCCCAGCTCGGCAACCCTGTTTCGGATTATGATTCGATACAGAATTACGGCGGAATGAAGCCGGGCGATAAAGTCGGCACGCCGGAAGTGCTTTTCGCAAGAATAGATCCGAAAAAACTTCTCCCGGAGATTGAAAAGTACTACGCAGAGTAAATTTTATCAAATAAAAGCCTGTTCGTATATTTTACGAACAGGCTTTTTTATGTACTATATAAGTTTAGCTTCGCATAAACTGATATAGATTAGTATGAAAACCGGAGGAATTAATGTGAATATCAGCCCGGAAAATATAGACAAGTACAAACAGGATATGATGAAGATGTACAGAGGTTCGGCTTCAAACACATCTGCTCCGCAAACACGCTCTATGTCACAAAGCACAAGCAATATGACGGCGGCAAGAAATTTAGCTTCAAATGTTCCGCAGATGGGAGTGCAAACTGCACCGCAAACTGCACAGCAAATTGCACCGGAAACTGTACCGCAGACTGCACAGCAAATTGCACCGCAGACTACACAAGCCTCCGAACAACCGTTAACTATACCCTCTAATCTTCCGCAGAGTATAGAGAATGCAGAATTTTACGACCCGGCACTTGAGGCGGAAGCGGATATTTATGATGCGCAAGTTCAAAACCACGGTACTCCTGCCTATATCCCCGACACCGGGTATATTGAAGTGCCGAACTTCCCCGGTATACCGGACACAGGTCCGGCTGCCGCGCCCGAACCTACACCTGCACCGAAACCTCCCGATCAAAAGCCGCCTGCACCTCCTGCGCCTAAGCCGCCGCAACCTCCTGTTCCTCCGCCGGGTTCGCCGGGCTTACAAGTCCCCGACACAGGCTACATAGAAGTACCGCAATATCAGACCCCCGACACCGGCTATATTGAAGCGCCTGCTCCCGGTGAAGCTATGGGGTATCTTCGGACGCAGGTTTACGCTTCAAACAGAGCCATTCCGATAGAAGGGGCTTTAGTCCTCATAACAGAATTTACCGACGACGGACGTACTAACCTTGTGCGGATGCTCGTTACGGACGAGAGCGGCTATACCGAAACAGTTCCGCTGCCTGTGCCTGTTTATGACCTTGACCGCTACCCCGCTCCCGGAGATAAACCTTTCCGCGACTACCGTATGTCTGTCTACAAAGAGGGTTACTACATCGTTCCCGACGTGAAAATCCCTATTTTCGCCGGAGTAAAATCCCTCCAGCCGATTCAGATGGTACCTCTCCGCGAAAATGAAGAACGGGTTAATATCCTTCCGAAAGAATTTGCAGATGCCATTCGCGAAAAAAATGCTGCAAATGAAGCAATAACTACTCCCGATAATAATGTAGGGTAAATAAATATCCAAAAGGTGCAATAAAATGGTTGGTGAACCTTTTATACCCGAGCAGATAACTGTTCATCTCGGGAGACCCGACGACGCTTCCGCACGGAATGTCACTATGGATTTTCCGCTGTATATTAAGAATGTCGCTTCTTCCGAACTATATCCCACATGGCCGGAAGCGGCTCTCCGCGCCAATATATATGCGATTATCTCTTTCGCTCTAAACCGCTACTACACAGAATGGTATCGCTCACGCGGCTATGACTTCGATATTACTAATACTACCCAATATGACCAAGCGTTTGTGGAGAATCGAAGTATTTACGAGCCTATTTCGGATATTGTGGATGAGATTTTCAACTCCTACATAGTCCGCGACGGAAGCATAGTGCCGATGGCTACGCGCTTCTGTGACGGAAAGCAGTCCCAGTGTGAAGGCTTAACCCAATGGGGAAGTGTAGAATACGCAAATCAAGGTCTCGGACCTTACGATATTTTAACGCAGTTTTACGGTCCCGATATAAATATTGTAACTAACGCGCCTGTTCATGCGCCCGATGATGTAGCTTCTTACCCCGGTGAGCCGCTCTCTCTCGGTTCAAGCGGTCCGCCCGTTGAACGCATGGCGCGAAGCCTTAATACTATCGGTCTTAACTATCCGGCTATCCCGAAAATTACCCCTGTAAGCAATGTCTACGATCTTTCAATGCAAAGCGCAGTAAAAAAATTTCAAGAAGTCTTCAATCTCCCCGAAACAGGCGTAATCGACCAAGCTACATGGTATAAAATTATTTATATTTATACCAGTGTTAAAAAGCTTGCCGAACTCGACTCTATCGGCGCTTCACTTGCAGAGCAATCGGTGGAACGTCTTCCCGAAATGAAGCGCGGCGACACAGGGATATGGATTCGCCGTCTCGATTATCTTCTCGCTGTCGTAAGTTCCTACTATCGCGATGTGTTAACCCTCCCGACCAACAACGACGAATACGGTGATGAAACCGAAGCTTCCGTTAAAAGCTTCCAAAAGCTTTTCGGGCTTCCCGAAACAGGCGTAGTAGACAGCCGTACTTGGCAGGAACTCCTTTCCGCCTATCGCGGCATCGCCGACAATGTCCCTCTCGAATACCTCGGCGAAAATGTTCCTCTCTTCCCCGGCGATTATCTCACCCAAGGCATAACAAGCGAATATGTCAAGCTTATCCAAGAATACCTAAGCTTCCTCTCCGACACCTACCCCGAAATTCCAAAGGTCGAAAACCCCACAGGCTACTACGGTCCTCAAACCGATGCCGCAGTTACAGCTTTCCAAAAACGCTTCGGTCTCCCCGTAACAGGCAACATAGGCGTTGCAACATGGGATGCCATTACAGAACTCTATACCGAACTCAAGTACGGCTACACCAAACGCCCCGGTCAATACCCCGGATATATAATCTCTTAGGACGGTGATAAAATTGCCTATCTCCGAAGCTCAGAACAAAAATGTCATTCAAGAACTCCAAACCTATCTTCGCTATATCTCATTCCAAAACAAGGAAATTCCCCGCATCGAACCTACCGGCGTTTACAACGCCCGTACCCGCGATGCCGTAACCATGTTCCAGTCCCTCTACAACCTCCCCGTCACCGGTACAGTAGACGAGCAAACTTGGAACACCATCTACTCCGTCTACAAAGAAATCGAAGCCTACCTCTCCGCCGTCACCTCCGTCTCTCCCTTCCCCGACCGCGATTTCCAAATCTGCGAAGGCGACTCCGGCGCCACTGTCTTCATCCTTCAAGCCCTCATAAACGCTATCGCCGAGCACTACTCCAATATCCCCCCCGTCGCCATCACAGGCATCTGCGATACCGCTACCGAAACCGCCGTCAAAGCCCTCCAACAAACCGCAGGACTCCCCCCCACCGGCGTAATAGATGACCGCACATGGGATGCCCTCGCCACCCTCTACAACGTAAAAACCTACATGGACTGGGCAACTTCGTAACGAGTACGCTTTAGGAACCGGGTACTGGGTACGGGGATGATACGTTGGGGGAGGGGAGGAGGAGTGACCTCCCCCTCCCCTCCCCAGTGGGGCGCTGCGCCACACGACCCCCACCCCTCCCGGACTTTAAACATTTTTCTTGTATTACGCTTTCGTATT
>JAISHJ010000010.1 GCA_031262625.1 Ruminococcus sp. | reverse complement strand
CAGCGTAATATCCCCGTACCTCAGCCTTCGTAGGGTACTATAGAGATGTCTTCGATAAGGACTTGTGTGAGGGGTTTGTCGTTTTCGTCGGTTTGGGTGTTACCTATGGCGCGGACTACGTCCATGCCCTCGAAGACCTGACCGAAGACGGTGTAGGAGCCGTCGAGGAAGGGAACGCCGCCGCGTGCCTCGTACATGGCTGCTACGTTGGCGGGGAGGGTAAGACCGGACTGATAGATGTCGGTTACTTCTACTACAGAGCCGTCTGCTTGTTGGTAAGCGCCTGCGTTAACGTAGCCTTCGGGGGTATTTACTATATAGAACTGGCTGCCGTTGGTGTTTGTGCCGCCGCTGTTAGCGTAGGCGATTGCGCCGGAGAAGTGGTAAAGCCCCTCGGGAATACCGCCGTCAAAGTCGTCGCCCCACATACTGCTGCCGCCGGTGCCGTCACCGCGGGGGTCGCCGCCTTGGTTCATGAAATTCTTAATTACGCGGTGGAATATAAGCTCGTCGTAGTAGTCAATATTAGAAAGCCCGACGAAATTCTCTACGCCCTTCGCCGCTTCAACAGGGAAAAGCTTTATCTTTATCGTTCCGTAATCCTTCACCGTCATTACCGCTATGTCTTCGCCAATCTCAGGCATCACAAAATTCTTTATATCTACATTGTCAGTAAGCGTTACATTTGCATCATCAGGCGCATCAACTCCGCCCGCCTCAGCCGTCCCCGTCAGCGCAGAATCATCTCGATCCTCTCCAACAGTGCTGTCACCCTTGCAAGCACAAAAAACAAGCGATATAACACAAACCAAAGCAACTAATTTAACAATCTTCTTCATTTTAATATCTCCTTTATATACGGGGAACTGGGTACGGGGATGATACGTTGGGGGGAAACTTTCTGAAGAGAAGTTCAGCGTGGCGCTACGCCACGCCCCCCAAACCCCCCTTCAAAGACTTTTTCATATATTATTCTTTACTTTTATTTCGTAAAATACTTTTCCGTTTGCGAAAACTTCTCTGATAAGGTAAAAATACTTTTGCGCAAAAAAATAAAGCGTGGTTCTCCGAAAGCGTAAGCGAAAAGACGAAAGCAAGGAAAAGTAAGGTTGTCCGAAAGCGTAAGCGAAAAGAAAAAAGCAAACCAAAGCAAACTCGTCCGAAGGACGTAAGCCGAAAGAAAAAAGCAAGCGCCAAGAAAAATGTTTAAAGTCCGGGAGGGGGAGGGGTTTGGGGAGGGGGAGGGGAGTGTGGCGCAGCGCCACACTGTCACCGCTCCTCCCCCCCCCAGCGTACCCCGGCTATTTACCGTCGATAGGCGTAGGGATAACTTCGACGGGAGGGGGTGCGTCGTCTTTTTGGGCGTAGGCGAAGGCAGACTTGCCGTGTTTTTTGATGTTGTACATGGCGGCATCGGCGGCGGCTATTACTTCTTCGGTAGTTTTACCGGATTCGTGGAGGAAGCTTATGCCGACGGAGCAGTGAACGGCGAGTTTTTGCCCGGTGGAGTCGGAGATGAAGCCGCGCGAGAGGATGTCGATAACTTCTTGGGCTATGACGCCGGCATCGGAGTAGAGGGTAAGTTTTGTTAGGCATGAAACGAACTCGTCGCCGCCGAAACGTCCGGCGAAACCGCGCTCGAAGGTAATTTCCTTGAGGGTATCGGCTGTGAACTTGAGTACTTCGTCACCGCAGGCGTGGCTGTAGTCGTCGTTGAAGTGTTTGAAGTCGTCGAGGTCGATGAATAATACAGCGGCGAGGTCTTTGCGGTGCATAGTGGAGTCGATAGTTTCGGAGAGTGTTTTGAGGAAAGTTTCGCGGTTGTAGATTTGAGTGAGGGCATCGTAAGAAGCGCGTTGGAGGAGCGACATCTTAGACTTTTTGTCCTTGTCGATATCTACAATAACACCGATAATTTTTGAGGGGTTTTCGTTGCGGTCGAAGAATTTGGTAGCTTTAATCATAACCCAAGCGAAATCGCCGTAAAGGTTTTTAATGCGATATTCGCCGTCGATAAAGTTAGCTTCTTTGAGGATAGCATCCATATCGCCGAGATATTTTTCCTTGTCGTCTTTGTGGACACGGATTTTGTAGATAAAGCTTTCCTCGACGGTATTGTCTTTGGGGCGGAAGGAGAATTTCTTGTTGAAGTTTTTGGACATTTCGACGGTAGAACTCTTCATATCAATAGTGAAGACGATGTTGTTGGTCATCTCAACCATTGTTTCATACTTAAGTTCACCTTCTGCGATACGGTCGAAAAGGTCGTTAAGGTTATCGCGGAGGGTATCGAGTTCGTCCTTGTGGTCGGAGAAGGCGATACGGCTTGCGACGTCGCCGCCGGAAGTTTTGCGGCTGAGGACTTGCATTATTATACCCAAAGGACCTAAGAAATATATACCGATAAATATAATACCGCCGGTACCGAGAACGAGAAGCAGTATTTGAAGCGGAAGGTTAGTTACGCTGTGTTCGATTTCGTTCCGAAAACCTTTATAATCGGTGCTTGAAACGAAAACCCAGCCTGCCTTCGGGACTTCTGACATAGCGAAGACGCGGCTTTTGCCGTTACCTTCTGCTACAAAAGGCTTAACGACTTCGCCCGGGGAGTCGGTGGAGAAGAGATAGTCCATGCGCTGGGAGACTTCGGGAACGTAGGGAGCAAACTCAACATTCTTGTCGGTCATATTCACGACAGCTTTATAGTTATATACTATAAGATTATTATCGGAATCGGCAAGAGCAAGTGTTGTCGAAACGTCTGTATCCGTGTTGGAGATTATATCTTCGAGAGAAGATGTGTAATAAACCTGATAAAGAACCCCGATAATGCTGTTATTTTCGGAGTAGATATTCGTAACGAGTGAGAAGGAAGGCTTAACATCGCCGTTAGCGTTTTCGTGTGATTCAAACCTTGAAACGCCGGGGTTTGCGGAGAGTTCGGAATAGTTTTCCTTAGCTGTCCCGACATTATAAGGGAGAGTTGAAGCTAAAACTTTGCCGTTTTCGCCGATAATCATGACCTCAATAAGGTCGGTGTTATAAACGGCAAGGCTCTTGAGACGGTCGTCGGTATATTTTTGAAGGTCGGAAGGAGCACCGGCAGCGGAAGCGGAAATAGTAAAATTCTTAATGCTTGTGTCCGACACAATATCGGAAGCAAAGCTTTCGAGTTCCTCTATATATGTATTAACTGCGACAGCATGATAAGCGGCGGCAGAATCGAGATTATTAAGTCCATCTTGGTAAACGGCGTTAACCGCCTTGTCGTAAGAAGTTAAACTGATTATAATTCCGGGTAAAAGAAGGCACAGGAGGGCAAGTACTATTATTTTTATCTGTAGATTCAAAGCTTACCACCTCCGAATAAATTGTTTAATAAATTTTGTATCTATGAAAACCTTTAAACGGTATAGGATTAATAATTACAAAAGTCTCAATTAATATTTTAATATTTTATTTTTGATTTGTAAATAGGTTTTTGTCTGTTTTGTTTATTTAGTACAAAATTATTAATTTTCTTTGTACACCTTGTACACCAAAATCAAGATAAAATGTTAAACTTTTATGTCCTGAACATCTTAAAGATAACATATGCAAAAACGCCGGCTACTGTAAATATCAGTAAAATCGCAATAATGCGTATTACCAGCGGAATTTCGCCGTCACCGTCTGCCGGTTCTGATAAAGAACTCTCGGGAGCGGAAATTGTGGTTGCGGCTTCTGTTTCTGCGGAGAAAGCAGGGGCAGCAGTAACCGTTTCGGTTTCGGACATATCGGTAATAGTTGCGCCATAGGGGTCGGTTACGGCGGGGGTTGTTGTAATCGTTTCGTTTTCGCGGAGGGGAGCGGTTGTGACAGCACCCGGGTGAGGTATTCCCGTAAACTCGAACATATAAACCGAACGTGCGGGAACTGCGTATTCAAATATATTGCTTGTGACGACTGCGCCGCCGTCATAGCAGTCAACTATTTCCGGGCTTTCCTCGTCAAAGCCGTAAACTCTCACGCTGTCGTAATCGGAATTTGCGAAAAGGAGAAAATGTGCGGTCTCGGTAGTTTCAGACTTATTTATATATATAACAGTCAGCTTGGAGTCGTTAACATTTCCTGTTGCGGCGTAGACTGAAGCAGTACCGCTGTTTTCGGAATAGACCGACACCGGGGAGAAAGAGTTTCCCGCGCCGTCATAGTCGGTGTAGATTTTAAGTCCGGCGGATTCGTAGTCATAATCGGGGGAAGATTTAGAAAGCCCTGCCATATATATGCCGCTTTCGCCGAAGATGCCGAGTGTATCTGCGACGGCGATTCCGCCGGAGGAGTCTGTTCCGCCGCCGAAACTGTATTCCGAAAACGAAAGCTTCGTTCCGGGGTAGTACATACGAATAGACGCCTGTAAAGTCGGGAGGAGGGGAGTGTAAGCCTTATAATTTACAGCACTTCGGCTTGCTTCCGAATATGTGCTGTCCTTAAAAAGGCGGGGTGCTTCTATCCTTGCGGCATTTGCAGCTTTAGAGTCTGAATTTATTACCTCCTCGCCTGTTTCGGTAACCGCTTCGGTAAAAAACTGCAAGTCTAAGCTGTCGAGAAGGCGTTCGCCTGATAATTCGGAAGATTTTTTCATACTGTCAAGGAAATAGTCGATAAACCAGCTGTAGCTGTCGGAATGTGTTTCCCAGTCTGCACTGTTTGACAGATTGATATAGCTTTCAAGATTTCGCACACCCGGGGAGAAGACGAATGCCGAAGGGTCGATATGCTTAACAGTACGCGCCGCTTCTGCACAGTCGGAAGCAAGATATTCCGCGGTAAGTTCACGAAGATTAAGTGCCGGGAATTCATCCTTTAATTCTTCGGGCTCACTCCCTAAAATATAGCCTGTAATGCCGCCTAAAGCAGTGCCGTCGGGAGCGTTAATTTCAGCATCCCGCCAACCGAAGCGGTTAATCATATAAGCCAAATATTCGTCGTTATAAACAAAGCCGTCCGAAGTATTCGGAGTAAGCATATATTCGCTGCTTAGAGCCTTTCGGTCAAGGAGCGGCAAGAATCTGTCCGTCTCGTAGTCGCGTACGGCGCCGTCGGTATCGGCGGCGGCATAGCCTGCCATAGGGAAATAGAGAAATCTTCCGGGTATATCTGCCGCATTTGCATTATCCATAAAAGCGGAAGGGGAGAGTGCGGTTACGCTGTAGTGAGCATCTGCGCCGGAAGCTTCCGACACGAAGATATTCTCTGCGCCGTCGGCTTTTCCCGTATTTGCGGCATCAAGTTCCCAGTTATAGGTATCAAGATATGTGCCGCTTTGCATTACAGCCTTTACTTTGAAGCCGGGGTCGCCGGAATTGTCATTAATACCGTAGATGTAAGGGCTTATGTTAACCCTGTCGCGTGAAGTATCTATAATTATACTTATTCTTCTGGGTTCTTCCGCAGAAATTTCAAAAGAAAATAAATTTATGCACACTAAAACTGCGGCGAAGATTTCTAAAATCCGCCGAAATTTAAGTCTAAACTTATTCTTATGCAAATATTTTCGCAAGCGCCCCAATATTTATATTCCCTCCGAAGATATTAAGCGCAGAACCTACCGTAAAATCAAGCCCCGAATCCGAAAGGTATTGCGCATCCTTTATATCTCTTACTCCCCCGGCGTAGTTAACATTAAAGCCGGAGCGTGCCTTAAATTCCGAAAGAAGTTTTACGAGTTCCTTATCTATGCCCTGACGCTTCCCCTCTTTGTCCACCGCGTGGATAAGGTATTCCGAGCAGTAGTGAGACAGGTATGCGAGTATATACATATCGAGGGGTTCTTCCGTTATTTTCTGCCATCTGTCGGTAGTTATTCTGTAGCCGCCGTCAATTTTCCTTACGGAAAGGTCTAATATGAGACGAGAAGGTGTAACGAGCGAAGATATTTCCTCAAGGTTAGGAAAGTTTATCTTCCCGTCCGAAAATACGTAACTTGTAACGATTACGGCGGAAGCGCCCGCTTTCAAAAATTCTTCCGCATTTGAGGGGTCAATTCCTCCGCCTAAAGACATACCGCCGGTGTACCAATGAAGTGCTTCTTTTGCCGCTTTTACTCCTGCTTCATATTCTGGAGTGCCTTTTTTATTTAGGATTATAATGTGTCCTTCTTTTAGCTTGTACTGCCTGTAAATATCGGCAATATCTCGAGCACTCGTATCCGATACGAAATTTTCCTTAACGAAATCGTCCGTAAGCGCGCCGCCCACAATCTGCTTTACCACGCCGTTATGAATATCTATACAGGGGCGAAAATGTCCTTTTGGCATTTTTATTTCCTTTCCAAATTGCAGGCAAAATCGGGGTAGTCGCGAACTATAGCCTTAATTACCGGACAGCGGGTACACTTTGGCGAACGCGCCGTACAATAGTCTCTCCCGAAAAGCACGAGCCTGTGACAGAGGGCGGTCGAATCCTCCGGCGGAATAATTTTTCTAAGGTCGGTCTCTACACGCTCCGGGCGGGTATTCACCGAAAGCCCGAGCCTGTTTGATATGCGTATACAGTGGGTGTCGGTAACGTAGGAAGCGCGATGAAAGACGTCGCCGATAATAAGGTTTGCAGTCTTTCGTCCGATACCCGGAAATTTCATCAGTTCTTGTATAGTTGAGGGGATAATTCCTCTTCTCTCGACAAGCTTTTTACATATTCCGATAATGTCGCGAGCCTTTACCCTGTAAAGTCCGCAGGGGCGTATTATCGCTTCAACGTCAGACTGCGAAGCTTCCGCAAGGCTTTCTATATCTTTATAGACGGCGAAAAGCTGTGCCGTAACCATATTAACTCTTTTGTCTGTGCACTGGGCAGAGAGCCGCCCGGCAATCATCAACTGGAAGGGCTCGGAGTAATCAAGCATACACTGTGCATCGGGGTAAATTTCCGCAAGGGCGGTGATAATATTTTCTATAGGTTTCATATTCCGGTTTTCTATTTTAAATTAGTTTCGTCAAAAATACGACGAGGTCTTATTTTAGCCGTAAATTTGCCGCAAAATATTATATACCCCATTGTATTTTTCTGCATCTTTATATCTTCACGTCAATAAGTACGCCGTTTGCCGAAAGAAGTGTACAGCCGTCATAAAGGCGGCAGGCGCGCCCCGGGGGAAGGATTTTGCCTTCGGGGGAAACAAGCCCGTGAAGCCTTGAATTCACTAAAAACCAGTCTTCACCGTGACGGATAATATATGCGGTAAGGGTTCGGTCGGTCTTTTCGTCGGGAATTATTCCGGGGGAAAAGTGCCAGCAAAAAAGCGGTGTATTGTCGGCGGCAACTGTAGAAAATATCTTTCGGTATTCGCCCGGGTTTGAGTGTACGTCGTTGTGAAAGCTTAAAATGATGTTTTCGCCGCTGTTGTCATGTCCGCAAAACGGACAGATACTGCTATCATTGATAAACCATTTTCGCTCACAACTTCTGTTCCCGCATTTTTGGAGAAGTTCAAAACTTCTCACAAGCCCTCTCTCCCACTCAAGCGCCGAGGGGCGAAGAGAAGGCGTATGAAGTCCGTCAATAAATGCTCTTTCAAAAAGTTTTTGAAGCAGAAAGCCTGCGCTCTCTACTCCGGCTGAAAGGGTTTTCGGGCGGTTTGAACTGTCGGTGGGATGTTCTATAAAGAGTGCGTTTTTCCCGAGAGAGTTTCTGTCGTCCTCTTCTGCGGAGATGCCGCTGTTTATCTTCGGTCCTATTAAAGGATGCCTGTAAAAAAGGTATTCATAGATAAGCACCGCAAGGGCGTGGAGGTCTGTTTTCGCGGAGGGGTACACGCGCCTTGGGTCGCGCCTGTCAAGTTCCATTGTCGCGACAACTTCAGGGGCAATATACCCTCTCGTTCCGGCGACTTCCGGCGGATAAAGCCCGGGGACAACTAAGGAGTCAATGTCGATAATACAGCTGTCGCCGGACGTGGGGTCGATAAGTACGTTATTATTCGACAGGTCGGAGTGCGCAAGCCCTGCCTGATGAAGCCTTCTTACGCTTCTTGCGAGAAGCACCGCACAGGCAAGAGCGGAGCGAAAGTCTCCGAGTTCCGCTTTGTGCAGGAATTTCCTGTTTGAAGAAGTGAACCAGTTTGATTTTTTGTCCTTCCCGAAAAGGTTAAGAACGTCGGAAGCCGCGCTGTCGAAGAAGAAATTTTTCGGGTACGCAGGGCAGACTATACCGAATTCCGGCGAAACTATTATATCTGAGGGCCAGCAATATCTTCGCGCCCAATATGCGGCGAGGGATTCGTCTGTGCCTATTGCGCCGCCTTTTGCTTCCGAAAGGGTGGGGTTATAGCGCCCGATAATAGCTTCAATCCGCGAGCGCGTGTTGTAGTCGGCATCGGCAGGATTATTATAAAACTGTATGACATAGGAGCGGTCGGGGGCAAAATATGTATATTTCATTCCGCCCCGTGGCGGATTGTCGGTAACTACATAGGGGAGACGCTTTCCGCTCTTTGTCGAAGCGATGCGAATGGTTTCCAAAATATTCCCTCCGGGGTTTTTGTGTTAATCTGATTGCAAAGTTTATTATTTTAGGCTTTAGCTGTAATTTCTATCACTGCTTCTGCTTTAGTCTTATCACCGCAAGCGTCCTGTCATCAAAGCTTCCGCGAATATAGTAGCTGTCGAGCCAATTTTTGAGCGCTTCGGCGTTGTCAAGAAGCGGCTCTATGTCTGACAGCAGGCGCGGAAACTCCGTCTCGTTCGGGAAATAGTCGTCCGCAACTCCGTCGGAAGCAATAACGATAGTATCTATCTTTTCGCGGATTATCCGCGTTCGTGCGCGGAGAGAATTTTCGGTTAAGATGTCTTTTGATTCTAAAAATTCCGTTTCGCCCGAATACTCCCCCGATACAGATACACCGAGGATTTTTACTCCTTCGGGGGTAAAAGCCGCGATATTTCCGTCGCCTATCGTGAGGGTTAAGAGAAGAGTTTCTTCTTCGAGCGGAACTATTAAAGCATATAAAAATGTCGATTCATATTCAGAAATATCGCGGGGGAAAACGTCGGGAGCATCACCTACACGCTTTGTTACCCCGTCTTCAACTGCTTTATAAGCAAGGGCGGTAAGGCTTCTTACCTTTGAAGCGATTCCGCTTACTTCGGTTAAAAATTCGGTTGACGATTTATCGAGGGAAAGTGTTTTTAAAACTTCCGGCGTAAAAAGTTTGGAGAGTTTTCGCGAAACCGCACTCCTCGCCGCAAGCTTTGCGCCTATGCGAGAAAATTTTTTCGAGCCTGCCCCGTCACAGACACAGACCGCCGCGAAATTCTCTTCTAAAGAGTAGGCGTAAAAGTCGTCGCGGTTCGTTCCCTCATGCTTATGTTTTCTTCCTCTTACGGAAGCGGCAGTGAGTGAAAACTTTCCGTTTTTGACAGAATCGAAAGCGTGTTCGGGATGAGGTTCGGGGCTTTCCGGCACGGGCAAAACCTGCCAAAGCTCAGGGGCTTCTGCTGTAAGGGAATTCTGCCCTGAGTCGGAGATGTTCGCCGCTTGGGAACTCTGCCGTAATTCGGGAGCGGCTTCTTCGCTTTGCTTGCAGACGGCGATATCTAAATTTAATTCTTCCAATATGTTTTACCTGAATGTTATTTCCTTAAAATATTTGGAGAGTTTTGCAGCAGCGGGTGAGAAGCGGGTGTTGTCGAATTCAAAGACAGCTTCTTTTGAAGCAAGGCGAATTTTTTCGGAGGCTTCTGCGGCAAATTCAAAGCATATGGAATAATCGGGCGGGGTTTTATTGTTAATTAATATTGTGCCTTCAACCGAGTGGACAAACTGCTCAACAAATATTCCCGCAAAGTCTGATGCATGAACAGCGGCTTCGCTTTCTGTCTTTTCAGGAAGAGGGTAAGTTCCGCCGGGTTTTGAATTTATTGTCAGTCTGGCTCTTGAAGGGTCAATCATCTCTATTATTATATCTATTGCCGCCGGATGAGCGACTACTATTATGTGTTCAATAAAATCGGTTACCGCTATTTCAAGAGAAACTCTGTCCATTCGTGCATAGATGTTTTTTGTAACCGTACAGGTAAGGCTTATGAATCCGCCGAATATTACCGAAAATTTTTGTGCTATATCCGCTAAAGTTTCCGAAATGTTTATTGTCGAAATATCCGCGCAGCTTCCTGCTATTGAGAGTAGGTGATGTGCATCTGTTATGCTCCCGAGATAGTTCATCAGTCTCGTGTCGCCTTCGCGTAAAATTTTTGCAATCATCTCGCGGTCAGGCTCATCTTTGTTAATCTCGGAAATCAGGTAATCATGTAAAGCAGAACCATGCCCCACTATATTACGTATCATATTAAATATTCCGTCAAGGTAGTTTCTTACAGTAGGGTCTTTGAGTGCAGACTCAAATTTCGTACGAAAGAAAGAATTTTCGTCAACGCTTGTGCTAAATTTTAACATATTTTACCCTCGGCTATGATGTAAGTGATGATGTTTTTCTTACGTATAATAATATCATGAAAAAGACTGAAAGTCAACAATATTTTTATACGATATACTTATTTTTACGTAAGGTAATAGATTTATTCATAATTACTATTGTATACTGTTTATCGGTATTAATTATTTGGAGCGTTTTTTATGGTTGTAATTCTTTTGGTGCTTATCTACTTCGCATTTATCAGTTTAGGGCTTCCGGACGGGCTTTTCGGCGCGGCGTGGCCTATTATCCGCGGAGAGGTAAACCTTTCCCAAGAAATGGGCGGCGTTTATTCGATGGTAACTTCTGCGGCGACAATTCTTTCAAGTCTGCTTGCCACGCGTATTATCCACAAACTCGGGACAGGAAAAGTCCTCGTAATAAGCGTGTTTATCACTTCGGTGAGTTTACTTATTTTTCCGCTGAATTTGGCAGGTTTTTCGCAGCCCTATGTATATATGTGTATTGTAGGGTTCATACTCGGTTTGGGAGCAGGCTGCGTTGATGCCGGGCTTAATAATTACGTGGCGCTCCACTTCAAAGCTTCCCATATGAGTTTTCTCCACTGCTTTTGGGGAGTGGGCTGTATGATAAGCCCTATCGCGCTGTCTTTATACCTCACAAACGGCGGTTCTTGGCAGCAGACATACTATACTATAGGCTTTATGCAGCTTGC
>JAISHJ010000090.1 GCA_031262625.1 Ruminococcus sp. | reverse complement strand
CCCCAAACCCCCACCCCTCCCGGACTTTAAATATTTTTCTTGTTATTGTCTTTTATAAACACCATATTCTGGTATAAACAATAATCCATAGCTATCTTTTTGCATTGGACAAGTTTTTCATGAAATGAAATAAAAAATGAATAGAATTAAAAAATCTCCGGAAGGGGGGTTGGGCAGGTCGTACCCGCTGGAAACCTCTCCTCAGAGAGGTTTCCCCCAACGTTCCCCGGTTTTTAAGCGTATCTCTCATACCTTCGACGTATGTTTAGCTGTTGCTTCGGCTACTTATAAAGAGTGGGCGGCATATCGGACACATTCAATGGTGTCGATTTTGGTCGGACCTATATATCTTTTGGTGCAGTATTTTATCTGGACTGCTGTATACGGAGATCTTTCGACTCTCGGCGGACTTGACTTACAGCAGATGATAAGGTATTTCGGCGCATCTGCTCTAATCGGCTACATAACAATGGACTTCGCGGACTGGAATTTACAGATGCTGGTACGGACGGGGAAATTTTTAACATTTACCTTACGTCCGATTCATCATCGTTTCTTTGCGCTGTCTCAGAAATTCGGGCACAGGGTGCTTGGATTCATTTTTGAGTTTATTCCCTGTCTGCTCATATTCATTTTTCTTTTCAGAATAGACATGACACCTTCAAACATACCTTTGACAGTCATTTCGATAATGCTTGCTTTTTTCGTTAACTTTTATGTAAACTACTGCATAGGACTTCTTGGATTTTGGCTTGTTGATGCAGGAAGCATTAAGCAGCTTATCGGAATCTTAACGAGTATATTTTCGGGAACGCTTCTGCCTTTGACCCTTTTCCCGGACTGGGCGCAGCATATTCTGCTCTTTATGCCGATGACATACATGGGCTACGCACCGACAGTTATCTGGACAACCGGAAGTTTCACCCTCGGGGGTATAACCTTGAGCGGCGTTTATGCTATAGCTATACAGCTTTTCGCCGCGATTATCATGTATATTCTCAGCGAGATTTTCTATCGGCTTTCGGTACGCCGTTTTTCGGGGGTGGGAGCATGAAAGATTTCTTTCGCGTATATCTTGCCGGAATAGTTACGAGCATAAAGACCGGTGCCGCTTATCGTGCCAATTTTATCCTAATGAATCTCTTCGACCTTTTATGGACGGTAGCTGCGCCGCTTGTGACTATATTAATATATGGAGCAGGAGCATCATTCCCGGGCTGGACATTCTGGGAAGCGATGCTTATGCAGGCGATTTTCGGACTTTCATCTGCGCTCTGTGCGGTATTCACCGAAAATATAGTATGGGAGACTATGAACCACGTCAGAGAAGGTACACTTGAAACGGTACTCCTAAAACCTATGCCGCCGATTCTTTATATGTTTTCGACCTGTTTTCGGATTAACAGTTTCGGCGGAGTTTTGGGTTCGTTAGTATTAATAGCAGTATCGTCTGTAAACTGCGAAATAACTTATTCAAACCTTCCGCTATGCATATTGCTGTTTCTCGCGGGATTTGCTGTAAACGCCGCCTCCGCGCTTATATCCGCCGCCGCAAGCTTCAAGTGGGTAGCAAATTCAAGGCTTTTTGAAATTAACCTGAGCTTTGAAAACTTCGGAAAATATCCGGTAAAAATATTTCCGTTTGCACTTCGCATGGTAGTGACATTCCTTCTTCCCTTCGCCGCAATGGGTTGTTTCCCGGCGGAGATACTGCTCGGGCGATTCGACTTCGTAAATCTTCTTGCCGTAATTCCGGCAGTATTATTTTTGCTGTTCGCTGTATGGCTATATAATCACATGATACGTCTCTATGAGGGGGTGGGGGGATAATGGCTTTAATTACAGTCGAAAACCTCGTCAAAACTTACACGACTTATAAGCGCGGAAGCGATTTCCGTGAAACGGTGAAAAGCTTCTTCCACCGCGAAAAGATAACAGTTAATGCTGTGAATGACATTTCTTTTGGGATACCTGAAGGACAGCTATGCGGTCTTCTCGGTCCGAACGGTGCGGGGAAGTCAACCACGGTAAAGATGCTCTGCGGAGCACTTTTCCCCACATCCGGGAGGATTATTTCTGCCGGGTACTCCCCCGCCGCAGAGAGAGGGCGTTATGTAAAGGAAATCGGCGCGGTTTTCGGGCAGAAGTCACAGCTTATATTTGACATTCCTCCCGAAGACAGTTTCAACCTTAACCGCGCAATATATGACATACCGAAAGCCGATTATAACGAACGCCTTGCGTATATGACAAAACTGCTTGACGTTGAGGACGTAATTAAGAAACCGACACGGGTTTTGTCCCTCGGCGAGCGTATGAAGTGTGAATTTATAATGGCTATGCTTCATGCGCCGAAAATCGTTTTCCTTGACGAACCTACAATCGGACTTGATGTTATCGCGAAGGCAAGCGTACGCGAATTTATCGCAAATATGAACAAGCAGGGTACAACCTTCATACTAACTACTCACGACCTTGATGACGTATGTGAACTTGCCAGACGGGTAATAATAATTAACAAAGGCGAAAAAGTCTTTGACGGTGAACTTGAAAATCTGCGAAACTACCTCGGGCGAAAGAAGGTTATTGAACTTACGCTTTCGGAGCGGCTTTCCGGGCATCTTACGGAAGTTCTGCCCGAAGCTGTGCGTAAAGCAATCCTTGCATCAAGTTTTCCGTCGGAATTGCAGCTTACACTTGAAGCGGATATGGACATAATGCCAATAAATCAGTTTATCGAACACCTTGCCGAAAGCATAAAATTTACCGATATTTCGGTGAAGGAACTGCCTATGGAACGGATTATAGCAGATATTTACAAAAGCTAAGTACAGCAATTGTAAATTTATTAAAAATTTTTTCGCATTTTTTTGTTAAACCATTTACAAACCAAAATTAATATGGTATAATATTAGCGTTGTGTTTTGTATACAAAATACACAATTACCCTGAACTCAGACACGGGAGCAAGCCGCATACCGGTTATAAGTCTAACTACCCTGTCTTAGTCAGAGGAAAAATTAAAAAGGCGGTATTTTACCCATGATGCTCAAAGATGAAAAAACAGCCGTTATCGAAGCAAACCGGCTGTCGGACAAGGATACAGGCTCGCCTGAGGTTCAGATTGCAATCCTCACACGCCGTATCAACGACTTAACAGAACACCTTAAAACTCACAAAAAAGACCACCACAGCCGCAGAGGACTCTTTAAGATGATCGGGCGCAGACGTAACCTTTTAGGTTACCTCATGAAAAAAGACATTAATCGTTACAGAGCAATTATCGAGAAACTCGGCATAAGAAAGTAAATTTTATAAAGAGTAAGGGCGGTGTAAAAACCGCCCTGATTCTGAATTTAACGGAACGGTATAATTAGCATAGAATCGTGTCTATAGAGGTTTACTATTCGGCGGAAGGGTAAAAATTATAGATAGGATTTTGTGCTAAATGCCGTCCGAAATGAAAGGTAAAAAAAATATGTTTGAAAATGCAAGAACATTTAAGACCACATTCGCCGGACGCGAATTAGTTGTCGAAACCGGCAAAACCTGCGAACTCTCGAACGGCTCATGTTGGGTACGTTATGGTGATACCGTTGTAATGGGTAACGTTACCATGTCTGCAAAGCCCCGTGACGGCATCGACTTCTTCCCTCTCTCAGTTGATTTTGAGGAGCGGCTCTACTCTGTAGGAAAAATCCCCGGCTCATTTATGAAGCGCGAAGGGAAACCCTCCGAAAAGGCAATTTTAACCTCTCGTGTGGTTGACCGCCCGATTCGTCCGCTTTTCCCTAAAGATATGCGCAACGATGTTTCGGTTGTAATGACCGTCCTCTCGGTTGACCCCGATAACTCCCCCGAAATTACAGGTATGATTGCCGCTTCAATTGCAATAGCTATTTCCGACATTCCTTGGAACGGTCCTATCGGCGGAATTTCCGTAGGGCTTGTTGACGGTGAACTTGTACTCAATCCTACCCTTGAACAGCGCGGACACAACGACTTAAACCTCACCCTTGCGGCTTCCGCCGAAAAGGTTGTAATGATTGAAGCGGGTGCTAATGAAGTTCCCGACGACAAGATGGTTGAAGCGATTGAACTCGGACACGCCGAAATCAAGAAAATTGTTTCGTTCATAAATTCTATAGTATCCGAAATCGGCAAGAAGAAACTCGAATTCCAGTCGATGGATGTTGACCACGACCTCTTTGATAAAATTGAGGAACTTGCCACAGAAAAGGTTAAGCTTGCACTCGATACAGACGACAAAAATATCCGTGAAGCACGCCTTGCGCCCATTAAGGATGAGATTCACGCGGCTTTTGACGAGCAGTACCCCGAACAGATTTCTATGATTGACGAATGTATCTACAAGCTACAGAAGAAGATTGTTAGAAACTGGCTTTACGAAGGCAAGCGTGTTGACGGGCGCGGTATTGACGAGATTCGTCCTCTTGCGGCAGAAGTAGGAGTTCTCCCCCGCGTACACGGTTCCGGAATATTCACTCGCGGACAAACTCAGGTACTTACCGTCTGCACACTCGGTCCTGTTTCCGACAGACAGAAGCTTGACGGTATCGACGAAGAGGAATTTAAGCGCTACATCCACCACTACAATTTCCCTTCATACTCTGTAGGCGAAACGAAGCCCTCAAGAGGTCCGGGCAGACGTGAAATCGGTCACGGCGCTTTAGCAGAGCGCGCTCTCGAGCCTGTTATTCCTCCTGTTGAGGACTTCCCATACGCTATCCGCCTTGTTTCGGAGATTCTTTCTTCAAACGGTTCAACTTCACAAGGTTCAATCTGCGGCTCAACACTTGCTCTCATGGATGCCGGTGTTCCGATAAAATCTCCCGTTGCCGGAATTTCCTGCGGACTTATCACTAAAGACGACGGAAGCTACGCAACAATGGTTGACATTCAAGGGCTTGAAGATTTCTTCGGCGATATGGACTTCAAGGTAGGCGGAACTAAAAATGGTATTACCGCTATACAAGTTGACATTAAGGTTGACGGCTTAACTATTGATATTATCAAGGAAGCTTTCGCGAAGACCCACAAAGCGCGTGACTATATCCTTGACGAGATAATGCTTAAGGCAATTGCAGAACCCCGCCCCGAAGTAGGTAAGTACGCTCCTAAGATGATGCAGATAAAAATTAACCCCGACAAAATCCGCGAGGTTATCGGTTCCGGCGGCAAGGTTATCCAAAAGATTACCGCTGACTGCAACGTTAAAATCGACATTGAAGATGACGGCAGCGTATTCGTTTCGGGAATTGATGCCGATAACTGCAACAAAGCTATCCGCATAATTAACACTATCGTTAACGACCCCGAAGTCGGAGCGATATACAAGGGTAAAGTTGTCCGCATCATGAATTTCGGCGCGTTCGTTGAAATTGCCCCGGGGAAAGACGGTCTCGTTCATATTTCCAAGCTTGCGAGACAGCGTGTTGAAAAGGTCGAAGATGTGGTTAACATCGGCGACGAAATCCCCGTAAAGGTAATGGAGATTGACAGTCAAGGCAGAATTAACCTCTCTCTCATCGCCGCGCTTGCACAGCTTGAAGCTAAAAATGCGGTTTCTAACAGCTGATTCATATAGTATATTATAAGTATATTCTATACGTAGGAATACTGTCGTTTGACAGTATTCCTATTTTTATAGCAAAAATTTAATAAATGTCTACATTTTATAGAAGTGTTGTATATTACGGCTTAATTTTACAGTATATTAATAATTAGGTAATATAAAAACGTTTTTATCCAAGAAATATTGATTTACAATTTATATGATGTTAAAATTTATATTCCATAACAGGAGTAATACATATGAAAAACATGAAAATCGGCAAAAAACTTTTAGTTGGTTTCGGCATTCCTATTGGTCTTATGGTTCTCATCGTCATTTTAGTCATGACACTCAACCTCATTACTATAAATGACATAAAAACTGTTTCCGTTCAAACCGACATATGGGACTACGCAGTCGATGCAAGAGGGAGTTTCATGAACGCCCGCGTCCAGTCAAACCAGCTTATCTACGGCTATCAGGAATCACTTCACACCGCCGCAGTCGGTTATATTGACGAAACCGAAAAATACATGAAAGACGGCGAAACATACTTAAAAGCTAATCTTGATGTGCTTTCCGATTTACAGGATGATGCTCAGTCGGCCGCCGAAGGTGTAACAGCTTATCGTTCCGCACTTGAAGATATGACTGCCGCACTCAAAGAATCCGATGTTGCGAAAGCCGCAACAAAAGAATCAGGTTCTCAAATTCAAGCACAAATCGACGAACTCTTTGACGGTCAGATGTCAAGCCTTAATAACGATTTTGATAATTACGCCGGTGCGGCGGCAGGCTCTGAGCGCAACAACATCCGCTCCGTCCGTATCGAAAAAATCGAAGGTGCTAACGACCTTGCTACTATCCTTACAGAAGTACGCGTTTTAGTTAACGTTAACCTTGAAACTTTCGACGATGAAAGCGCACAAGAAGCTATTACAGAAATTGACGATTTTATTACCTCAATAAATGACTACAAAGCAATCCTTACCGTTCAAGCTAACAGAGACAGCTGTGATGCTTTGATAGAGACCATTACTACATACAAACAGCATTTTGTCGAATACGAAACAGCTAACCTAAAAGCAGATGCCGCTTTAGCACAGTTCCGCACCGATGCCGCAGCTGCAACCACTGCTCTTAACACTCTCGCAGACCAAAACGATGCAGTTAACGCCGCTTTAGCTGAATCTCAAAATATGGCTACAATATCTCTTATCGCAGTAACCGCTCTTGTTGTTATCGCAATTATCGTTTCGGTAATCATGGCTATGGCTATAACTAAAGCAATCGCTTCGCCTATTGCATTTGTAACTGAAACACTAAAAGCTATAGGTACTCGCGGCAGAACTCACTTCTCCGACGAAGAAAAAGCAATGCAAAAAGAATTAGCTTCCGGTAAAGACGAAACTGCCGAATGTGCCGAGAACCTCGGAAATGTATCAAATGCTCTGAACGCTATTTCACTAATCCTTACCCGTGTTGCTGACGGCGACCTCACAATTGAACACAACCCCATGTCCGAAGACGATACAATCTCCTCCGCTATAGTTAAGATGATTGACAGTCTCAACATGATGTTCGGCGAAATTGACCGTGCCGCTGAGCAAGTCTCCCTCGGCGCAAACCAAATCTCCGACGCTTCCCAGTCCCTCGCCGAAGGTTCTACCGAACAAGCCGCTACAGTACAGCAACTCTCCGCTTCTATCCAAGACGTCGCCGAGAAAACTAAGCAAAATGCCGAGCGCGCTGTAAACGCTTCCGAAATGTCCGCCGCTGTTAAGCAGAATGCCGAAAAGGGTGCTGATCAGATGGCTCAAATGACAGAAGCCGTAAGCGAAATTAACCAAGCTTCTCAAGATATAAGCAAAGTAATCAAGGTAATCGATGACATAGCCTTCCAGACAAATATCCTCGCCCTCAACGCCGCTGTCGAAGCAGCCCGCGCCGGTGAAGCAGGTAAAGGCTTCGCAGTAGTAGCAGACGAAGTTCGTAACCTCGCTTCCAAATCCGCCGCCGCCGCCAAAGAAACAGGCGTCCTTATCGAAAACAGCATGAAAAAAGCCGAGCTCGGTTCAAATATCGCCGCTCAAACCGCCGCTTCCCTCTCCGACATAGTAGAAGGCATAAACCGCTCCACCGACCTAATCTCCGAAATAGCCGACAGTTCAGAACAGCAGTCTATGGCTATCTCACAAATCAACGAGGGCATCACCCAAGTCTCCGAAGTAGTCCAAAAGAACTCCGCCACCGCCGAGGAATGCGCCGCTTCCGCCGAGGAACTAAACGCTCAATCCTCCATCCTAACCGACCACGTCTCCCGCTTCCATCTTAAGAATGCGTAATCTTTACGGGTACGTTGGGGAGGGGGAGGAGCGGTGACAGTGTGGCGCTGCGCCACACTCCC
>JAISHJ010000046.1 GCA_031262625.1 Ruminococcus sp. | reverse complement strand
GGCAAATATAATGGGTACGATGTAATCGTCGTTAATATTGTAGCCGACATAATCATTGCCATGTCGAAACTTTTTGTTAATTACCTTTGGAACTGCGGTGTGATTATCCTTTCCGGCATAATAAAAGAACGCGCCGATGAAGTTTATGCGGCGATGGATGCGGCGGGTTATGAAAAATGGCAAGAACGCGAAAGCGGCGGTTGGGTTGCAGCGGTTTTTACTGAAAAAGAAGAAGAATAAAGGAAGATAAATTTTGGCAAAGCGAAAAGAATATTCAAACGAATCAATAAAAATGCTCAAAGGTGCGGACAGAGTAAGAAAACGCCCTGCCGTTATCTTCGGTTCAGACGGGATTGATGGCGCGAAGCACGCCTTTTTCGAGGTGCTTTCAAATTCAATTGACGAGGCACGCGGCGGACACGGAAGCGTCATAAAAATCACTCGCTTTAACGACTGCTCTATTGAAATTGAAGACTTCGGGCGCGGCTGTCCGGTTGATTATAACGAGCATGAAAACCGCTTTAACTGGGAACTTATTTATTGCGAACTTTATGCCGGCGGAAAGTTTGACAATAACGCCGACGGACAGTACGACTTTTCTCTCGGGCTTAATGGTCTCGGAGCCTGTGCTACACAGTATTCGGCGGAGTATATGGATGTTACGGTTTATCGTGACGGAAGCGAATTTTCACTTCATTTTGAGCATGGTGAAAATGTCGGAGGACTGCAAAAAAAGCCGTATAAAAAATCTCGCACAGGGACGGTAACGCGATGGAAATCCGACCTTGAAGTCTTCACTGATATTGAAATAGAACGTGAATATTTTGAGGAAATTATAAAGAAACAGGCGATAGTTAACAGCGGTATTCGCTTTGAGTTTTCCTTTGAAAATGATGACGGAAAATTTGAAAAAACCGAGTTTTTATACGAGAACGGAATTAAGGACTATATTGCCGAAATTGCGGGGGAAAATTTTCTTACGCCGCCGCATTATATAGAGTGCGAGCGTAAGGGCAGAGACCGCGAGGACAAGGACGATTATCGCGTAAAGATAACCTGTGCTTTTGCCTTCTCAAACAAAACTAAACGCCTTGAATACTACCACAATTCAAGCTTTTTAGAGCATGGCGGAAGCCCCGACAAGGCGGTTAAAAACGCATTCGTTTATCAAATTGACAGCTACATGAAGCAGAATAACAAGTACCTTAAAAACGAGTCTAAGATTACATTTGCGGATGTTGAGGAATGTTTAATCTTTATATATTCCGGCTTTTCAACCTTAACTTCATATGAAAACCAAACGAAAAAGGCGATAAATAACCGATTTATCTATGAAGCTATGACGGAGTTTTTGCGCCATCAGCTTGAAGTTTATTTTATCGAAAATCCCGATTTTGCGCTTCGGATCTGCGAGCAGATTATGCTTAACAAGAGAAGCCGCGAAAGTGCCGAAAAGACTCGGTTAAACCTTAAAAAGAAGCTTGCGGGAAATATTGACCTTTCAAATATGGTTGAAAAATTCGTGGATTGCCGGACGAAGGATCTCTCCCGCCGCGAGATTTATATAGTAGAGGGCGACTCGGCGTTAGGCTCCTGCAAAACCGCCCGCAACGCCGAATTTCAGGCGATTATTCCGGTGCGCGGAAAGATTCTTAACTGCTTAAAAGCCGATTATGCGCGGATTTTCAAGAGCGAAATTATCACTGACTTACTAAAAGTTTTAGGCTGTGGGGTTGAAGTTTCCGCAAAGAGCAATAAGGATATTTCTAGTTTTAACCTTGACAATTTAAAGTGGAACAAAATTATAATCTGTACCGATGCCGATGTTGACGGTTTTCAGATCCGCACGCTTATCTTAACGATGCTCTATAGGCTGACTCCCACGCTTATTAACGAGGGTTTTGTCTATATTGCAGAGTCGCCGCTTTTTGAAATTACGACGAAGGACAAGACGTATTTTGCATATTCCGAAAAGGAAAAAGCCGATATTCTGAAGTCTATCGGCGACAAAAAATATAAACTTGACCGCTCAAAAGGTTTGGGCGAAAATGATGCGGATATGATGTCCCTCACGACGATGAATCCCGAAACACGCAGACTTATAAGGGTTCAGCCGTCGGAAGCGGAGGATACCTCTTGGATGTTTGATATGCTCTTAGGAGATAATCTACAGGGGCGGAAGGACTACATTTCCGAAAACGGCTATAAATATCTTGAACTTGCTGATGTGAGTTAAATAAAAAGGGAACTTTACGTTCCCTTTTTTGATTAGTAGTTGTCGTAGTAGTCGTCGTAATAATCTTCATATTGTTCAAAGTACTGTTCAAACTGTGAATATTCTTCAGGGTATTGTTCGGAGTAGTAATCCATGTTATTCATGAATTCACCTAACGCGAAAAATCCGATAATAAACATTACCACGGTGATAAGTATAGCAAGTCCGTTAAGTATAATTCCTGCGGTAGAAGCGCCTTTTGACACGGGATATTTTTTCGTTTTATAAACGATACCGAATATCAGCCCGAGTATAGGAACTATACCGAGAGGAATCGGCAGCAGCATTATCAGTATTAAGAACACAAGCGAGCATATCCCCATGACGAGGGAAGCGGTTGCAAGCCCTGTGGAGTATGAGCGATAAGGTTCACCGTATGCGTAGTGATTCTGCGGTGTTTGATATGTGTTTTGAACGTAGACATTCGGCGGAGCTTGGTAATTCTGCGGTTCTGCATAGTCACGCGGAGGTGAGTAGCTTTGCCGCTGTCCCGGGGGTGCTTGGTAACCCTGCGAGTAGCCCTGCTGTCCTTGCGGGTAACCTTGCTGTCCTTGCGGGTAACCTTGCTGACCTTGCGAGTAACCTTGCTGACCTTGGGAGTAACCTTGTTGACCCTGCGGGTAGACTTGCTGTCCCTGCGAGTAGCTTTGTTGTCCCTGCGAGTAACCTTGCTGTCCCTGCGAGTAGCCCTGTTGACCCTGCGAATAGCCCTGTTGCTCCGATTGCTGTGCCTGCCCATAACCGTAGCCTGTTTGGGATTCCGCGAAGTTTGTTTTCGGCGGAGGAGCATAGGCAACCTTCGGCGGAGCAGTGTAAACGGACTGGGGCGTGGTTACATAGTCTATATTTATGCCGGACGAAGCGTCTGACTCGGAAAACCCCGAAGTGTCGGTGGGATCGGGAAACGCCGCGCCGATAATTGTAGGATCGGGGAAAGGAGAATTATTGTCAGCCGAATCTGAATTAAGTGAACTGCTGTCGGTTGATACAGTTGATATAAAACTATTGTCTGACGAATCAGGAAATGATACGCTGTCTGAAGAATCTATTACTGCCGGTTCGCCGGCGGGCGCAGTTGATAACCCGGAATCATATGGAATTGCAGTGCCGTCTTTTTGTTGCTCGTTGTCCATTATTTACCTCCATGACGGATTGTTAGCTATTATATGTATTATATCATAGTAATTATTATAAATCAAGTGATTTTATAAAATATATGGTGAAAATATTTTGAAAATTATATAAAAAGACTTGATTTTTCTATATTTTTAAGATATAATTATACTACATACATTTAATTTTTCATAAATAATTCCTTAATTTGCCTCGGAGGTAGTGCATTTGCATAAAAATGGTAAACGCAAAAATTCACCTGAAAAGATAGTAAATAAATTTCTGTTAATTCTTGTAAGCATATGCATAGTAGTATGTATAATATTATCAATACTTTCGATAGCTAAAAAAATTAGTGAAGTTCCGCCTGCCGACGAATATGTTGAACCGCCCTTTCCCGGCGATATGACTACAACCGTTTCTACAACTCTAACCTCTGCCTTAACAACAGCTGCGACGGAAGTTACAACAGCAGTTACGACTACTGCTCTTACTGTTGCCGAAACTGATTTTGATAAAGATTACTTTTCAAACTGGCTTTTTATCGGCGACTCAATATTCACCGGGCTTTACGGCTATGACTTTCTTGATTCGTCGAATGTTTTCGCTAAGATAGGATTCACCCCTGAAAATGTGCGTACTTCGGACATTAACGGCACTTCTGTTTACCAAAAGCTTGCCGTAACTAAGCCGGAGACAATCTGTATAATGCTCGGCACTAACGGTCTGGCGTATTTAACCGTCGAACAGATGATTGCCGATTACAGAAAATTTATCGACGAAATTCGCGACCTTCTGCCCGAAACGAAGATAATTATCGTCACCATCACACCTGTTACGAAGGAACATTCCGATGCAGAGCCTGAGAATTTATCGCTGATAACTGCTTATAATGAAGCGTTGGCGGTTCTTTCAGAGGAGAAGGAGACCGATTTCGTTGATATTTACGCCTTCCTTGCGGATGATGACGGATACACTAAAACCTTATATGCTGAGAATGACGGTTTACATTTAAAAGCTTCCGCATATGAACTCATCCTTACAGAGCTTGAAGCGTATACTAAAAATGAGGAAACTGATGAGCAAAATTAAGTCAAGCGGAATAAGTTTAGTTTTTATTCTTTTATTGGTAATTACGGTTGGATGCGGGAATACGGAAGAAATCATTGCCGCTCCTGCTCCGGCAGACGTTACGGCGGCAGTTATGTCCGAAGTTGAATTTATGTCGCCGGTTCCTAAGACAATTGAAACTATCGGCGTTTACTATACCATCCTCGATACCTCGTCGGTTTCGGATATGTCGGTCTATGTTTGCGGTTCGGGGGCTTATCCCGACGAAATCGCAGTCATAGAGTTTATCGATTCCGAAGCGGCGGATAAAGGTTTTGAAGCGGTTACCGACCGTTTGGACACACTCATTAAGACATACACCGACTATACGCCGGAAGAGATGTATAAGCTTGATTCGGCGGTGCTTGAAAAAAGAGGTAATTATGTTATCTTCATAGTCGCAGACGATAACGAGAAGGCTTTGGAAATAACGGATAGAATGTTCAGCTAAATATTTAACAGATGGGAGTAATTGAATATGCAAAGTGAATTCATAACCGCGCTGTCGGAAGCCGGTGTTGATGTAAAATCCGCACTTTCAAGAATGCTTAATAAAGAGGAAATGTATAAAAAGTTTTTGCGCAAATTCCGCGAAGACAAGAATATCTATTTGCTTAAGGACGTTATCGAAAGCGAAGACTATACGGCGGAACAGTTCGGGCAGATTTTCCACTACGCACATACCGTTAAGGGTGTTGCCGGAAATTTGGGACTGACGGAAGTTTATAACGAATCTTCCTACATCAGCGAAGCTACGCGTAACGGCGGCGGCGATGAATCTGACTTAAAAACGCATTTTGCTATGCTTATGGAAGATTACAACAAATTAATCGCGGTACTTGATAAGGTACTGTAAATTAGTTTCGTATTTTTTGTCGGAGGTTTTTTAAGTGTCTAACAGGGAAGAGTTTACAAAAATATTCAAGGATAATATCACTCGTTCCGGCTCTGAGCAGATGCTTGAGTATCTTACCTCCGAGCAGTGCGATTTTTTCACTGCTCCTGCTTCTACAAGGTACCACGGGGCATATGAGGGCGGGTTATGTCAGCATAGCCTTAACGTTTACTACTGCTTAAAGGATTACCTTTCCAGAGAGCGTACGAAAAAGATTTACGGGATGGACTATTCCGAAGAGTCTATAGCTATAACGGCTCTCCTCCATGACGTATGCAAGGTTAACTTCTACAAAAAAGAGCGGCGTAACCGAAAGAACGAATACGGGCAATGGGAAGAGTATGACTATTTCGCAATTGAAGATAAGCTTCCCTATGGACACGGCGAAAAGTCAGTTTATATAGTATCGGGGTTCATACGTCTCTCTCGGATGGAAGCATTTGCTATTCGCTATCATATGGGCTTTTCGGGAATTGAGGAGAAAAACAATATCGGCGCGGCTTTTGAACAGTATCCTCTCGCACTTGCGCTGTCGGTTGCCGATATGGAAGCTTCTTACTACCTTGAGGGTAAATAAAAAATTTACATATTTTATATGTATAAAATGATAAATTATGGTTAATCCTTTCTGTAACGTCATTGCAGAAGGGGTTTTTCATATGAAAACTAAAAGAATATTAATAATTGAAGCGGCGGCGGTTTTGGGACTTATTATTACTGTCTTTATCACCGGGATAACCTCCTTCGCGGAGGATTATCAGAACATTACCGACAATGTCTTAAGGCTTCATATCCTTGCGAACTCCGATTCAGACAGCGATCAGGCACTGAAGCTTAAGGTTCGGGACGAGATACTTAACAAAACATCATATATTTTTGAAAATACCGGAGATATTAACGAAGCAAAATCTGCCGCAGTCTCAGCTCTCCCGGAGATACAGCGGATTGCGGAGGAGACAATGAAAGCGAACGGCTACGATTATCCTGTAGCGGTAAAACTCACAAAGATGAATTTTGATACGAGAGTTTACGGCGAAATAACCATGCCGGCGGGGGAGTATGAAGCGATAAGAGTAACTATCGGAGAAGCTGACGGGCAAAACTGGTGGTGTGTAATGTTCCCGCCGCTTTGTATTCCGGCAGTAACAGTAGATACATCTACAGATGACGCCTCTACAGATACATCTACAGACGACACACCTACAGACGAAACGGAAGATAAAGCTATTGAAGTATTTAACGGAGTGCTTGACGAGTCTGAGGAAGATATTCTGGTAAACCCCGATAAGTATGAAGCGCGCTTCTTTATTATAGACCTGATTAACGGCATAAAAGAGGATAATGAATAACGGAAGCCGAATATTATTTGAACTGCACCCATAAGTATAAACATCTTATAAAAAGATGATATACAAAAAGGGTGCAGTTTTTATGCGTAAAAAGTGAGAAATTGCTTGACTTATGGTTAGAATTGTGGTAGAATGAAGTTATTAAGTTATCGGAGGTACTGCTATGTCTAAAGCTGTTAACGATTCGGAGATTCTGACAAAACTTCGTGAGGAGTCAAAAATATCTGCAAAATCAAAAACAGCTGAACTTTCAGATAACCAGCTCGAAAATGTTATCGGCGGTGCTTCGGTTCACAGTCCGATAATCGGTTGCCCCTACGGCATCAGTATCCTTGATAATTACGCAGGCTACTGCCCTTATAACTGCCCGAACCGCGAACAGCTTAATATTTACGATAACGGGAAGCTTATAGATAATTGCGGCGGCTGTAAATTACTTGATAAAGCTGCTGCTCCTCTCGCTCCGCAATTATAATATCAAAAATTTACATAAAACCTTGACATACAACAATTTATGTGTTAGAATATAAATACTATATATTTTTTCCAAAGGGGAATACAAAATGGCTAAAATGCTTTTTACTTCTGAATCGGTTACGGAAGGACATCCGGATAAAATCTGCGACCAGATTTCCGATGCCGTTCTTGACGAGATACTCAAGGACGACCCTAACGGGCGCGTTGCCTGTGAAACCTGCGTAACTACCGGTATGGTGCTCTGTATGGGCGAAATTACCACAAAGTGTTTTTGCGATATAACAAAAATTGTTCGTCAGGTTGTCGTTGATATAGGTTATGACAGGGCGAAATTCGGTTTTGACGGTCATACCTGTGCAGTTATACAGTCGATTGACGAACAATCTGCCGATATTGCGCTCGGCGTTGATGAAGCTCTTGAAGCAAAAATCGGCGAAGATGATAATAAATTCGAGACGGGTGCGGGCGACCAAGGTATGATGTTCGGTTATGCCTGCGACGAAACGCCGGAACTTATGCCGCTACCGATTTCACTTGCGCATAAGCTTGCGAAGAAACTCTCGGAAGTACGTAAAAACGGAACTCTGCCATATCTTCGCCCGGACGGTAAAACTCAGGTAACAGTTGAGTATGACGACGGAAAACCCGTCAGAATAGATACAATTGTTGTTTCAAGTCAGCACGCCGCGGAAGTTACCCTCGAAAAAATTCGCACCGACGTTATCGAAAAGGTTATCAATGTTGTTGTTCCTAAAGAAATGATGATTGATACAAAGATTTTCGTTAACCCGACAGGACGTTTCGTTATCGGCGGACCTCAGGGCGACAG
>JAISHJ010000041.1 GCA_031262625.1 Ruminococcus sp. | reverse complement strand
ACCGCTCCTCCCCTCCCGGACTTTAAACATTTTTCTTGTTACTTTATTTGGTGAACACCTTTTTCGTTAGTGATGTTTTGGAGGGATTTGCTTACGCAAAAACTTACACCTGAAATTCTTGCTCCCGGGGGGAGTTTTGAAGCTGTAAAAGCCGGTATCGCTGCCGGGGCTTCTGCTGTTTATGTCGGGCTTTCTCGCTTTTCTGCTCGCGCTTTTGCTAAAAATTTTACTGTCGATTCTCTCCCTTCCGTTTGCTCTTACTGTCATGAACGCGGCGTGAAAATCTATCTTGCTGTAAATACTCTTATTCATGAAGCCGATTTTGTCGAACTTCGCGGCTTAGTTTCACTGCCTGTTGATGCTTTTATATTGCAGGACCTCGGCGCAATTGGGATATTTAGCGAAAAAAATATTCATGCATCAACTCAGATGACTATTCATAATACTGACGGTCTTGATTTTGCTAAGTCTGTGGGATTTTCGCGCGCTGTGCTCTCTCGTGAACTTTCGCGTGAAGAAATTGCCTTGCTTGCTTCTCATGCTCTTCAAATCGGAATTGAGACGGAAGTTTTCGTCTATGGTGCGCTCTGTATGAGTGTTTCCGGGCAGTGCTTTATGTCCGCTTTCTTCGACAAGGGGAAGCGTTCCGCTAACGCCGGCTCTTGCGCCGGGGCTTGCCGGCTGCCCTTTTCGCAAGGGAGATTTAACCCTTCCGACCGTGCGCTTTCGCTTAAAGACCAGTGTCTGTCGGAATATGTATCGGAACTTTCTGCTATGGGGATAACTTCCCTTAAAATTGAGGGGCGAATGAAAGGCTCTGACTACACTTCAAAAGCTGTAAAGGCTATAGTTTCATCTGCAAAAAAAAGCCACGGCATGACCGACGGCTACTACACAGGAAAAATAAATGATTGCTTCGGAAAAAGAGATAGTCAGACGTAAACCGCGCGGTTACGTATTTAAGGTGCGCACTCGCTCACAGCTTGAAGCGGCTTTAACCCTTGCGGACTATGTTATAGTATCGCCGGATAATTACGTTAGTAACGATAAAATTTGGCTTGCACCGCCGCGCTTTTCCCCTTCGGGCTTCACGCTCCCGGGCGGCGTTCACGATATTTACTGTCAGAATGTCGGGCATTTGATGTATGGGAATTCGCTTTCGGGCGTAACTTTACACGGCGGTTTCGGTTTAAATGTAATTAACAATGAAGCTTCAAGTCTTCTCGCAGGCTTCGGAGTAAATGATATTACCGTCGGAATTGAAGCGAATGTTAAGGACATTCTAAGGATAAAGAGCGATATTCTTACAATTTACGCCTACGGGCGGTTTCCTTTAATGCTAATAAAACAGCGGCTCAAAGGCAGTCTTACCGACCGCACCGGCAGGCATTTTCCCATCAAGGGGGATGAGATACTCAATTCGGTGAAACTTTCTCTCTCCGGGCGGCTTGAAAAGGTTAATGCAGACCGTCTGCTGCTTGATTTTAATGATGAATCGCCGCAGGAAATGGAAAATATATATCGCTCTTTCAGGAAAAATGTGAATATCAGTGCCGATAACAGGGAAAATATTACAAGGGGACTGTATGGAATTTAACAAAACAAATAAAAATTGTATCAAAACGGATAAGCGGTTGACAACGCGGTTTTTTTGGTTTATACTTATAATAACTAAATAGATGGAGTTTTAAGATGTTTACAAAAGATATAGGAATTGACCTCGGCACTGCTAATACTCTCGTTTATATGCGCGGAAAAGGAATAATTATCCGCGAACCTTCTGTAGTGGCGGTTGACACGAAAACCGACCGCGCTAAATATGTCGGGCAGGAAGCAAAAGAAGTTATCGGCAAAACCCCCGGCTCAATCGTTGCCGTTCGCCCTCTCAAAGACGGCGTAATTGCCGATTTTGAGATTACCACTACAATGCTTACCGAATTTATCCGAAAGGCGCTCAAAAACCGCTTCTCTAAAGCGCGTGTTATTATCTGTATTCCTTCCGGCGTAACCGCCGTTGAAAGAAAAGCTGTCCGCGAAGCCGCTGAAAACGCAGGCGCAAAGCGCGTTAATATCATCGAAGAGCCTATGGCTGCCGCTATCGGCGCAGGACTTCCCGTTTCCGAACCGCAAGGCTCTATGATTGTAGACATTGGCGGCGGAACTTCCGAAGTTGCCGTAATCTCACTCGGCGGTATTGTTACAAGCCGCTCCGTACGTGTTGCCGGAGATGCTTTCGACACCGCTATAGTTAACTACATCAAGAAAAAATATAATCTTCTTATCGGCGAGCCTACCGCCGAAAATATCAAGATGACTATAGGCTCAGCCTACCCCACCAAAGATGAGCCGACCAAAGAAGTCAAGGGGCGCAATCTCCTAAACGGTCTCCCCGAAAGTATTACAGTTACCTCCGAAGAAATCCGCGAAGCCCTCGCAGAACCCCTCTCACACGTTGTGGAAGCAATTAAGGTTACTCTCGAGAAAACTCCCCCCGAACTCGCCGCCGACATCATAGACCAAGGAATTACCCTCGCAGGCGGCGGCGCGCTAATCAAGGGGCTCGATATGCTAATCCACAAGGAAACAGGTATGCCCGTAAATATCGCCGAAAACCCCCTCGACTGCGTAGCCGCAGGTACAGGGCGCGTTCTCGAAGACCTCGACAAACTCCACGAAGTTTTGAATGATGATGCGAAATATTAAGGTATAATTATGCTAAAAATATATCTTGATACTTGTTGCTATAATCGACCGTTTGACAATTTAGACCAACATATTCTCGGTTATGAAGCGGTTGCAATAGAGTACATTGAAAATCTCGTAAAGGCTGAAAAAATCAATCTCGTTCATTCATTTGTTCTTCAATATGAGATTGATAATAATCCATCTTACTATAAAAGACGAAAAATTAACAGCGTAGTTCGCTGTGCAACAGAATTTGTTTCGGAAGGTTTTTCAAAAACAATTGCCGAAATAAGTATTCCGATTATCGCAACCGGTGTTAAGAAAACAGATGCCGCTCATGTAGCCGCTGCACTTTTTTCGCATTGTAATTTCTTTATAACTACCGATAAACGTTTATTAAAATATAAAACTGACGATATAATAATAACAGACCCAATAAAATTCCTTATTTACTGGAGAGATAATAATGAATATGGATATGAATGATGGTAAATCTTCTGCACTCGTAGAAGCAGGTATGGCATATCTCGGCGAAATATTTGATGTCTTTGAACTTCAAGCATTTATAAGAGAAATCCGAACCAACCACTTCGACTACACCGAATGGCGGCGGGATAACCTTTTTCCCGGAATGTCTCTTGATGAAATTTTAGAACACGCTGCCGAACATGAACGCACCCACGGCAAGCCTAAAATTCGCG
>JAISHJ010000016.1 GCA_031262625.1 Ruminococcus sp. | reverse complement strand
GGTTTCCCCCTCCCCAGTGTGGCGCTGCGCCACACTACCCTCCCCTCTGCACTCCCCACCCACCCCTCTCCCCCTTCCCGACTGTGTAACGAGCGATAAGGTTTAACGCTTGTCCGCTTAGTCTTGCGCTTGCTCTTTAGTCTTACTCTTACGCTTTGTGGAATACAGTTGCCACCATATTTTAGCCGCTTTGCGATTCGCTACGCTAAAGTTAACTGCCGCTACGTAAGTAAATTTTCGCTTTTTAATTGCTAACGCAAAACGAGAAAGACGAGCAAAAAGCAAAGTTTTTGCGTAAGCGAAACGAAAAAGGTGAAAGCAAGCGCCAAGAAAAAAGTTTAAAGTCCGGGGGAGGTGGGGGTTTGGGGGAGGGGAGGGGGTGTGGCGCAGCGCCACACTGGTCACTCCTCCCCTCCTCCCCCAACGTATCATCCCCGTACCCCGTACCCAGTACCACTAAGATACGAGGGTAAAGCGTTCCTTAATATTACCGTGGTCGTTTACTTCTTCAAGGAAGTTATTGAGGGGGCGGACCCACGTGTCGCCGGAGCCTGAGAGGGACATATAGACTACTTGGGGGGAAGCGTCTTCGTGGTCTTTGGCGAGTAATAATACTTTGTAGTCGCCGCCTTTGAAGTGGTGATAGGTTGCACCTACCACTAATTTGCGGTTATTTTTTACGCCGAGGGGGATTATGTCGGAGACCGGGGGAGTTTTTGCTGTAGGGTTTTGGATTTCTTTTACGGGGTTGGGAGCAACTTCGATTTCAATTTCTTTGGAGGTTTTTTCGGGTATGGGGAAAATATCTTCGGTGTGGGGGCGGTCGCCGAAGGAAGCGCGGTAGTTGTGTTCTTCGAGGTAGATTCCGGAGGTGTTGGGGGGGAGTTCTATGTTGACGTTGCCTTCGGAGCCTTTGAAGCGGCGTCCTGTTATGCAGTCGAGCCAGTATTCGGTAGTGCTTTTTATACCGAATGTATAAGGACTGTCCTCAATATTAAAGGCTATATAGCAGACTTTGCCCTGTAACTCGCGCTTGTAGACGAAAGTTTTGTTGTTTAGGTACACTTTTTCGTAGAAGCCGGTTTGGAGAATATCTACACTGCGGCGGATTTCGCCGAGCTTTGTTATATGCGCTAAGAGCTTGTCGTCGCGCCCGGGGATGTTGTCTAAATTAAGATTCGGGCGAAGCGGAAGGTCTGCATCTGCGCCCTGACCCTTGTTGCCCTCAATGCCGAATTCCGAGCCGTAATAGACCGCCGGAACGCCGTACATAGTATAGAGCATAGTGTATACGCAGGGAAGATGCGCCTTGTTAGTTATTTTTGTAGCTATACGCGGAACGTCGTGGTTGTCCACGAAATTATACAGATACAAGTTTTTGTATTGGTTCTTCTGCTGGTCGAAAGAGGAGGAAATTTCAAAGTAGTTTTTGTCGTTGTGAGAGGAATATATTCCTTTGTGGCACTGATAGTTAGTAACCGAATCGAACATCTCGGGGTTCGCCCACCGCGCATAGTTCCCGTGGATAATTTCGCCCATGAGCCAGAAATCTTCGCGGAGAGTCCCCTTGGCGAAATTATGGAAACGCTTTATAAAATCATCTGTAAGGCAGTCGGCGGCATCAAAGCGTATGCCGTCAATTCCCCAGTCTTTGTACCACATTTTAACGGCGTTGAAGATGTGGTTTACTACTCTTTCGTTGTAAAGATTAAGTTTAACAAGATTAAAATGTCCGCTCCAGCCTTCGTAGGAGAAGTTGTCACCGAAAGGACTGCGATTACCGAAATTCACTCCCGCAAAGTAGTCTTTGTATTCGCTCTTCTCCCCTTTTTCGAGAAGGTCGCGGAATGCCCAAAAGTCACGCCCGACATGGTTAAATACGCCATCTAAGATTACGCGGATACCGTTTTTATGAAGTTCTTTGCAGACTAAAGCGAATTCTTCATTAGTTCCGAGGCGTGAATCTATCTTAAAATAGTCGGCGGTGTCGTAGCCGTGTTCGGTTGACTCGAAAACCGGCGAGAAAAGCACGGCATTAAAGCCGGTCTTGACTATATGCGGAATCCACGAAAGAACTTTCAGTATTTTACCGCCGGTAACCTTCTTCGTCTCGTCAAAGTCTTTACGGAACTTCTCTGCTCCGCAAAAATTCAGTGCGTAGATGTGGTAAATGTTCGCTTTCTCGATCCAGTTTGACATATGTTATTCCTGCTTTCTTAAAAAAGGCGGAGATTTTTTATAAAACGTATTTTTTGCCGTAGTCCTCAAGCAAAGCCTTGTATTCAAGCGGCGTTTTGCTGTGGAGGTTTTCGATGTATTCGTGACGGCTGATGTGTTCGTGTTCGCGGGTACTGCCCATAACGTAGACAGCAATGTTGGAGCAGTGGTCGGCTATCCGCTCAAGGTTAACGAGCATATCGAGGAACACTACCCCGCTTTCAACCGCACATTCGCCGTTTTTAAGGCGGTCGATATGGCGGGATTTGAGGGTGTCGTTAAGCGCGTCAACCGTTTCTTCAAGCGGTTCGATTTTATACGCAAGGTTAGTATCGGTGTTCCCTGTCGCTTCAATTGAAGTATTAATAATATCGTCAACCGCCGCGAAGATAACCTCCATTTCATGCTTTGCGCTGTCGGAAAACGCCAAGCCGTCGGCGTGAAGTGTCTCCGAATTCTCCGATAAATTTATAGAGTATGCGCCGATTCGCGAAAACTCCGTCGTAAGATACATCAGCATAGTTACTCTGCGATTCTCAAATTCCGTCAGTTCACATTCGACAATCTTCACAAGGTAGGAGTTTAAGCCGTCCTCCATGCGGTCGATTGACTCGTCGTTCTGCTTTATTATCTGCGCTCTTTCTTCGGTGTAGGAGAGAAGCTGTTCCTTCGCCGCATCAAAATTATATTTAGCAAGATTGCCCATAGACATGAGGGTGTGCATAGCCTGTGCTATAGCTAAGGACGGCGACTTAAGAAGGCGTTCGTCAAGTGTGAGAGTAAACTGCTCCACGGGAGTCTTGTTCTTTTTGTCGCGGATAACTATAGTAGCAAGCTTCTCAAAGCCTTTAATAAACGGAATGAATATAAGCGTACAGGTTACATTGAAAATAGTGTGGAAGTTAGCGATTCCGCCCATGTCTATCGGGTCGTTCCAGAACGGGAAGCCTATAAGACTTTGGATAAGATAAATCCCCACGAGGAAAATTACAGTACCGATTAAGTTAAACATAAGGTGGACAGCGGCGGCGCGCTTTGCGTTGGTAGTCGTGCCTATTGCCGAAAGGATTGAAGTAATAGTAGTACCGATATTCTGCCCCATAATTATCGGGAACGCCGAGGAAAAGGTTATAAGCCCGGACGTTGACATTGCCTGTAATATACCGACAGAAGCGGAGGAACTCTGAATTATAGCGGTAACTCCTGCGCCGACAAGCACGCCGAGGACAGGATTGCTCATTGCCGCGAAGGCTTCTCCGAAAGCGGGAAGTTCCGCAAGGGGCTTTACCGCCGCCGTCATGGCGCTCATTCCGGTAAAGAGGATACCGAGCCCTAAGAATATCTGCCCGATATTTTTCCCTGTGAGTTTTTTTGACAGCATTACTATTATAAGCCCGACAAGACAGATTATCGGTATTAAACTCTTAAGCTGCAAAAGTTCCATTACTTTTGAAGCACTTCCGGAGGTGTCGAGTTCCGCAAGGCGTAAAATCTGCCCTGTGACGGTGGTACCTATATTTGCGCCCATAATTACGCCGATTGCGGAGCGGAGTTTTAGCATACCTGCGTTAACAAGCCCGACGACGATTACAGTAGTAGCGGAGGAACTCTGAATAATCGCCGTAACCGCCGCGCCGAGGAATACCCCCACAAAAGCGTTTGAAGTCATTTTATCGAGAACCTTCTCAAGCCGCGAGCCGGAGGCTTTCTCCAAGCCCTCACCCATGAGGTTCATGCCGTAGATAAAGAGGGCTAACCCTCCTAACGCGGTAAGAATTGTTAAGAATAAATCAAATCCATCCATTTAATACATCTCCCGGTCCGTTCCTTCGACAGACCTGTTTTTTCAAACTTTTTTCCTTATACAAATTCACTATAACACATTTCAAACTAAAATAGGTTAACAAATTAAGAATTTTTCTGAAAAAATAAAAATTCTCTTACCATTTACAGTAAGAGAATTTTAAATAGCTTTAGTTTTGCGCTGTGCAACGATGCCGCGCTCGGAATGAACCTTGATGAGCCACTCCTGCCAAACTCTGCGGATAAGAGGACTTGAACCTCCACCGGATTACTCCGATTAGAACCTGAATCTAACGCGTCTGCCGATTCCGCCATATCCGCGAATGAAGAATAATACAATTATAGCACAGAATCGCTTTAATGTCAATATAAAAAAAGTTAAAAATATGTTAAAATTGGCGGGCAGATAAAATTCCGCACCTTAAAAGACCGCTGTTGCAGCCGGAAATGGGAAGCTTAATTCCTACGCTTCTTCGTCGGGGAGTTCGCCGTCGATTTTTGAAAGGTCGTTAATATTATCATCGGCGGAACTTACGGTAATTTCTTCCGATAAAAAGTCGTCGTCGGAAAAATCGTCGTCCTCGTCGAATTCAAAATCGTAAAGGTCAATGTCGTTCTGCTTTTTAATTGCGTAGGAAGCGATTGCTGCACCTACAGCAGCAGATGCTACTGCTAAAAACGCAAGCCCAAATGCTTTCATGAATAGTCCTCCAAGAAATGGTTAAATCTCTGCTTAGTTTTTTCTATTATTAGTATACCATATGGAATGTAAATAATCAATAGTTTTTGTCTGAAAAAATTGTGTAAATTTATATTTCTCCTGCTAAATACATTATTATCGAAGCCGCGGTTATCGGCGCAGTCTCACAGCGAAGAATTCTTGCGCCGAGCGTAAAGCCCCGCGCACCGGCTTTTACGATAGCTTCCGCTTCCGAAAGCGCAAAGCCGCCCTCTGCTCCTACGATAACAGCACAAGTTTTTATATTTTCCGGAAGGGTTATCCTCTCGCCGCCGTTTTCGTTGCAGAAGTACACTTTATCGAAAACTTTAATCCTGTTAATCATATCGGAAAACGACAAAATTTCCGAAACTTCCGGGACAATTCCGCGTCCCGACTGCTTTGCGGCGGACTCGGCGATTTTTTGCCACCTTTGCACCTTCGCTCTGAAATCCTTCGGAATAGCTACACAGCGTGAAGAAATAAACGGAACGAATGAAAAAGCGCCGAGTTCCGTGCATTTCTCGATAATAGTCTCCATCTTATCTGATTTCGGCAACGCTTGGAAAATGGTAAGTTTCAGCTTCGGTTCGCTCTTAACGTCTTCTATGCTTATAATATGCGCGGTCACGTCGTTTGGTGTAATTTCTTCTATTTCGCAAAAATAGTCCTTCCCCTCGCGGGTAAAGACGATTTTTTCTCCTGTTTTCATTCGGAGTGACAGACCTATATGTTTGGCATCCGCGCCGGAGACCGTTATAACGTCGCCTGCCGGCGGTGTCTGTAAGAAAAATCTATACATTTGAAACTGCTTGCGAGACTTTTACCGCAACGTTTTTGTCAAACGGATTCGGGATAATATGTTCGGGGGAAAGTTCGGAATCGCTTACACAAGAAGCTATAGCCTTTCCGGCGTTAATCATCATCTTGTCGGTAATATCCGAAGCGCGTGAAGCAAGCGCACCTTTGAAGATACCGGGGAAAGCCAAAACGTTGTTAATTTGGTTAGGGTAGTCGGAACGCCCGGTTCCTACTATATAAGCACCGGCGGCTTTCGCAAGTTCCGGCATAATTTCGGGGTTCGGGTTAGCCATAGCAAAAACCGCGGGTTTAGAAGCCATGCTCTTTATCATTTCGGGGGTAACAAGATTCGGGCGCGAAACGCCTACGAAAACGTCAGCACCGCGCATAGCATCTATGAGCATACCTTCTTTAGCTTCGCTGTTAGTCTGAAGTTTAAGTTCCTCATAAGCTTTGTTGGAGTAGACTTTATTACGGCTGATAATCCCGTCAATATCGACTAAAATTACGTTGCCTACTCCGGCGGAAATCATACGGCGAGCGATAGCACAGCCTGCCGCACCTGCCCCGTTAATACAAACGGTAATATTTTCGATATTTTTCCCAGTAAGCTTTAGAGTATTTATAAGCGCGGCATGAACAACTATCGCAGTGCCGTGCTGGTCGTCATGGAATATGGGAATACCGAGGTTAGCTTCTTTAAGCCTTTGCTCTATCTCAAAACAGCGCGGAGCGGCAATGTCTTCGAGGTTAATTCCGCCGAAATTTCCGGCTAAAAGCTTAACAGTCTCGATAAATTTTTCAGTGTCCTTCGTATCTATGCAGAGGGGGAACGCATCCACCCCCGCAAACTCCTTAAAGAGGGCGCATTTCCCCTCCATAACAGGCATAGCGGCAAGCGGTCCTATGTCGCCCAAGCCCAGTACGGCAGTACCGTCGGTAATTACCGCCACAAGGTTTCCGCGGCGAGTAAGGCGGTAAGAACTTTCGGGATTCTCCTTAATTTTAAGGCAGGGCGCGGCTACACCGGGAGTGTACGCCACAGATAAAGCCTCTTTGGAGTCGATTTTTACTCTTGATATAACCTCAATTTTTCCTTCCCACGCTTCGTGGGCAGATATAGGATCGGTAATCATATGTACTTAGCGACTTATATAGCCGCAACTTCTTTCATTTTAGTTCCAAGCATGAGTTTTCAGAGTATTCTTAGTGTTGGGCAGGCTAAACAGCCGCAACTTCTTTCTTTTTAGTTCCGCGCATGATTTTTTCTAAGTTTTCCCTGTCGGTAGTGCGGCTTCCTATGCTTGAAGCTTTCGCATTGTAAAGCCCGTGGAAGTCAGAACCGCCCGTTACTATAAGGTCGTATTTTTCGGCAATACCGAGAATTTCCTTTTCAGCCGCTTTGTCAGCCGTGTAGTGGTAAGCTTCAACGCCGTCAATTCTTCCGGCTTCGGCAAGTTCCTGCAAAAGGTCTATCGAATCATAATAGACCGGGTGAGCAAGCACCGCAACTCCTCCGGCGGAGTGGATAAGGTCGGTAACAAAGTTAACGTCGGGGTACTCTCGCTCAACAATACAAGTCCCTGTTTTAAGGTTAAAGAGAGTGTTGTTGAGTTCCCCATATATTTCGGTAGTATAGCCCAGATCAACAAGAGCGTGCATAATATGCTGCTTAAAAATACTCTTTGAGCCTGTGGCGTGGCGCATTACGTTTTCGGGAGTGATGGGGTAAATTTTCATTACCTTTTCTACCATCTCTTTAGCGCAGACCTTGCGTATTTCACAGGATTTCATACAAAGCCCTTCGAGCCTGTCGGGCTTTTTCGGCGCGTAACAGAGGATATGAGCCTTTCGTCCGCGCTTTTTATCCCAACTCGAAAGTTCCACGCCGGGAACGGTATTTACTCCGTATCTCTCGCCGAGGATTTTTATTCTCGAAAGGGAACTAAGCGTATCGTGGTCGGTAATTGAAATAAAGTCAATACCCGTCCGCTTCGCCTGCATAATTATATCTTCAAGCCCTAAAGAGCCGTCCGAAAGCTTCGAGTGGCAGTGTAAATCGCCTATCATTTTATATGTACCTCTTGTTGAACTTGTAAATACAAGTTATGAATATAACACTACTATTATATCACAACTGAAAATACTTTGCAAGCGGTTTTTTAAAATTTACAAAAATTACGTTATTCTATATCGTAAATAACAACAGTTTCGCCGTTAAAATATGTAATCTGATCGTTTACGATTACTATATCCATCGCAAAATCAGCTATTTTTACAGTTTCGCCGCCTTCAAGCGGCACTGACAGGAGTTGCGCTTCGTTTAATGATTCTATACCGCCTGTATAATATATTACGCCGTCATAAACATAAAAGTAATCGCCTATGCCTTCTAAAACTTTTCGCGGCTCTGTACTGCTGCCGTCTTTTTTCACCGCATAAGCAGTTCCGCCGCCGCCGTCCGTGCCTGTTGCTGTTTCGGGGTCGTAGTAGTTAGTGACATAAAAAACCTCGTCACCATAAACAGAGATACTGTATAGAAGCCCTGCAACGTTCGCATCCGCAAGCTTTATGCCTGCACCGTCCGAATTCGGGATTTTTTTATAGAGGTTGCCGCCCTCTTCAGCATTTTTATAGTATACATATTCGCCGTCGTAGAAATATTCATCATAACCCGCCGCCGGAGAGTCGAATATCTTAAACGGCGGGTCGGTAAATACCGGCGGAAGCGGCAACGGCAGATCCGAATCTTGCCACATTCCGAAGTTATTTGTCACGTTATCGAAACTGTAAACGTACATATTCCGCATATGCCATCCGTTGTCGGCAGGGAGATCCCCGAACCATGCTGCCCAGTTTTCGTCAGACCAATCTCTGTAGGTATAATAGTAAAGTTCATTGTCATATATTACAAACCCATCTGGGATAAGTGACGGGAGATTGCTTTCAAGTACTGTTTCCATAGGGTCTGCGTAACTCTTAGGGTCTCGTGAGCGAACCTCGTTTACGGTATATTTAACCATATTAAGTATGTCAACATACCCTATACCCGAAACGATAAAATTATATTTTGCGCCGGCTTCGGTATATTCATAGCGATAGCATATGTACTGCCCGAACGTTTCCATAAGGGTAATCCCCTCTTCGGGCAGAGTATCGCCGAAGAATTTTTCCCAATCGGCGGTATTTTCTATAACTATATTTTCACCGGTTTCGGGCGCGGGGATGCTAAGTTCTATGCTTCTTACCCCTGTCGGGAGGAGGATTTCGGCGGCTCCGTTTTCAGAGGTATATTCTGCATAGGGCGTATCGGAGAGTTCAAAGCCCTGTTCTTCGATTTTTAGTGTCTTAAGGTTTTTCCGATAAGTTAACCGCTTGTGAAAGCCGTCTGTATCGTAATCGGTGAGCATATAAAGATAAATCCAGCCGTCAGGGTCAAGGCGAAAATTTTTTGTAAGGAACTGCTGTCCGGAAAAATATTCGTCCCCGGGCTTTACCGCAAGGTTCGTTTGTGCAGCGAAAACGTCAATCTTTTCGCCTGTTTTAAGGTCATATGCTATAATTTCGGTTAACCGTGAATCGCCCTTTGTTATATCGGTGTAGAAAACGGTATAGTTTTCGTCGGTAAATTCTGCTTTAGTGCCGTTCGGAACGGGAATAGGCATTACTTCGGCGATAATGTCATCTTCGGTAAAAGCCGGCTCCTCGAATTCGCCGTTTGAAGCAGTTGTAAAAGTAGTTGTTTTAAAAGTCTCGCCGGAGGTTACGGACGTACCCGAGGTTACGTTCGTAACTTCTGCGCAAGATGTCATTATTAATAAACTAAAAATTATCGGTAAAAATTTTTTCATATTTATGTATCACCCCTCAAAATGATTATAACATCTGAGGGGGCAATTTGTCCATTACACAATGTTCACAAATTATTACAGATCGTCCGCATCCTGTACGGGCTTTTCTCCCGGCTTTAGAGGCTTTCCGGTATAAGAGCCGTTCGGATCGTCTTTTGAGGGGGAAACTGACTGTATAACCTTTGCTACGCGGTTTTTCGTATCCATAATATGGTCTTCCTTAAAAATTAACAGATTTGTATTGCTTTTTTCATGCAGTTATGATATAATGTATTTTGACTAATTCTATGGAGAAAATACGTTGATTTGTATAACCGGCGATATGCACGGCGACTATAGCAGATTCGGTAAAATCCCCCTCCTTAAAAAGGGCGATTTTCTAATCGTTGCCGGTGATTTCGGCTTTTTATGGGATAAGACCGAAAAAGAAGACAGAACTATAAAAAAGATAGGCAAGAAGCGTTTTTACACCCTCTTTGTCGAGGGTTGTCATGATAACTACGACCTTATAAACGACTGCCCGAAGGAAATTTTTTGCGGAGCAGAGACTCATCATATCTCGGGGCGGCTTTACCATCTTTGCCGCGGCGGAATATTTAACCTCCAAGGTATACGCATTTTCGCTTTCGGCGGAGGAGTTTCCCCCGATATAACCGTCCGCCAGATGCAAAATCGCTGGTGGGGAGAAGAAGCGGTTACCGAAGATGAAATCGCCTACGCGAATGAAAATTTAGAAGACCACGACTTCAAATTCGACTACGCAGTATCCCACGAAGCGCCCGCGTCACTAAAGCAGTTTTTGGCGTTTGAACAGAACAACTTAACGCGGATACACTTTTTCCTTGATGAAGTGCTGAAAAAATCGCAGTATATTCACTGGTACTTCGGGAAGCTTCATAAACACAAGGTTATTCCGCCGAAATTCACAGCCCTTTTCGACAACTATATATATATTCCTACTAATGACAAGGAAAAACGAAAAATCGAGCGGCTTAAGAAACGCAAAAAGATATGAGAGAGTTTGAAGTTCATGGCACTGATATTTATGTCTGCTGCAAAGGATTCGACCTTGAATTAACTTTAGACTGCGGGCAGTCTTTCCGCCGTATCGTTAATGCGGAGCAAAAAGCTGACGGAGTGGTAATCCTCCATGATATTACCGAGGAGGAGTTCCTTTCAAAATGGGATGACTACTTCGATTTTAAGCTTGACTATGAAGCTGTTAAGGCGGAGTTTGAAGCCGACCCGACAATGAAAAAGGCTATAGACTTTTGCGGCGGAATTCACATATTAAAGCAAGACCCTTGGGAAGCTTTAATCTCGTTTATAATTTCACAAAATAATAATATCCCGCGGATAAAGCTTATTATAGAGCGGCTTATCACACATTTTAGCCGCTTTCCTACAGCGGAAGACTTGCTTACCGATATTAGTTTTGCAAGGCTCGGCTTTCGCGAAAAATATCTAAAGAGCGCGGCGGAAAATATACTATCCGGAAGGGTTAACCTTGAAGAAATCGACAAAATGACGATAACGAATTCCCGACAGGCGTTAATGAAAATCTCCGGCGTAGGTCCGAAGGTTGCCGAATGTACCCTCCTTTACGGATTTCACCGCCTTGAAGCTTTCCCGAGGGATGTTTGGATTAATCGTGCGCTTGATGAATTTTATCCTAACGGTTTTCCGTACATAGACTCAAAATACGCCGGAATCGCTCAACAATATTTATTTCACTATATAAGGAACATTAAAAATGCGTGAGTCAATCTTAACTATCCCGATAACGGAAGTGCTTGAACCAAGTGAAGATGCCTGCGGCTGTCCGCTTTGCAGAATGGAAAAAATGCTCGAAGACAGGACCGTCGAATATATTATGGGCGCGGCTATGATGGAGCCTGATGTAAGGATTGAGACGAATAAACTCGGCTTTTGCGACAAACATTTTGCACGAATGTTAAAGCAAAAAAACCGCTTATCTCTCGCTTTGATGCTACAGACCCATCTCGACAAAATAAGTCAGGACGTTTTTGAATCTAAAAAGCCGCTTCTTAAAAAGGACAAGCGTATTGATACTTTGCGCGGTTATGAACGAACGTGCTTTGTCTGTGAAAAGATAAAATGGGGCATGGACAGGCTTCTCCGCACTTTCTGCGAATGTTTTCTTGATGCTAAGATGCGCGAAATGATTAAAAGTCAGCCCTACATCTGCCTAAAGCATTTTCGCCTGTTATCCGAGACTGCTCCGCTCTATCTGTCGAAAAAAGATGCCGAAAACTTCGCAATTACTATCGGCGACTTAACTAACAATTATCTTCAAAGCCTATATAAAGACGTCTCCCACTTTTGCAGTATGTATGACTACCGCAACGGCGGGAAAGATGCTGACTGGGGCAACTCCCGCGACTCAATCGAACGTGCAATCGAGTTTCTCACGTAATTAATCTACTCTGCGGAGGATAAAAAAATTGGCTGATTTTCCGTTTAACGATAAAGACAAAATAAAGCTTTACGGCTTCAATAACCTCACCAAAACCCTAAGCTTTAATATTTACGACATCTGCTACGCCAAAAGCGTTCGCGAACAGCAGGACTACCTAAAATATATCGACGACGTTTATAATTCCGACCGTCTGACAAAAATCCTCTGCGACGTTACCGAAATGATCGGCGCGTATGTATTAAACATCTCCAAACAAGACTACGAGCCGCAAGGCGCATCAGTAACAGTCCTAATCTCAGAAGAAAA
>JAISHJ010000120.1 GCA_031262625.1 Ruminococcus sp. | reverse complement strand
CAACGTACCTTTATGCAGAGTGAATATAACAGATTTTTGGGCTGTGATGCCGAGTTTGAGGAAGCGGAGTATGTGCTTTTCGGCGCGCCGTTTGACGGGACTACTTCTTATCGTCCGGGGGCAAGATTTGCGCCGTCGGTGATGCGGAGGGAGTCATTTGGGATAGAGACGTACTCGCCTTATCAGTACTGTGACCTTGAGGATTGCAGGGTGTTTGATGCGGGGGACCTTGAACTGCCGTTCGGGAATACGGAGCGGGTGCTTGATGAGATTTCTCATATGACATCGAAGATTATAACCCGCGATAAGAAGCCGGTAATGCTCGGAGGGGAGCATCTTGTGACGCTTGGTGCAGTCCGCGCTCTTGTTAAGAAATATCCTGACCTTCGGATAATTCATCTTGACGCTCATGCTGACCTTAGGGACGAGTACCTTGGGGAGAAGCTTTCTCATGCGACGGTTATGAGAAGGTGCGCGGAACTTGTGGGGATGAAAAATATCTACCAGTTCGGGATAAGGAGCGGTACTGCCGAAGAATTCCTTTTCGGGCGGATACCTAACCCGATTTTCGGGCTTGAGCAGATTGACGAAGAGATTGAGAATACTCTCTTTGTCGCGGAGGACAGCCCCGTTTATATTACTCTCGACCTTGACGTGCTTGACCCGTCGGTTTTCCCGGGGACAGGTACTCCCGAACACAACGGCTGTACCGTTTCGGAAATTTTAGCGTATACAATGGCTTTTTCCGACCTTAATGTAGTCGGCTTTGACATAGTAGAACTGTCGCCGCCATACGACCCCTCCGGCATTTCAACCGCCGCCGCAAACCTAATCCTTCGCGAAATGTTTATCTGCTACTCAGAGTTTAACAGAAGCAGAACTGTTGACGATGACGACGAAATTGACCTTCCCGAACTGCCGCTATAAATTTTTTGGAAGCGTAAAATGTTTAGAAAAATACTCCGCCGTATGCGAAGGGTAGGAGCTATCCGCGCTTGGGCGTATCTGCTCCGCTGGCTTTTAATCTCAATCCCCTGCGGTATCATTGTCGGTATAGCAGTAAGCCTTTTCAGGCTCGCTATTGACGGCGCGAACAGCTATCGCGCCGAACATCAGCTTATTATGCTGCCGCTTCTCCCTCTCGCCGGTATTGTAATCGTTTTTATATACAAAAAAGCAGGATTCCCCCATGATAACGGCACCAACGACATTGTCGCCGCCGCTCATGAGGGTACTTCTGCTGTCGAGTGGAAAAAAGCTCCCCTCGTGTTCGCCGCATCTGTTCTCACGCATATTACAGGCGGCTCTGCCGGCTGCGAAGGTGCTTCACTTCAAATCGGCGGCGGAATTTTAGCCCCCGTTTCAAGCCTGCTTAAAATGAATAAAAACGATTCGTCCGTTCTTATGATGACGGCAATCGCCGCCGCATTTTCGGCTCTCACAGGCGCGCCCGCCGCTTCCGCAATATTCGCGATAGAAATTGCTATAATAGGCTCAATCGCATACTCCGCTCTAATCCCATGCGTTTTCGGCGCAGTCTCCGCGTATTGGACAACCCGCTTCTTGGGGCTTGTGCGTGAACACTATTTTATTGACGGAGTTCCTTCTGTAGTCGATTTTCCCATGCTCTTAAAAGTTGCTTTAATCGGTGTCTGCTCAGCTGTATTCGCAATTTTCTTCTGTCGCGCAATGGACTACTCTCGAACATACTACAAAAAGTATTTCAAAAGCGGCTATGTAAGAATTATCGTCGGCGGTCTCCTCGTCGGCGGCATAACTCTCCTCCTCGGCACTGACATCTACTCCGGCGCAGGCTACGCCACTATCGAACACGCCTTCGTTTCAAACGATATGCCGATCTACGTCCCGATTATTAAGGTCGTCCTCACCGCCCTCACCCTCGGTGCAGGTTTCCGCGGCGGCGAAATCCTCCCCGCCTTCTACATCGGTTCAACTATGGGCAGCAGTGTCGCCGTCATCCTCGGTCTCGAACCCTCCTTCGGTGCCGCTCTCGGCTTCGTAGCAGTCTTCTGCGGCGTTACAAACTGCCCCCTCGCCGCCTTCGCACTCGCCGCCGAAATCTTCACCGAACTCGTTAACGCCGAAGCCGCCATGCTCTACTTCGGCGTTGCCATAGCCATAAGCTACCTCCTCTCCGGCTACGTTGGTCTCTACCCAGCCCAAGTCTACTACCAACCAAAACTCCGCCTACGTAAATACCGCAAAACCGACGTAAAAAACGCCGAAGAACTCGAGTAACTTTTGGGTACGGGGTACGGGGATGATACGTTGGGGGATGGGAGGAGGAGTGACCTCCCCCTCCCCTCCCCCAAACCCCCACCCCTCCCGGACTTTAAACATTTTCCTTGGAGCGGTTTTTGTTAAAATGCTTTTCCGTGAGGGTAGCTGCTCTTGATTTTATCTTTAGTGAATAACCTACCCGAAACGGCTGCGTTTTTTTGTAATGTTAACAATTTAGTCATTGAAAAATGGGCTGTTTTGTGGTAAAATATATTGGTATTCATTCGCCATACAGTGAAAATCTTCACTAAAGCAAAAGCGGAATATATTTCACTAAAGCCGAGGTAGAATATTTTCAAGAAAGCCCCGCCGCGAATCAAACTAAAAGTTCGCATTTAACAAATGCGGCGGCGAAGTCCCGTCGGGTCACCGACCGGCGGCGAAGTCCTGTCGGGTCACCGACCGCCCTTGCCGGCGTGATGGAATTGGCAGACGTGCCGGACTCAAACTCCGGTGGTAGCGATACCGTGCGGGTTCGACCCCCGCCGCCGGCAGATTAAAAGCTCCGCTTCGTGCGGAGTTTTTGTTTTGCTATTGACAATTTAATAATTTGGGGGTTTAATATGAGAGCAAGGGGGAGTGATTTTATGGACAATGGCATAGTTTATTCAGGTAATGAGAGTAAAGATTTTGATAAAAAGCAGTTTGAAGCGGGCTTTAGTAAATCGATGTCAGACTTTGCGCACTTCCTAAAGACGGGTGACAGAAGCAAGTTTAAGCCGATGGGTGAATCGCTTTCAGAGTGGAAACGGCTTGCTGATGAAGTCAGGAAAGAGGAAATTTTTATCGCGACCATAAAAGCCGAAGATTTTAACTACACCGAATGGCGGCAAAAGCAGCCGTGGATTAACACGCCTATTGACGAAATAGTCGATATCGCATCATCTTATATTAAAAACAACCCCGAAATAATCCCGAGCAGAGCAAAGCTTATATAGAAAAATCTCCCCTGTCAAACTGAACCGACAGGGGATAATTATTTTTCATCAAAAACTAAACATGAAGTATAAGCACAGCAAGTGAAAAGTAAATCAAAAGCGAGCAAGTATCGAGAATAGTCGAAATCATAGGCGTAGCCATAATCGCGGGGTCGAGGTGAATTTTCTTTGCGAGCATGGGAAGCATAGAGCCGACAATTTTCGCGAGGATAACCACTCCCACGATAGAAAGACCTACGGTTACGGCAATTAATGCGCCTGCTTTTTCAAAGTAGTAAATCCGCAAGCCGTTTACTACGCCGAGAACTGCACCGCAGATTAGGGCAACGCGGAATTCTTTCCAAAAAACCTTCAAAAAATCGCGGAGGTTAATTTCGTCAACCGCCATGCCGCGGATTATAAGGGTAGAGCTTTGCGAGCCGGAATTTCCCGCCGTACCCATTATCATAGGCATGAAGGTTACTAATATAGCTACCTTCTCAAAAGCGTCCTCATATTTTGAAATAACAAATCCCGTAAGCGTTGCGGAGAGCATTAAGAACAAAAGCCACGGCAGTCTGCTTCGCGCATGGTGCCAAACAGTGGTCTTAAAATAGCTTTCGTCAAGAGGAGCAACCGCCGCCATCTTTGAGAAGTCTTCGGTATTTTCCTCCTCGATTACGTCGATAGCATCGTCGAAAGTTACTATCCCGACGATCCGGTCTTCGTTGTCAACTACAGGAATAGCGTGAAGGTCATATTTTGAAAGCGTTCTTGCAACAGATTCCTTGTCGTCGAGAGTATTAACGGTAATTATATTCGACTCTGCAATATCTTCAATAAGCATTGAAGGATCGGCAGTCAGCATCTCAAGAAGCGAGACTGCTCCCACAAGCTTACGCTTATCTGTAACATAACAAGTGTAAACGGTCTCTTTCATTATCCCGACAGAGCGTATACGGTCAAAACATTCAGAAATGGTCTTCCCGGTACGAAAATACACAAACTCTGTGGTCATAATTGAACCGGCGGAGTCCACGGGATATTTTAAGAGGTTATTAATTTGACTGCGCATGGCGGGGTCGGCGTTTTTGAGGATTCTCGATACCACATTGGCAGGCATCTCCTCAACCATGTCAACCGCATCATCAACGTAAAGTTCGTCCAAAACTTCGGAGAGCTCGCGGTCGGTGAAGGAATTTATCAGCGTTTCCTGTGCGGAGGGTTCCATGTAGGTGAAAGACTCCGCCGCAACCTCTTTAGACATAACTCTGTAAAGGAGGATAAGGGAAGCTTCGGGGAAATTCCGCTCAATAAGTTCCGAAAAAAGCGCTGCAATGTCGGCGGGGTGCATTTCTTCAAAGTTACTTCGCAAAGTTATCAGCTTCTTTTCTTCAAGCAAAGTAATTACATCTGTAATGTTCACTCCTACCGCCCCGCTTTCATAAAATCTCGTCTGTATATTATATCATAATTTTAAGTAATTGTCAACCGCAAAATATACTTGACAACGATAAAATTTTCCTGTATAATAGCCCTATGAAGAAATTTTTAAGCGTAATTTTTATTGTATTAACCTTTGCTTCCTGTATGATTCCCGAAAAAAATATCGTCGGGCGTGCGGAAATACAGTCTGTGATAGACGCCGCCGCAAGCCTTAATTCCGCCCGATATATAATTACAAATCTCGCGACAGGAGAGCCGCAGGAGGTCTTCTCATTCATGTTCCTCCCCGACGGAACGCAGATATGGCTTGACGAGACCGAATACTTTGATGGTGAGACCGGGGAATACGTCACAAACTACAGATATTTCGACGGGGAAAAGATAGTAAGTTCCGACGGGACGGAAACTCCTGCGGTGTATACGAAAGATGCGCCGTATGAGATGAGTACGGGCGTACTGCTGTTTTTTATCCCGGATTTGGTTGCGGTCGGAATGGAGACTACTACCGACGATGGTTTTACCGTCTATACGTGGGAGTATGACATGGAGAAGCTTCACGAGAGCACCTCCGCGCTTGAAGGAGCAGTCTCTTTTAAGACAACATATCTTTTCGACACCGAAGGAAATTTCCTCGCTATGACCGAACACATAGCATATGAGAATGAAGAGCCTTCCGACTACCAGATTGAGATAATCGAAAAGAATGAGGTTGAAGAAATTATCCTTGACTAAAATGAAATCCCGCAACTTGCTGTTGCGGGATTTTTGTTATATTGCTTTCATTTTGAACGGTTCTTCAAGGCGGAAGGTGAGGGCGGCGAAGGCGTAAATTGCGGCTACACCGGAGATTGCCATTACTATCATTGCGGTGTTGCGGTCGAAAGGAAAATCCGGGATGTTTGAAGTAATTATATCGGCGGCGTTAGCGAAGACATGGAAGATAACCGCCGCCCAGATGCTTTTTGTGTGTTCGTAAACGAATGCGGCAAAGAAACCGGCGCAGAAAGCGTAGACAAACTGAACAGGCATACTGCGAATGTTATCGAAGAGCACACCGGAGACAGTGCCGGATATTAAAGCGGCAACGACAGCGGCGATCGAAAAGCGAGTGTGACGGCGAAGCGCACCGAAGATGAACTTTCGGAAGAGAAATTCGCTTATAAGCGGCGCAATCACTGCCATTAAAACAATAATAAGCGGGCGGGGAATCAGTCCGATAGTACTTGCAAAAACATTTGTAGCAGGGATTAAATATTTTAATTCGGAAAGTTCGCCTAAAAAGGTTATGAAGACACAGAAAGCCATACCGGCGAAGGCTATCAGGGCGAAATTTAATATATTTGAATTTTTCGCATTAAAAGGATTGACAGCCGGTGCGGGGAGTTTTTCCGGCAATTTAGAGGTGTTTACGCGCAAACCCTGCCGCCAGCTTCGGGCATCTTTTGTAAGACGGTCGATAACCTCATCTGCGGTTATTTCGCCGTTTTTTACTGCGCCGCTTTCGACGATTGTAACAAGTTCATCTAAATCGCTGTGCTCGGTCTCAATATTTGTAGTCATAAGTACCTCGGTCGTATTTGAGAAGTGAAAATTTTCCGTTAGGTATATTATAGCATTTAAGAAATTAAATGTCAAGGTATATTGTGAAAGAAATGTAAAAAATCCGCAACATTTTTGTTGCGGATTTCTAAGTATTTATTGTGTTTTAGGTGAAAATCATTTTTTTGTGCTTCAAACCGCAAAACGGAATACCACAGCGGAGAGATACCACAGCGGCGCACCATGTAACCACGTCGCGTACCTACCATCAAAGCATAACTACGGCAGTGGGTGTGGGGAGTGGGTAGGGGGGAGTGAGGCACACTTAATACTGGGAGACGTAATCGAGGGGGTCTTTGTAGGTACCGGAGTTGCGGACTTCAAAGTGGAGATGGTTGCCGGTGGAATCGCCGGTCGAACCGACGTAACCGATAAGCTGACCGGCTACTACAGTGTCGCCTACGGAGATGTCTGCGAGGGAACTCATGTGACCGTAAACGGTGACATTGCCGTCGGAATTTGTAACGAATACGGAGATGCCGTAACCGTCACCTTTGTTGCCGGCGCGTGTAACTTTGCCTTGAGAAGCGGCGTAGACGTTTGTGCCGTATGGAGCGGCGATGTCAATACCCTTGTGACCTCTGCCGTCGCCGCGGTAGGCTGAGATATAGCCGCCCGCAACAGGCCAGAAGTATGTGCCCGAACCGCCGCCTGTAGCGACCATGGTTTTGGGCTCTTTTGTTCCGACAATTTCGACTTGGGTAACAGGCTCTGTAATCACCTTGCGGGAGAGAATTTGACGCGAAACAATTCTGCCGTCGTCATAAGTGACATTTGCCTCGACCTGCTCTAAGCCTTCTGCGCCCTTAATGATCACCTTAGTTTCACCTTGGTACATAGAGTCATCGTACGACTGTTTGATGTCGTAATCAATGGGAACTTCATATGTCCTCGGCTTCGTCACGAGGAGATTCAAATAAGGAACTTCTTCGGAAAGCGTAATTTTAGCGCCGACAGGGCAGTATTTACTTAAGTCTTCGATAGGTTCGCCGTCAAATTCAGCAGGGCAAGCAAGGAGTTCTTCAAGAGTCAAGTCATTCGCCATCGCGAGATCCCACGGATTATCGCCGAGTTCTACTATAACATAGCGCGCGGCTTCACGTGTGCCGGAAAGGGTATTAATTACTTTCGACTCGTCAATGACATCCTGCGGGTTGTAAAATTGCTCGTAGGAATATTCAATATTTCGGTCAAAAGTGATTTCAATAGCTTCCGGATCGTTTCCGGCAGCCTTGATTCTGTCAAGAAAACTTGTGATTTTGTCGGGTTCGTCGATTGCACCGATAAGTTCGCCGTCAACCATTACGCCAAAGGCTTTAACTTTACCGGCGGTATCAATCTCTTCTGCGATTTTAGCGGTTTCCGAACCGGGGGCAGTTCTTAATGCGGGCGCTCTTGACATTGTCGCTTCGGGCATTATAACCGAAGCGGTCTGCTTCATTGCCGCTGCAAGGGAGTCTGCATCCATTACATCGGCAGCAGGAGTTATCTCAAGGCGTGCGGTTACGAAAACCTCGCCGGTGGAATTTTCAACATCGTAGTAATTCTTCTGTTCCGAGAAGGTTTTTGCGGCGGACATATAAACATCTTCCGCGCTGACTACGCCGATAGTTTCGCCGCCTGAAATGACGGAAACGCCGAAAGTGCTGTCTCCGACGATATTTACAGCAAACATAAAGACTGTAATCGCTAAGGCGGGAGCAAGTATGTTAAATACAGTTTTTACTGTATTTGTATTGGCTTTGATTAGAGCGAAACCGTCCGAAACGGCGAAAGCAAGAGCCTTTAAGAGCCCGAAATCTTTCACGCGTTTGCGGAAAATCTTTCTTGAAGACTTGCGGTTATCAAAGAAAACGAAAATTCTGAAATAGAGGTTAGTAATTACAGATTTTAATTTGTTGACAACTGCGGTTTTTATTCCGGCTTTGCCGAAACGGATGTGGGAGAGTTTGCGGAAAAATTTATAAATATTAACGAAAGCGGTTTTGCAGGCATGAAGGATAACACTGATCATGTAAATGACAAGCGAACCTAAAAATGTAATAAAAACAGGAATATCACCATCTACGTTCGCGACACCGTGGGTGACTAAGAACTTACGGAAGGTGAGAAGGTGCTTTTTATTAAATTTTGCCGTGGTTTTCACTATAATAATAGCTCCGATTGTTATAATATCTACTCTGCCCGACAAAGCTTAAGGAGCAGTGTCGGGCGGCAGATTTCTCTCGCCGGGGGTATTGTATCTCTTTATATAATTTGCGGAAAAGCGTTTGTTAGAAGGGCTTGTCTTGCGGCAGGGAGTTTTTAACGAACGGTTATTACAGAGAAACCGTCCATCTGCGCAACCTCAGCCGTCCGTCTGCGCAACCTCAGCCGCCCATCAGCGCAACCTCAGCCGCCCATCTGTGCAACCTCAGCCGCCAATTTACCCACCCTTTGCCGGACTGTAAATGTTGTAACTTTTATGTTACAGTTTGATTATACAGAAAAGAACCATAAAAATCAAGCTTTTATACATGAAATATAGTAATAATAGTCGAAAATCTCTTAAATGCACAAATTATACGTGAAATATCAATGAGGAATTGTGCAAAGTTACTGTATGGAGGTGAAACTTTCGCTTTCCATAAGTATATTTTGTAAAGTAAATATTAACAAAGCTTCGCCCTTTTGTGTCAGTCTCACAGGGATATTAACGAGATTTATATATATGGTTACAAAATGGTAACTAAAGTTACAGAAAGATTGCAATAATCTAAGATTTTGCCGCTTCAAGCTGTTCTATAGCATTTTGAAGTGCTAAGGGAGTGATTTTGTCGCCGACTTGAATTCGGGCTATTTCGCGGATGCGCTCATCACCCGTAACAGGGGTTACGGCGGTGAAGGTTCGCCCCCCCGCAGTCTGCTTTTCTATAAGAAGGTGGTTGTCGGCACAGACTGCTATCTGCGCAAGGTGAGTTACCGCGATAACCTGCGCTCGCCCGGCGATTTTTTGCAGTTTCCGCCCTATTTTTGCGGCGGCGCGCCCTGAAACGCCGGTGTCTATTTCGTCAAAAACCATGGTTAGGTCCGAAAGGCTCGCCGTTACCGATTTTATAGCAAGCATAATCCTTGACAGTTCGCCGCCGGAAGCTATTTTAGCAAGCGGACGGAGTTCCTCGCCGGCGTTTACCGAAAGCATTAAGCGTACCGAGTCAAGTCCGCTTTTTGTAAGCTTCCCCTCAGAAAAGCGAAACTCTATCTTCGCGCCGCCCATGTCGAGTTCTTCAAGTTCTTTTTCTATAGCTTTCTCAAGCCGCAAAGCCGTACTCTTTCGCAGCCCCGATATGTCACGCGCCTTTTGGGAAACGGCTTTAAGAAGACTTTCTCTTTGCTCTCTAAGCTTTTTAATAGTATCATCGGCAATTTCAAGCTTTTTAAGCGCTTCTTCCGACTGTGCGGCCGCTTCGAGCGCTACAGAAAGCTTCTGCTCCGCGCCGCCGTAACGCTTCTTTATGTCATCAATAAGTTCCTTGCGATAACGAAGTTTATTAAGCTTCTCTTCGTCAAATTCAACCCCGTCCGCAAAATCGGATATAGCAGGAATTACCGACTCAAGCGCAATCTGCGCGGCAGTTATATCCTCTAAAATACTCTTTACCTTTTGAGTATCAGAGTACGCCGAAAGCTGCTTCTCCGCTTCAAATAAAAGCTGATATGCTCCGCGAAAGCCTTCCTCATCGGAAGAAATCGCAGTTAATGCATTATCCGCCGCACTCTTTATCTGTTCAGCGTTTTCAAGTGTACTATATAAAAAGTCAATCTCCTCATCTTCATCAGGAGATATGTTATTAGCAGAAATTTTATCCCTAAGCTGCCTGTGCCAAGCAATATTGCTTTTCTGCTCCTCCGTCTCCTTAACCGTCTCAGAAAGAGTTTTCGATACTCGAAGAAGTTCACCGAAACTTTCGCGATATTCTTCAAGCTGTTTACTATAATCACCAAATCCGTCAATCAGCAAAAGATGTAAATTCTCATCGGTAAGAAGCATATTGTCGCTCTGCCCATGTATGTCACAAAGCTTCTCCCCAACCTCTTCCATCATAGAAGCAGTTGCAGGACGTCCGTTAATCTTCCCCGAAGACTTCCCCGAAGCCATTATCTCTCGCGTAAGTATTACTTCTTCACCTTCACCATCCTCAAACACAGCCGAAACAACAGCCCGCTCCGCACCAGTCCTGACAACATCTCTGCTAACTCTCTTCCCAAGCGCAGCATCCAATCCCCCCACAAGCACCGATTTCCCCGCCCCGGTCTCCCCGGTAAACACATTTAAACCTCCCGAAAAAGGTATCTCCGCCTTCTCAATAACAGCAAGATTCTCTATGTAAAGCTTTGTTAACATAGGCGCGTTGGGGGAGGGGAGGAGCGGTGACAGTGTGGCGCTGCGCCACACTCCCCTCCCCCTCCCCCAAACCCCCTCCTCTCCCGGACTTTAAATTGGTTCTTGGGTTAGCTTGTTTGGTGAATGACTTTTGCTTTTGGAAAGCGTTTGTGGGTGATTTTTTAGGGTAAGTACTTCTAAAGAAAAAAGCTAATATGAAGTAGATGACTTTGCGTGAAACGGATAAGCGAAAAGACGAAAGCAAAAACTAAAAGTAATTTTGTGTTCGGATAAGCGAAAAGAAAAACGAATATGCAAGAAGAAAAATGGGAAAAGTCTCTGGGAAGGGGGTTTGGGGGCGTGGCGCAGCGCCGCGCTACCCTCTCCTCAGAGAGGGTTTCCCCCAACGCACCCTACCTTCGGATGGTGATGCCCATATCCGAGAGACGGGAGGTTATGGTGGTTATGTGGGCGTTTACTTCTTCCATAGAGAGGGTGCGGTCGGGGGCGGAGAAGGATAGGCGGACGGTGATATTTTTGGTTGTGTCGCCGTAGATGTCGATAAGGGAGACGGATTTTAGGTGTTCGTGCTGACTTTCTGTCCAAGCTTTGGAGATGTCGGAGAAGCGGGAGTCTTTGGGGGCGGGGATGGTTAGGTCGAAGTCGATGCCGGGGTATTTGGGGGACTCGTTGTAGGAGAGGTTTATGCCGGGTATCTCCGCATATTCTGTTAGGTTTATTTGTGCTATTATAATATTTGCTTTTTTGTCTATGGTATTTTTGATGGTGGGGTGGAGGATGGAGATATAGCCGCAGGAGATACCGGAAATGAATATTTCGGAAGTATTTTTGGGGTGACAGAAAGATTGCTCCGGCTTTATGTTAATAAATTCGGGGTTTGCGCCACGAGTGGCTATAGTGAAAGCTGCTATGATATCGCGTGCTTTGAAGAGGAGGAATTCCTCGTCAGTGCTTCGGGAGTAGAGGGCGATGCCGAGTTGTTTTTGTTCGGTAGCTTTGGAGTTTTTATCGCCCTTTACCGTGTGCCCGACTTCGTAGATACCGAAATCATCGCCGAAGCCCTTGTTTTCGTTAACGAAGTATAAGAGCGAGGGAATCATATCGGCGCGGAGGGTTTCGTGGTCTGCTGTCTGGGCGTTGATAACTTTCAGATTGGGAGCGAGACTTAGTTTTAAGTCTTTGTTTTTTTTGCTGTCGTACCAAATATAGGAGTGAACCTCGTGAAGCTTATAGCGGCGCGAGAGAATGTCTTTCGCGGTATTTTCATCCGTCTTTGAGATTGAAGGTTTTACGGGATAGAGGGGACTGCGCGCAGTGATGAAGGGGAAATTGTCGTAGCCGTAAACGCGTGTGACTTCCTCAACTAAATCGGCTTTGATAGAAACGTCTTTAGTAGCGCGCCAAGAGGGAACAGTAACGGTGAAAGCTTCACCTGATTGCTCCACTCCGAACCCGAGAGAAGTAAGCGTTTTAACTATCGTTTCGGAGGGAATATCTATCCCTGTGTAGCGGTCGATGTAAGTTTTATCGAAAGTAATTACGGGGATATCAAAATGCTTAATATAAAGGTCTGTGAAGTTTGAAGTTATCTTTGTTTCGGGGCAGATTTCGAGGAGAAGCTTCATAAAGCGGAGCGCGGCTGTCATAGAATTTTCGGGGTCGAGAGACTTTTCGTAGCGTGCGGAAGCATCTGTACGAAGCCCGAGTTTTACGGAAGTACGGCGGATTGCCGCCGCATCAAAGCAGGCGGATTCGAGAAGGAGAGATGTTGTGTCGGGAGCAATTTCGGAATCGAGACCGCCCATAACTCCGGCGACTGCCGAGGGGGTATTATCAGCGCATATCATAAGATTGGAGTTATCAATTGCGCGGGCTTGTCCGTCGAGAGTAATAAACTCGAAAGGCTTTTCAAAACGCTTTATTTCGACAGCTTCTACCTTACGTCCGTCGAAAGCGTGCATAGGCTGACCGAGTTCGAGCATTACGTAATTTGTGAGGTCCGCAAGAAGATTTATAGGGCGAAGTCCGCAGTAGTAAAGGCGAATTTTTATATAAGCAGGGGAGATGTTAGCGGTTATATTTTCTGCTTTTACAGCTACATACCGCAGAAGCATTTCGTCGGTAGAAGTAAGTGAAACGGAAGGGAGACTTGCGTAATCTTCCGCCTTGAGTACCGGTACTGCTTTTAGCGGTTTTCCCGTGAGAGCGGCGAATTCGCGCGCAATGCCATAGTGCCCCCATAGGTCGGGGCGGTTCGTGAGAGACTTATTGTCAACCTCAAAAATTACATCATCAATCGGGAAAACATCTTTTATAGAAGTTCCTGCTTTAAGACTGTCGTCAAGTTCCATTATTCCGGCGTTTTCGGAAGAGAGCCCAAGTTCTGCTTCCGAGCAGCACATACCGCAGGATTCATATCCGGCAAGCATAGCCTTTCCGATAGGCTTTCCGCATACAGAGCCGCCAATAGTCGCAAGCGCAACGGTAATCCCTGCCCTCGCGTTAGGAGCGCCGCAGACAACATTTACAACCTCGTCTCCCTTGTCAACGGTTAAAAGATGAAGCTTTTTAGAGTTCGGATGCATTTCACAGGTTAAAATCTTCCCGACAACAACGCCGGAAATATCCGAACCTTTTGTAATTACGTCCTCAACCTCCGCAGTAGCAAGCGTGAAACGCTTAATCAGCGCAGGTATATCTTCTCCCGACAAATCCACGAAGTCGTTAATCCAATTCATTGATACTAACATAAAATTTTATCCTTCTTAATGTACAAATTGCGTTAAATTCGCAAGTTTCCCGGAGTTAAAGTCGCGTATATCTTTAATGCCGTACTTCATCATAGCAAGGCGCGTTAAGCCGAGTCCGAAAGCGAAGCCGGTGTATTTTTCGGGGTCAATTCCTCCGGCAGTAAGAACGTTCGGGTGAATCATACCGCAGGGGCAAAGTTCAAGCCAGCCTGAATTCTTGCATGAAGGGCAGCCCTCACCGCCGCAGATAGCACAGCTTATATCAAGTTCAAACCCCGGCTCGACAAAGGGGAAAAAGCCCGGGCGAAGGCGTACTTTAACGTCTCTTTCAAACACTTCGGAGAGCATTTTTTTCATGAAATAGATAAGGTTTGATATATTAATATCGCGGTCGATCATTACGCCTTCCATCTGGAAGAAGGTGTTTTCGTGACAGGCATCTGTCGCTTCATTGCGGAAGCATCTCCCGGGGAAAATCGCTCTTATCGGCATTCCTGCTTCTAAGTTTTTCCCGTATTTACGCATAATAGTATTCTGCGCGGCGGAAGTATGCGTTTTTAGAAGCTGTCCGTTTTCGAGATAGTAGGTATCCTGCATATCGCGGGCAGGGTGGTCTTTCGGGATATTGAGGGCTTCAAAGCAGTTATAGTCGTCGGTAATTTCTCCATACTCCTCAACAGTAAAGCCCATGCTCGAAAATATAGCTTCACACTCGCGTGAAACGAGGGTTATGGGGTGGAGAGAGCCTGACTTTTCGCCGACAGGAATCGAAAGGTCGTAAACAGGCGCGGCTTCAATTAAAGCGCGCTCCTCAAATTCGCGAAGCGCAACAAGTTTTTCCGCAAAGAGGGCTTCCGCTTCGCGCTTCAAAGCGTTTATAGCTTGTCCGAGAGTGCGTTTTTCCTCCCCCGAGACGTTTTTAAGCCCCGCAAGTGCAGAGGTTATGTGCCCCTTTTTCCCGAGGAAATTTACTCTTGCCGCTTCAACCTTTTCGGTCTTATCGGCACTTTCAATCTCTTCGGATAGTTTCTTTTTTATTTCTTCTATGTTCATCTATATATTCCTTTCAGAGGGCTTTTCATATATAAGTTCCCCTTAACAATAGGGAACACACCATTAACAACACCGGCGTAATCGGCGGCTATCTTTCTTACTTCTTCAATTGTATACATGATTGTTCCCGTAAAAAACTATTCGGATTTTTTATCGTCAGATTTAAGATATTCTGCATAGAGTGCCTCTACTTGTGCAATATCATCCGGTTCTAAGGCAGCACGGAGCCTAAGTTCATATGTCTTTCGATCTTTTGTCGTTAAAAAGTCAAAGAATATTTGCCTTAAAATAACTTTACTTTCGATCATAATAAAACCTCTTTTATTTATAAAATTTCTACTTCAAAATAAACTGAATCTCGGCGGAGCAGGCGAGTTTTCCGTCAACGGTCGCCGTGCCTTTTCCATAGCCGATAACGCTCCCCAGTGCGGATTTCGTTTTTACTATTTCTACTGTAAGAGTAAGGTCGTCGCCGGGGACAACTTCTCTGCGGAATTTCGCGCTTTCAATTCCGCCGAAAAAGCCGATTTTGCCTTTGTTTTCGGGCAGAGCAAGCATAGAAGCACAGCCGGTCTGCGCCATCATTTCGACGATAAGTACTCCGGGTGTAACAGGGTGTCCGGGGAAATGTCCTTCAAACCAAAAGTCGTTCTTTTTGATATGCTTAACCGCAACCGCCTTCTTGCCCGGCTCCATTTCGATAATTTCGTCGATTAAGAGGAACGGTTCGCGGTGCGGGATAAGTTCTTTAATTTCGTTTTTATCAAGATGCATATTAACCTCTTTAAATGCTTAAATATGATAAGCAAATTGTCAGCCCGACAGATGAATATCTATTCAATAACCATAACTGGCTGGTCGTATTCGAGAATATCTGCGTTTTTCGGGAGAATCTTCGTGACAACTCCCTCAAATTCGCTCGTAACTTCGTTCATAAGCTTCATTGACTCGATTATAAAGAGCACGTCGTCACGCTTTACCCTGTCGCCGACCTTCACAAAAGGCGGCTTCCCGGGGGCGGAACTTTCGTAAAAAGTCCCGATTAAAGGCGCTTTAACTATGTTGCAAGGCTTTTCGGGAGACGCTTCTATAGTTTCGGAGACGCTGTTAACCACGCCGGAAACAGCAAGCGCGCCGTTTCCCGGCAGTATAGTTTGAGTAATCGCCGCCGGAGTTTTTTCGATTTCTATCTGAAAGTCATCAAGACTGACCGAAACCTTTGTCAGACCGTTTTGTACAAGCGTTTGCGTCATAATTTCCAGTGTTTTTTTTACATCAGCCATTTTATTTCACCTCGCGTAAAGCTATACAAGCGTTGTGTCCGCCGAAACCTAAACTGTTTGAAAGTGCGGCGCGGATTTCTATATTATCGAAACCCTCCTTGCAGTTGTTAAGATCACATTCAGGGTCATCTACCGTAAGTCCTGCGGTTTTGTGGAGGTAGTGTCCGTAAATCTCTAAAGCCGCCGCCGCCGCTTCCGCCGCACCTGCCGCGCCTAACATATGCCCGAATAAAGATTTTGTAGAGTTAACTTTAAGTTTCGCGGAATGTTCCCCGAAAGCTTTTTTTATCGCCGCCGTTTCACAGCGGTCGTTCATAGGAGTAGAAGTTCCGTGAGCGTTTATATAGTCAATGTCGGAAGGCGCAAGCCCTGCTTCTTTCACCGCCGCAGTCATAGCGTAAGCCGCCGCTTCGCCGTCCGGAGAAGGCGCTGTAATGTGGTAAGCATCATCTGTCGCACCATATCCGACAATTTCAGCGTAAATGCGCGCTCCGCGAGCGCGTGCGTGTTCGGTGTTCTCAAGGACTAAAGCCGCCGCGCCCTCTCCCAGTACAAAGCCGTCGCGCTCCTTGTCAAAGGGAATTGAAGCGCGGTTTATGTCGGAAGATTTTGTGAGAGCCTTCATGTTGTTAAACGCCGCAATTGCAAGTTCATTAACAACCGATTCTGCTCCCCCCGCGATACAGACGTCAAGGTAGCCGTCCTTAACTTTGCGGAAAGCTTCTCCGAGAGCGTGGGTAGAACTTGCACAGGCGGAGGTGCAGACGAAATTGTCTCCGCAAAAACTCTTAAGCCGCAAAGCCGCGGCACCGCTCGACATATTCGCAATCATCATGGGAATATAGAGCGCGGAAATGCGGTTAGAGCCTTTTTCGAGCATTTTTGAGTGTTCGTCGAGAGTAAGCTGTAAGCCGCCTATCCCCACGCCGTATAGAATGCCTTTGCGGAAGCGGTCTATATCTTCAAATTCAGAGCCGCAGTCTTCAAGCGCATCAAGTGCGGCAGCGACTGCAAACTGCGCGAAGCGTTCATTCCGCTTAATATCCTTCTTATCGGGGAAATATTTTGAAGCATCAAAGTCTTTTACTTCCGCCGCAATTTTTATAGGAAAATCCGCACCGAATCTGTCCCCCAAGAGGTTAAAACCAATATCTCCCCTGCGGAGTGCGGAGTCAAAATCCTTCACGCCCTGTGCTATTGGGGTGATAACCCCTATCCCGGTTATTGCTACGCCTTTTGATGACATTTTTTCTGTACCTTTCGTTTTTGGTTCTGTTAGTCTTTTTGATGCTTTCGCGCAATAAAAGCTGCGTAATCACGGCGAAACTCCGCCGCGCCGGCTTTTATCTCAGCGGCAATAGCATCCCAGTCGCCGTCCTTATGCCGTTCGCCGAAATCATCACGCATAGCGCGAATGTCTTCTAAGGTGAAATCATCGGAAATCTTTAGCATATTAAGCCTCGTTTGAACGGGTTTTTTACCGAAACAATTCGTCGTTGCTTTAATTCTTTTCCGAAGTGTTCCGCACCTTCGCGAATTTCTTTTATCATAGCTTCATGGTCCCAGTTGTCCTTATATCGTTCGTAAAAATCGTCACGAATAGCGCGAATATCTTCTAAGGTGAAATCATCGGAAATTTGTAACATAGTTAAGCACCTTGTTTTTCTGCCGCTTCTCTTGCAAGACGTTCTTCGCGCCGCTTCCGGAGTTCCGCGAAAATAGGCTCGGCGATGGCGTTTGTTTCGTCAGCCATTTCCTTCCACGTCCAGTCTTTATGCTGTTCGTAATAATCATCACGAATAGCGCGAATGTCTTCCATTGTGAAGTCTTTTGATATTTTTAGCATACGATCACTTCCTTAATAGCATTGAAGGCGGAATAATTTGCATTTCTTTATAACCGTAATCCATCGTTATATGTCTGATGCCATCGTTTGTGTAAATGTTGCATAGATGTTTCATGTTCCATGACAGCAGATAATCGCATTCACCGACAACAGCCGCCGCAATATGTTGGCAATCTAATATGGATTTTTGGGTGAGGATTTTTCTGTCAATAATATTATCAGCAATTAAAGATATTTCAGGTGTAATGGCTATTTCTTTATACATAACTTCGTCAAGTTTATCAAGCAAAATCTGCTTTTTATCATCTTCACATCTGCTTAATTCTTCAATGACAACGCCCGATATATAAATATCATACTCCCCCGCTTTTGCCTTGTCCCAAAACTCATGCGTATAGCGATATTCCATATCTTTTTCCGGTTGGTCAAGATGACTTATGACTGATGTTTCAAGATAGACTTTGAATTTTCCGAACTTACTAAACTCCATCACATCGAAAGCCCCCCGGAAATCTCGATAACCTGTCCTGTGACGTAGGAAGCGGCAGGGGACGCGAGGAATCCGACGACGGAGGCTACCTCTTCGGGGGAGCCGTAGCGGCGAAGAGCAATCTGCGCAAGCATAGAAGCGCGCTGTTCTTCGGTGAGTTTTTCGGTCATGGGGGTGCTTATAAATCCGGGAGCTACTGCGTTAACGGTAATGCCGCGCCGACCGAGTTCTTTTGCGGCGGTTTTAGTCATACCGATAATTGCCGCTTTTGAAGCGGAGTAGTTCATCTGCCCGGGGTTGCCGTAAAGACCGGCAACGCTTGAGACGTTGATTATAGTCCCTTTTTTCGCCCTCCCCATAAGGTTTCCGGCGAATTTTGTCATATTAAATACGGACTTTTGGTTTACTGCGATTACGCTGTCATATTGCTCGTCGGTCATACGCGCCATAAGTCCGTCGCGTGTAATTCCGGCGTTGTTTACAAGCACATCTAAACCGCCGAAAATTTCTGCAACCGCCTTAACGAGTGCTTCACATTCTTTAGAGTCCGCAACATTCGCGTAAAATTTTTCCGCTCTCACGCCGTATTCTTTACAGGCTTCAATTACGTCAGAATCGGCAAAAGAAGCTTCGTTAAGATCATTCACTGCAATATCAAAGCCGTCAGAAGCAAGCTTCAGAGCAATAGCTTTTCCTATTCCTCTTGCGCCGCCGGTAATTAATGCAACCATAATTTTCTCCTAAAATTCAAGTACAATCTTGAATGAAGTCTTCAAGCACGATTGATGCCCGTGTTATCTTAATATTCAAAGACAATCGCACCATAGGTAAGCCCTGCGCCGAAGCCGCAAAGGCAAAGAATATCGCCGCGCTTTACTTTCCCCTCCTTAAGCGCATCATACAGCGCGAGAGGTATGCTTGCGCTGGAAGTATTTGCGTGAGAAGCTATATTTATTATAAACTTTTCGAGAGGGATATTCATAGCTTTTGCGGCAGTTTCAATAATCCTTATATTCGCTTGATGGGGAACGAAAAAGTCTACCTGTTCCGGAGTAATTCCTGCCTTTTCAAGTGCCTTTTCTATCGCCGCCGGCATAGCCTTAACCGCGAATTTATATACTTCTTTTCCGTTTTGGACTATTACATTTTCTTTCCCGGGGTAGTCTTCCATATCGGTAATTTCATAGTCGTAAAAGGGGTATTTGGGGAAGGGAAGCTTGCCGAAAAGGTGCTTGCCGCCAGTGCCGTCTGTACCGAGATATGAGCCGTAAACGCCCTGCGAAGCATTTTGAAGAATTACCGCTCCCGCGCCGTCTCCGAAAATTATTGCGGAACTTCTGTCCTCAAAATCAGTGTATCGCGAGAGCATTTCGGAGGAAATTACGAGGGCGTATTTTATTCCGTCGTCGGTGCGAAGATAACGCTCCGCAGTATCGAGAGCGAAAACAAATCCCGAACAAGCTGCGCCTATGTCAAAAGCGGGGCAGAAAAGCCCTAATTCCCCCGCGACAAGGCAGGAGACGGAGGGTGTGAAAAAATCCGCAGTAATGGTTGAAGTTACGATTAAGCCTATCTCGGAAACATCAATTTTTGCGGCTTCTATAGCTTCATGCGCCGCTCTTACCGCCATCTTCCACGTGGGAGTGCCCGAAGCGTATTGGCGAACCTTTATTCCCGTACGCGACGTTATCCATTCGTCGGAAGTTTCCATTATTTTTGTGAAGTCGTCGTTTGTAATATTCTTCTCGGGGGAGTAACTTCCTAAACCTCTGATTAAAAAACTCATCTGTTTCCTGTAATTTTCGTAAAAATTTCCTTGATTTTTTGTAAAATATGTGTTATACTCAAATAAGCGCGAATTACTGATTATATTATACACTGTTTTCTTATAGTTGTCAATGAATATAACAAAAATTTATATAGGTGAGAATAATAAAATATGTCAAAAATATGTCTCCTTTACCCCGGGCAAGGGTCGATAAAACTTAAGGGCGGACTTAGGGATTACAGCCAGACTGTAACCTGTGCGGTAACCTTAGCAGAATCTTTACGTTTCATGAAAGACAATCCCGCAGAATATATAGGGATAGGTCATTCCCTCGGGGAATTCGCCATGCTTACCGCCGCAGGGGTGTTTACCCCTCTCCAAATGTGCGAAATTCTTGACGTTCGTACAAAGGCTATGGAGAAGGCTTGCGAGGAAAACCCCGGCGCAATGTACGCTATTATCGGTATTCCTCCCGAAAAGGTGATTGACGCCTGTATTGACGGCGTTTTCGCAGTTAATTTTAACAGCGACGTTCAGACTGTAATTTCAGGCGAAATTAACGCCGTAACCGCCGTTGCAGATAATTTTATAAAAGAAGGCGTAAAAGCCGTTAAGCTTGACGTTCGCGGGGCTTTCCATACACCGCTTATGAAATCTGCCGCGGAGGAACTTCGGGTGTTTATGGAAGATAAAACCTTCGGCGAGCCGGAATTCCCTCTCTATTCAAATGTAACAGGGGAGCAGTTCAAAGATTTTTCAAACCTTCCCGAATATTTTTATAACCACATGATAAGCCCCGTAAGGTTTACAGACGAAATCCGTGCGGTAAGAAGCGATTTCCCGGATGTAACCTTCTATGAGCCGGGGAAAACCCTAACAGGTATGTTAAAAAGGATTAAATAAATGGAAAATTACGCTGTAATCGGTTATCCCCTCGGTCACTCACTTTCGCCGGAACTTCACAGGCGGCTTTGGGAGATTGCGCCTTGCGGCGAATGTTCTTATGAAATTTTAGAACTTCCGCCAAACAAACTTAAATTTAAGATTACTAAAAAAAGGCTTCTCAAACTTCGCGGCTTTAATGTAACTATTCCGCTGAAAACGGGAATAATACCGTTACTTGACGGGCTTGACGACGCGGCGTCGAAGATCGGAAGCGTTAATACCGTTTCAAAGCGCGACGGAAAGCTTTTCGGCTACAACACCGATATTTTCGGGCTTACGCTTGCTCTTGCAAAGTATAAAATGCCCATAAATAAAAAGGTTTTGGTTTACGGCTGCGGCGGTTCTGCACGGTCTGCGGCGGCGGCTGTTATTAAGGCAGGCGGAGAACTTACCGTGGCGGCGCGTGACATAAAAAAAGCGGAGATTTTCAAAGACAGCTTTAGAGACTTTAGGAAAGATGCGAAGATAGAAGTCCTCCCTATCGACCATATCGGGGAGTATGAAACGGTAATAAACTGCACTCCGGCAGGGATGTTCAAAGCCGATAACGAAAAAGCCGTTCTCGACTGTGCAGTACCTGACGAAGTTATAAAAAACTGCTCGAATATTTACGACTTGGTCTATAATCCAAAGCTAACAGAACTTGTAAAAAGAGGAAGAGCGGCAGGCAAAAACGCCGAATCCGGCATGAGTATGCTTGTGTATCAGGCGATTTTTGCACAGCAGATATGGCGCGACGACTTTATGTTTTCCGAAATTATGTCAACTTCGGGGATTGCTAACGCCCTTATTGACGAGTTTTCCGCTAAATTTAATTAATTTTATCTGCTAAAATCAAATTTTAATCAAAATTTTACTTGACAAAATTCTCATTTTCCGTTACAATAAGAATAGCACCTTTATATCCTCGGCATAATTTTATAAATTCTGACATAATATCCTAAATAACGACCGCAAAGGCTATTTTCTCAATGTATTTCGGAAGCGTCAAATTCTTTAAGCATCTTATATATACCGTTTTCTTCCTTATCATAGGGGCGATTGTTTTAGTTGCGCTTTGGTTTGGACTTGGTTATTTTAACCTGTTGCCCGATTTTATTCCTCCTCCGGCGATTGTCTTAAAATGGCAGGAGAAGGCTCTCGAAAAGGATATTCCTACAGAGCCGGAAGTTCCCCTTGCGGAAATTATGGAAGAACTTCATGCGCAGGGCTACACGGCTGACTCCGTTTTAGATGCCGCCCTTATAGACGACCCCGAAGCGGTAAGAGATTTTGTAGTATCATACATTAAGAGTGAACCCGACACCGCAAAACTGCTTATTGATGCCGGGATAGAAGATATGGAAATCTTCACTCCGGACGGCGGTGAAATAAGCATAACTGCTCCGGAAGAACCTCCCGCTGTGGATGAACTTATCGACCCGGAGGAGAGCGCGCCCGCTTATCAAAAGCTTTACCCCGATTTATACGCCGACCCTCCGACAGAGTTCGTGATAGACACAGGCGCTGCTTACCTTACATTTGATGACGGACCGACCGAACATACCGAGAGTATTCTCTATATCTTAGAAGACTACGGCGTTAAGGCAACATTCTTCTTTTCCGGCGGCGAGTCTGAAGAAGCAAAAAGGATAATGAAGCGCGCTGCTGACGAGGGGCATACGATAGGAATTCACTCTCTTTCACACAATTACACCGAAGTATATTCCTCTGTCGAAAGCTTTCTTGAAGATTTTAATAATACCTATCAAAACGTTTATGAAGCTACCGGCGTAAAGCCGCAGATTTTCCGCTTTCCGGGCGGTTCTGTAAATAATTACAACCGCTTTGTATATAAAGAGATTATTGCCGAAATGACAAGGCGCGGCTTTGTATATTACGACTGGAACGTTTCCGGCTCAGATGCAGTTGACGGCGCTACATGGACTACCATCTATAATAACGTCCGCGACGGCGCGAAAGCCCATGTTAACGACCGCGCAATTATCCTCCTTCACGACAGCAAATCCCGAACCGTAACCGTCGTTGAAGACGTTATAGATGCCCTCCGCGATATGGGCTACCACTTTGAAGCCTTAACGCATGATATAATGCCGATAACATTTGCGTATGTTTCGTAATAATTTTAGCAATTTCAGTTAAAATAACAGATAGAAGAAAGTATCGAAGGGTGTAAAATTATGAGTCTTAAAGATAACTTTAATCAGGCGATAAAGGAGATACTGCGCAAGGACGGTGCAGTAGCGACCCCTCCGAAATCTTCCGAACTCGAAAAATTTGTACAGGAACAAGGCCCACAAAATGCTTCGGACGCTCCTGTTTCAGAGCCTGTTATACCTCTGAATACTCCTGTTCCTCCGATAACCGATAACGATAACGGCGGAATTTCGCCCTCATCCGTTCCCCGTGTGAAGGATGCGGATGCGCTCCTTCGCACCGTCAAGACAGGAGAGTCCGAAACCGTCTATCCTAAGGGCGGCGCAGTAGATTCACTGTTAGGAAGCGGCAGACGTTCATATGAAGAACCCGACTACAGTTCAGCAGGGCGCACGCCCGGTGCTTCCGGCGGCGGCTACAGCCAGACAAGCGGTTATAGTAACGCTGCGGGCGGCTATGGTCAGACCGCGAATAGTTCCGCATATAATCAAGCAGGGGTCGGTAGTCCGTACAGTTCATCTTATAACCGCTCCCCCGGTTATGGAGCATACTCGGGAGCAAATAATCCTCCTTCAGACCGCTTTGAAGCAGAAGAAACCACGATAATTTCAAGAAATACCGTAATAGACGGTAATATCCGCGCTTTCGCAAACGTATCTATTGAGGGAAGCGTAAAGGGCGACGTAAAGATTACGAAAGATATTACCATGTCTGGAAGAGTTGTGGGGAATATCGAATGTAACAATTCAAACCTCACAGGCGCTTCAATGCAGGGCAACGTCGTCTCTAAAGGACAGGTACAGCTTGACCGCGACAGCCTTCTCCTCGGCGATATAAACGCCGGTTACGTTAATATTAACGGAAAAATCAAAGGCAATGTGGATATAGGCGGTAAAGCCGAATTTAAGTCCGAAGCCTATGTTTTGGGAAATATCTCCGCCGCGACAATTACCGTTATTGACGGCGCAAATATTCAAGGCTATGTAAACACCACCGCTTTCAAAGATACTACTCAAAACGTCTTCCCCGAATCAATTTCTGTTGAGCAGGAATAAGCGGTTGCCGCGAAGCTATATACTAAGAATAAAAAGTTCTAACTTAAGCCCGGGCGAAAATATTTAGTTTTTGCAACCTAAGGGAGTATTATGGACGAAGATTATTTATTCCCCGATTCGGAATCGGACAACAATCATAAAAAATCACGCTTTGAGCGCGATCTCGAGAAACTCGGAAGTATTGATGCAGTCAAGGCTTCAAAAGCAGAGCCTACCGAAGAAGGCGTATCTATGGCGAGAAAGCGCGGCGGTTCTGCTGCCGTGCGCGCAGCGCTTGCCGCCGCCGCAGAAGAAGCGGAAAAGAGCATAGCCGGAACTACCGGCGCCTCCACTTCCGGCGCAGGAAGTACCGCCAGCGGTGCTTCATCAGGTGCTTCCTCCGGAGAACCTTCTGTCGGCGAAATTGATTACGACGACATTTCCGATATAGTTATCCCGGAACTTGATTTTCTTCCCGAAGCAGCTGAAACACCTGTTACTATAATATCTCCGATTGCTTCTCAAGTACCCTCCTACGCGGCGGTTGAGCCGGAAGATGATGATTTTTCAAAATACATATTATCAAAAGATGAAATAAAAAAAGCGAGCGAACCCGCTGACAAAACTGCCGACGAGTCCGCAGACGATATTTCGGACTTCTCCGCGGAGGATTTCTCCATAGAAGGCGGCGCGGCGGCAGAAGAAGTGAGTACCTATACTCCGCCGGCACCCGAAGAGGAAGAGGAAGACGTTCACCTCGACTTCGCTTCAATAGCAAACGAAGCGCTTGACGAAGAAGCACTTGCCGAATACGGCAGACACATTACCTTTGATGGTGCTGCTCCTGTACCGAAATTTGTCCCCCCGGCTGATGATTTTGTTCTCCCGAACGGCATGGTTATCCCTGCACCGGAAACTATTGTTGCGCCGGAAGCTAAGCCTGTATCGGAAGCTGTGGTTGTGCCGGAAGCTACAGTTGTGCCGGAAGCTACGCCTGTATCGGAAGCTACGATTGCGCCGGAAGCTACACCTGAGCCGGAAGCTACGCCTACGCCCGAAGCTACGGTTGCACCGGAAGCTACGCCTGAGCCGGAAGCTACGCCAGCACCGGAAGCGCCCTCGAGCGCAGTTGCGGCGGCGGCGGCTGAGATGGCAAAGATTGCTGCTGCTGCACACGCCGAACTTGAAGAACAACAAAGTCAGCAAGAACTCGTCTCCGAGCGCGAGAGACGTGAGGCTTTAGGCTTGCGCCACGAAGGCACTGACGGAACAAGCCGCAGAGTAAAGGACGAATTTTCCGGAGTACAGGCTGCAGCTGTACCCGCCGACGACTACGCGCCGATTAAAGAGCCTTCTTTAGCACGTCCGCGCCCCGAACCGAAAAAGATTATAAGCCGCCACGACCTTAATAATGATGTTATTATCGAGCAGAAGACCAACAGTCTTCCTGTTTTAGGCGAACTCGGCGACGAATTCAATGACGGAAAGCGCGTTTCGGGCAAGAACAAACGCTCCGATAACGATATTGCTTTAATGCGTAAGCAACAGGCTGCCGCAATGAATGTTCTTTCCGAGGATACTACAGGCGGCGGAAAAAACCGCTCCGCACGTATTACGATGGATACTGCCGAAAAACAGCTTCACCGCAAACGCTTAATCGGCGGGGTTGTCCTCTATTCCTCAAACGCTCTTGCTATTATTGCTTCTTTGGTCGGAATGTTTTTCTTCGCGAAAGACAATGAAGGGCTTCTGTTCTTGTTCCGTGCGACTGCTCTTTTTGCCGCCGCAGGTTTTATTCCGTCAAAGTTTTTACAAAAGGTTATCTCTCCGTTTTTCCTCGTATTCGGGCTTTTATATATCCTGATGGGGATTAATGATGCTCCCACGACTGCCAATATAATTTTCTATGTGATTGCGGTTATAATAATGCTCTATTGCTTTGCAGTGAGAGTATTCTCGTTTGATGTTAAGGAATTTTTAACCAGAAAGCGATAGTTTCACCTTTCGATAAATTCTTTAAGCTTAACATATGTTTCTTCCGAAAGCGCGTGCTCTACTCTGCAAGCGTCTGCTTCGGCAGTCTTGTCCGACACTCCTAAAATATCGGTGAAAAATTTTCGGATAAGCTTGTGCTTTGAGAATACCGCTTCCGCAAGTTCCTGCCCCTTGTCTGTAAGGGTAATTCCGGCAGGAGTAATGTCAATAAGACCCTTCCCCGCAAGAAGCTTTACGGCTCTTGATACGCTCGGTTTTGTAACCCCAAGCGTTTCGGCAATGTCAACAGAGCGCACATATCCCTTGCGCTCATGTATTCTCAAAATCGCTTCAATATAATCCTCGCCGGATTCGTGAATATATTTTTCCACAGCGTATCTCCGTTTTAAGGCTATTATACTATATTTATTGATTGTTGTCAAGGTGCTTAAAAATGAAAAATGCCATCCGCAATAACGACGTGGACTATCTCTATAAGGCTATCCTTACCCTTAAGACAAAAGAGGAAGCCGCCGAATTTTTTGAAGCTATCTGTACTCCGCTCGAAATTAACACAATATCCCAACGCCTTTCGGTAGCAAAAATGCTCCGTAAAAAGGAAGTTTACCTTAATATTGTGGCGAAAACTACTGCTTCAACTGCTACAATAAGCCGCGTTAAACGCTCTATGGATAATTCCGAAGCGTATGACAAGCTTTTTGAACGTCTCGGTGATGATGAATAGTTCCTACGGTAATTTTGCGCGGATATATGACCGCATTATGAGCGAAACCGCCGACTATAACAGGGTTTTCGCAGAATATTTTAAAGCGATAGTGGGGCACGGCGAGTTCACCGAAAAAAATAATATACTCCTTGACCTCGGCTGCGGCACGGGAAACCTGTCGAAACGCTTTGCAGGAGCAGGATTTGACGTTTTAGGAGTTGACCTGTCGGAAGATATGCTTAGCATTGCCGCTGAAAAATGCGCAGGGCTTGACATACGCTTTATAAAGCAGGATATAAGAAAACTCGACCTTTACGGTACGGTTAACGTTACCGTTGCCGCTTTTGACGTTCTCAATCATCTTACTGACCTTACGGATTTAAGGGATTGTTTTAAGAAAGTCTATCTTTTCACCGAACCGGGCGGCGTATTTTTATTCGACTACAATACCATCTATTACCACGAAGAAGTTTTAGCATCAAATACTTTTAACTATGACTATGACGACTTCTTTTGCAGCTGGGAGAATGACTGTGACGACGATTACAAAGTAACAATGAATATTAATGTCTTTGAAAAAACCGGCGATTTATACCGTCGGTTCAATGAAACAATTATCGAAAAGACTTTCAAAAAGGAAACCATTATTGAACTCCTGACCGAGTGCGGATTCACTGTAGAAATTAAAGATTTTTATACCGGTCTTGACTACATCAGATATAAAACAGAAAAAATACTATTTACAGCAATAAAAAAACCGTAATGTATTTACATTTACGGTTTTTTTTATTGTACTCCGGAAATTCCGCCGATTAAGGAAGCTGTAATTATCATTGAAGATTTAGAAATCACTCCGGGAAAACTAAACTCCGCCCCCGTGAAAAGCGTCATCAAAGCAATAATTAAGATTACCGCAGCAGCAAACGAAAGCCCAAGCCGTATGCCCCCGCGCTTCTGCCGCCGCCCAAGCACCCTCGCCCCCGCAAAACAAGCGAAACAAAGTATAATATTCCCCACAAAAGAAAATACAGAAGACGGCGCTTGAAGCTTAAAAATTACTCCGGAAAAAATCAATAACAAAACAATAAGAACAGCCAAAAACACGCCGGCAGATATAATAACAGATCCGATTCGCCGTAAGCGAACCCGCTCATGCGGAGTAGTACGCAAAGTAAATCACCACCAAACGGAAAAGCATTTCAACAAACAAAAATCAAAAGCGAATCACACAAAAAACGGATAAGCATTTCACCAAAGCAATAACAAAGAAAAATGTTTAAAGTCCGGGAGAGGGAGGGGTCTGGGGAGGGGGAGGGGGGTGTCAACGCTCCTCCCCCTCCCCAGCGGACACAGTACCCAGCGTACCCTAACGTACCTCGAAGATACGGATAGTTTCTGCGGGGAT
>JAISHJ010000075.1 GCA_031262625.1 Ruminococcus sp. | reverse complement strand
ATATTTACATAGGAGGATTCTCACATGAACGAAAAATATAACTGCTTCAAAGAGGCAGTTTGCGTTGAAGTTCAACGGGTCTTTGACAGCTGTACAGACCGCGACTGCATAAGCGACCTCCCCGTTACGCTGTCACACTGTACCCCCGAAATTACAGATGACCTTACGATTGTCAGAGGCAAATGTGTCGAAATCGAAGATGTGTGTCTATCCGTTAATTCTCTCCCCTTCAAAGAAGGTTACTACAGCGTTGACATAACCTTTAAGTTTAAAATCGTTGCCGAAGCGTACAACCAAATTCAGGCTTGCGCTAACAAAGGCTGCGGTACTACCCTTTGCGGCTCTGCTATCTGGAGCAAAAAGGCTATCCTCTACGGCTCGGAAGGTACTTCTAAGGTTTACGCTTCCACCGATACGAAACTTCCCGACAGCTTCACCGATTGCGGATGTAACAAACAAGACTATTGCGAGAAAGCTTGCACCTGCGGCAACGGCAACCCCACCGCTCCCAAAGCTACTCTCAATGTCGTTGACCCCATCCTCCTCGATGCAAAATTCGTTTGCGTTCCTCCCAACGCTCCCGATCCCGGCGTTTGCCCCGACCAGTACATACCTTGCAGCTGCGGTTGCGGTTGCAATTCGGGCTGCAACACAGGCTGCGGCTGCAATAACGGCTGCAACACAGGCTGTAATACAGGCTGTAATACAGGCTGTAACTGCAAACCCTACAAGAGAATGTTATACGTTACTCTCGGTCTCTTCTCCATAATCTCCCTCTCTCGCCCCGTTTCCATCATAGTTCCCGCTTACGACTACTGCATACCCTGCAAGGACTGCTCACCTTCCGCTGTCGGTATGGCTGAGTCCCCCTGCGAAGTCTTCGGCGGTCTCCAATTCCCCGTCTCCGCTTTCTATCCCCAGCCCGAAAAAGACGCCGCTTCCCCCTTCAACTGCGGCTGTGACTGCTCGTGCTAAAGGGTACGTTGGGGGAGGAGGGGAGCGGTGACCCGCCCCCCTCCTCCCCCAAACCCCCACCCCTCCCGGACTGCATAATTATTTCTTAATTATGTTTGGCGAATAGCTCAGTCTGAGGGAAAACTACTCTGTAGTTTATTACTGTACCAAAATATCTCTGCTTGCTTTATATCTTCCGTATAGATTAGCCCCCCTTATTTTTAAGGGGGGCTTGACTTATATCTGCTTTTGTAGTAAAATGTAAGTACTATATTACGAAAGCTGATTAATTATGAAAATGGCTTTGCGTTGGTTCGGTTCTGAATTCGATACCGTTCCGCTTTGGAAAATAAAACAGATTCCCGGCGTACAGGGCGTAATCTCTACACTTTATGATATTCCTGCCGGTGAAATTTGGGAGAAATCGCGTATTTTAAGCTTGATTGATGAAATTAAGTCGGAAGGGCTTTTATTATTAGGAATTGAATCCGTTAATGTACACGATGCTATTAAAGCGGCTACTCCCCTGCGCGATAAATATATCGAAAATTACATAACTACCCTCGAAAATTTGGGGGAAGCAGGGGTAAACCTTGTCTGCTACAATTTCATGCCTGTTTTCGACTGGACACGGACGGAACTTGCGCGTAAACGCCCTGACGGTTCTACAGTTCTTGCTTATAATCAAGGTGCGGTTGACAAACTTACTCCCGAAGATATGTTTTCTTCTCTTGACAGCGACTTTCTCCTCCCGGGCTGGGAACCCGAACGCATGGAAAATATAAAGGAACTGTTTTCTTTGTACCGTGAAGTTACGGTTGAAAAGCTATTCGATAACTTGGTGTATTTTCTCAAGGCAATAATGCCGGTTTGCGACAGATATAATATAAAGATGGCTATTCACCCGGACGACCCGGCTTGGGAAGTATTCGGCTTGCCTCGGATTATTACTAATCTTGACGGAATAAAGCGGCTTATGAATGCTGTGGATAATGTTCATAACGGCGTGACGTTCTGTTCCGGCTCATACGGAACTAACCGTGAGAATAATCTTCCCGAGATGATAAAAGCTTTGCCGGGGCGTATACATTTTGCTCATGTGCGAAATCTTCGCTTTAATTCTCCCGGAGATTTTGAGGAAGCTTCTCACCTTTCCTCCGACGGCACATTCGATATGTATGCGATAATGAAAGCTCTTTACGACATAGGCTTTGAAGGACCTATCCGCCCCGACCACGGACGTATGATATGGGGAGAAGCTTCTATGCCGGGGTACGGGCTTTACGACAGAGCTCTCGGTGCTTCGTATCTTAACGGATTATGGGAAGCTATTAATAAGCAGTAATAAACCCTGCGGTTTTACGGTATAATTATAAAAAGGGGGAGACCATATGTGCGGAATTGTCGGTTTTACGGGGCACGGACCCTGTACGGATATATTAATAGAATCGCTCAAACGCCTTGAATACAGGGGTTATGATTCTGCCGGAATAGCTGTTTTTGAGAACGGCTCTATACGGACTGCGAAGGCTAAGGGGAAGATAAACGAAGGGCTTGTACCGCTTGTTAACAGGGGTGCTGATAACCATTTTTCCACCGATTTTTCCCATCAAACCTGCGGAATCGGGCATACGCGCTGGGCTACTCACGGTGAGCCGTCAGACATTAACTCACACCCTATCGGAAACGGGCGTGTTTGCATTGTCCACAACGGTATAATTGAAAACTATCGCGAAATAAAGGAGTTTTTACTTAACGCCGGTTACTCTTTCGAGTCGGAGACGGACACCGAGACGGTTGTTAAGCTTTTAGATTATTATTATGACGGCGACCCTGTTGAAGCGATTATTAAAGTTTGCGCGGAGATTAAGGGAGCATATGCGCTGGGGATACTTTTCCGCGGCTTTTCCGATACAATCTATGCGGTAAAAAAAGAAAGTCCGCTGATAGTCGGGAAGGGTCAGGACGGCAACTTCATCGCTTCCGACGTCGCGGCGATAATGGAGTATACTAAGGACTATTACCTTCTTGAAGCGGACGAAATTGCCGTAATTCACCCTGATTCTATAGCTTTCCTTGATAAGCACCGCCGCCCGATTGATAAAGAACTTAGGACTGTTGACTGGGACATCTCCGCCGCTAAAAAGGGCGGCTACGAACACTTCATGCTTAAAGAAATTCACGAACAGCCCTCTGTGCTTGCTTCATCAATGTCTGTGAGAATTAAAGATGGTCTGCCTGACTTTTCAGATTTCGGGCTTACGCGTGAAAGAATAAATTCTTACAGCAGATTTTTCATAGTAGGCTGCGGTTCTGCCATGCACGCGGGAATTGTCGGTAAAAGTCTGCTCGAAAGCTTAGCGAGAGTGCCGGTGACGGTTGACATTGCTTCCGAATGGCGTTACGCCGATCCGCTTATAGATGAACATGACCTATGTATAGTTATTTCGCAATCGGGGGAAACTGCCGATACGCTTGCGGCTCTTAAGCTTGCGAAGGAGTGCGGCGCGGACACTCTTGCGGTAGTAAATGTCGTAGGCTCGACTATAGCGCGTGCGGCTGATATGGTGCTTTATATGAGCGCAGGACCTGAAATTTCCGTATGCTCTACAAAGGCTTACGCTGTTCAGGTTGAGATGATGTATCTTATCGCCTTCGCGGTCACACTTTCTAAGGGGAAGATTACCGAAGAAAAATGCAGGGAATATATAAAGGAATTGCAAAAACTCCCCGAACTGGTTGAAAAGCTTTTAGAAGACAAGACCGATTACCAGTTTGCGGCATCTAATCTTATGAATGCGGAAAGCCTTCTATATATCGGGCGCGGGCTTGACTACGCGCTGTCGATGGAGGGTTCGCTTAAATTAAAAGAGATTTCTTACATTCATTCGGAGAGTTACGCGGCAGGGGAACTCAAACACGGAACGATTTCGCTTATAACCGAAGACACCCCTGTAATCGCGGTAGCGACGCAAACTGCTTTAATAGACAAGACCGTTTCTAATATTAAGGAGGTTAAGGCGCGCGGCGCAAAGGTACTCCTCATCACCCGTGAGAAGCAGATTATCGACGAAAAAGCCTACGACATAAGAGTAAATCTCCCCGATGCGGAGGATATATTTATGCCTATAATTACCTGTGTGCCTTTGCAGTTAATCGCTTACTACACCGCCGTTCTTCGCGGAACCGATGTTGATATGCCGAGGAATTTGGCGAAGTCTGTTACTGTAGAATAATAGACAAACGGTATAATTACTAAAAATATTAGCGGGAGTATAGCTTTAAGCTATACTCCCGCTTTTCATATTAACCTTTTACAAAAGATTGGCAGTCTACACATTCGGGAACTTTCGGGTTTGATTCGTGTGTTCCGATTTGTACCGCTTCAAGTGTGCAGAAGTTGTCGGATTGGGTATTATATTTGCATCCGCTGACTGTACAGTGTATACAGGTATTCTTAGCCATAATTATTAACACCTTCAAAATTTAATTTTTCGGGGCATGATAATATCTTGTGCAGAACTTCTTTTTTTACGCCTATTAATATTTTACATAGAAATTTCACAAAATAATAAAGATTTACTTCCGTAAATAGGTTATAATAAAGATAAGTAATTTAATAGTATAAAATATAAGGGGATATAAATTATGTCAAGACTTGTTTCTGCAAAAGATATGCTCGCGAAAGCGGCAGCCGGAAAATATGCTGTTGCACAGATAAACATCAATAACTTAGAGTGGACAAAAGCGGCTGTAATTACCGCTAACGAACTTCGCTCGCCGATAATCCTCGGCGTTTCGGAAGGCGCAGGGAAATACATGACGGGCTTTAAGACTGTTGCTGCTATGACTTCCGCAATGCTTGAAGAACTTAATATAACTGTTCCCGTTGCGCTTCATCTTGATCACGGAACATATGAAGGTGCAAAAAAGTGCATCGAAAGCGGCTTCTCTTCCGTTATGTTTGACGGTTCGCACTATCCTATCGACGAAAATGTCGAGAAGACAAAAGAACTCGTTGCAATCTGCAACGCTAAAGGTTTGTCTATTGAGGCGGAAGTCGGTTCAATCGGCGGCGAAGAAGACGGCGTAATCGGTGCGGGCGAATGTGCTGACCCGGACGAGTGCAAGCGCATTGCTGACCTCGGCGTAACAATGCTTGCGGCTGGTATCGGCAACATTCACGGCGCATATCCTGCCGACTGGAAAGGCTTGTCTTTCGAGACACTCGCGGCAGTTAAAGAAAAGGTAGGCGATATGCCCCTCGTACTCCACGGCGGAACAGGCATACCTGACGAAATGATTAAGCACGCGATCTCCCTCGGAGTTGCTAAGATAAACGTTAACACAGAGTGTCAGTGGGCTTTCCAAAAAGCTACACGCGGCTATATTGAAGCAGGAAAAGACTTAGAAGGCAAAGGCTTTGACCCGCGCAAGCTTCTTGCTCCCGGCTATGAAGCAATCAAGGCTACCGTTAAGGAAAAGCTTGAGATGTTCGGCTCTGTCGGCAAAGCTTAACAGAATACAGAACTAACAGCGGAAAATTTAATAACATTCCCTAACGGTAAAGCTGACTTTATGTTACCTGAACCGAAAGTGAGTAATACACGTATGCTACGGAATAACTGTGGTATACTATATATAGGTGTATTAGCACGCTTCGGGAAATTACCGAAGCGTGTTTTAATTACAAGGAGGAATTTTCATGAAAACAAAAATCTATTGGATAGCAAAAACTGCGGTATTTATCGCGCTCTTAGTTGCGCTGCAAGCGTTGACAAAACCTGCCGGACAGCTTTTAACCGGCTCTGTAGT
>JAISHJ010000065.1 GCA_031262625.1 Ruminococcus sp. | reverse complement strand
CGTGGCTGTTTTTCCTCTGTATTCCTGTCTACTACACGCTTGTAGAAGCTATTGAAAAAAGAGATCCGAGAAGATTTGCATACCCTGTCTTAATATTGATTCCGTATTTTTTCATTAGCTTTGAAGTTTTCCCTTCATTCGCCGTAGACGGGCTTTGGCTGTTTGCTTCAATACCTTTCTACTATATAGTCGCCGATCATATCCGCGGCAAGAAAAGAAAGCCGCCGTATAAAAATGACGACGAAATTTATCCGGGCAATGGCTTTCATTAAGAATACACAAAAAGCGCGTATACCCTGTTTCGGGATATACGCGTTTTAGTTGTATACTCTGTTTTGTTGTATATTCGCTTTTGTTGTATACACTTTTTCGGTGTATATTTAAAATACCATTATAAGAATGATTAATATCAACAGAACGATGGGATATAGGAGTGTTAATATTATAGATTTTCGTGCTACATCAAACATTCGCTTGTAAATTTCATTGTCTTCTGTTATCATAAACGTGTCGTCGGTTTCGTTATATAAAAGCTGTATTCTTTCGGTAGGAGTATATTTTCGCAGTCCGAAGCCTTTGTATTTATGGATAATTGTTGCGTTATCTTCACGATTGCGGAAGATGAGAACCGGCGTATCTTCCTCGGGAACACTCTCAACCACCGCTTCATATGGAACATAATGCTTGACTGCTTCCATGAGTTCATCACGGAGGACATTAACCTTGCGTTTGAACATAACAAGCGTTACCGCCATTCCGACAACCGCAACGACACAAGCGATAATTATCACTACGAACTCTGCTGTTAACATCATATCCCCTCCAAAGCTGAGAAATCGCATTCATAGGTTAGGTGCCCGATTTCTGCGGGAAACATTCTGTCTTATTATAGTGCCTTTTCATACGACGCGATTTTTACTGCTATACAGAAGAGCTCGAGTGCTTCCGAAAGTTCCGCAAGCGGCGGGAAAGTCGGTGCTATACGGATATTGCTGTCATGCGGGTCCTTACCGTAGGGGTAAGTAGCGCCCGCTCCGGTGAGGGTTACGCCGCCCTCTTTGCATAGACTGACAACCTTTGAAGCACATCCGTCCGGAACAAATACCGAAACGAAATATCCGCCTTCCGGCTTTACAAACCGACAAATTCCGTCAAGCTGTTCAGACAAAGTGTTCACAACGAGGTTAAATTTAGGCGCGATAATTTCGCGGTGCTTAACCATCTGCTCTTTTAAACCGTCAAGATTCTTAAAATAACGCACATGACGAAGCTGGTTAAGTTTGTCATAGCTTATAATTTGATACTTAAGTATCGACTCAACATAGCTTATATTAGCCTTTGAAGCTGCAAAAACCGACACGCCCGCACCCGGGAAAGTTATTTTTGAAGTACTTGCGAACTCGAAAACCATGTCTTCCTTGCCGGCTTTTTTTGCTTCTTCAAGGAGGTTAAGTATCTTATTTTCCTTTTCGGTAAGGTGGTGTACGCAATATGCGTTATCCCAAAATATCCTGAAATCGGATGCAGCGGGCGAAAGATTAGCAAAACGCTTAACCGTTTCGTCGGAATATACAATTCCGTCAGGGTTAGAATAAAGCGGAACGCACCAAATACCTTTAATAGTTTCGTCACTCGAAACGAGTTTCTCAACCATATCCATGTCAGGACCTGTCTCTGACATCGGTATGTTTATCATCTTTATACCGAAGGTTTCGCAGATGCCGAAATGTCTGTCGTAACCGGGAACCGGACACAAAAACTTAACTTCCGGCAGAAGTCTCCAAGGTGTACTTCCCATAATACCGTGAGTCATCGCTCTTGAAACGCTGTCGTACATTAAGGCTAAGCTTGAGTTGCCGCCGATTATTATTTCATCTTCACAAACGCTTAGGAGTTCGCCGAAAAGCCTTTTTGCTTCGGCGATTCCTGTAAGATTACCGTAGTTTCTGCAATCCGTTCCGTCTTCGGATTTCATCTCCGCGCTGCTGTGAAAAATATCCATAATCGGCATTGAAATTTCAAGCTGTTCAACGCTGTGAATACCTCTCGACATATTTAGTTTAAGCCCTTTTGACTTAAAAGCGGTAAATTTTTGTTTTTCGATTTCAAGTAGGGGAGCAATTTCTTCTTTGCTCATTTCTGAAAGATTCATCAGATTCACTCTCACATTTTATAAAATAGTATCTATACTATTTACATTATACTACAACAGAGTTTGTTTTGCAAGCGATATTTGAAAGATATTTTATCAAAAATTTCATTGTCTATTGCAGATTTATTGTGTAATTTTAATATATCCGTCTGACAATTAGTATATATTACCAGCCGTACGCGGAAACGGAATAACATCACGTATATTAGTTATCCCGGTAATATACATCAAAAGCCGCTCGAAACCAAGCCCGAAACCTGCGTGTTTAACGCTTCCATATTTTCGTGTGTCAAGATAGCGCGAGTACGCCTCTTCGTCCATATTAAGCTCATTCATACGCGCTTTCAGGATATCGAAACGTTCTTCGCGCTGGCTTCCGCCGATAAGTTCCCCCACTCGCGGAACGAGTAAATCACACGCCGCGACGGTTTTTTTATCGTCATTTTGGCGCATATAGAAAGCCTTAATTTCCTTCGGATAATCGTACACGAAAACGGGATTCCCGAAGACAGTTTCACTCAAATACCGCTCATGCTCCGTTTGAAGGTCAATACCCCATTCAGGTTTATATTCAAAATCAACCTTTGAATTTTGTAAATGTGCAATTGCTTCGGTATAGGAACACCGCGAAAAGTCAGAAGTACTTACTTTTTTAAGCCGCTCTGTTAAGCCGTTATCATAGAATTTATCGAAGAACGCAATTTCTTTCGGGCAACGCTCCAAAAGCTTAACTAAGACAAATTTTAACATAGCTTCTGCTGTATCCATGTCGTCGTTAAGGTCTGCAAACGCCATTTCAGGCTCAATCATCCAAAATTCCGCCGCATGACGTGCTGTAAAGGAACGCTCCGCACGGAATGTCGGACCGAAAGTGTAGATTTTGCCCAGCGAGAGCGCCATATACTCGCCCTCAAGCTGTCC
>JAISHJ010000063.1 GCA_031262625.1 Ruminococcus sp. | reverse complement strand
ATCATCTCGCGGAGTTTCAGAGTTTTAGGAACACCGTCAACAAGGGCGAGAGTATTTATGGAGAAAGACGACTGCAAATCGGTGAGGGAATAAAGCTTTTTAACGACAATATCAATATTTGCATCGCGTGTAACCTGCACCACAAAGCGAACGGCTTCATCCTTGTCCGATTCGTCACGCGCAAGGGTAATACCGTCAATGCGCTTGTCTTTGCGGAGTTCGTCAATATGCTTTTCAATGTCGTTTTTATGGACCATATAGGGTACTTCGTCAAAAACGATAGAGCGTTTCTGTCCGCTTTCCTCTATATGGTAAGGGCTTCGTACGGTAACTTTTCCGCGCCCGGTAAGGTAAGCAGCACGGATACCGGCTCTCCCCATAATTACGCCGCCGCCCGGGAAATCGGGACCTTTTATGACTTCCATTAAGGCGAAATCGGAGGTTTCGGGGTCTTCCATAACAAGGCGTATACCGTCAATAACTTCGGTGAGATTATGCGGAGGAATATTCGTAGCCATTCCGACTGCTATTCCTATAGAGCCGTTGACGAGAAGATTCGGGAAGCGTGACGGAAGGACCGTCGGTTCTTTCAGACGGTCGTCGTAGTTCATGCCGAAATCGACAGTTTCTTTATTAAGGTCGGTAAGCATATCGAGCGACATCTTCGACAGCCTTGACTCTGTATAACGATAAGCGGCAGGAGGGTCGCCGTCGGGAGAGCCGAAGTTTCCGTGACCGGTTATCAGAGGATAGCGCATCGAAAAAGGCTGTGCAAGGCGAACCATTGCATCATAAACGGAAGCATCGCCGTGCGGATGATAACGCCCGAGCACCGTTCCGACGGTGTCTGCGCACTTTCTAAACGCCTTGTCGGGGGTTAAACCGTTTTCATACATGGTATAGAGAATACGCCTGTGGACGGGCTTTAAGCCGTCCCTTACGTCCGGCAGTGCGCGTGCAACAATTACCGACATTGAATAAGCAAGGAAGCTGTCGCGCATCTCCTTTTCAATATCGACATTAATTATCTTTGAATAGTCGTTGTACATCTTTAACCTTCTGTTATTTTATAGCGGATTTCCATTGCCATTTTTAGCTTTTCGCGAATTGAAGCATTTTCAGTATCGTTAAAAGCATTTTTCGGGATAACGAAAACTTTCTGCTTGCCGATAACTATTACATAAATTTTATCATGGTCTAAAATGTCTACTACAAACTGGTCGAGATGGATTAGAGTACCCGGGCGGTCGTCTTCGTTTTCGACTTCCTCGTCGGCGAGAGTAATCTTTATGGTTTGGGGAGTAATTTCGACACCATACCGTTCCTCCCCAACCTCATAGACGGCACGTGCGGTCTTTCGTTTATTATCAATCGGCGTTTTTATAAACCACGCCGCACAAAGCACGCAAAGTGCAGTACAGATTACGGGGATAGTTGTGAAGCCGTCTGTAATAAGCATAAATACGCTTGAAGCAAGGGCGATTCCCACGATAACAAGCCGCAAAATCGTCTGCTTTTTTATATAGCGTTTGCGAAAGAGCGTGTAGCCTGCCAAAACATCATCAGCGGAGTAGACAAACTCTCCCCGCGCTATTATTTCAGGCGCAGAAGGTGTACTTATGACTTCGTCATCACCCTCACTGCCACCGAGCATCTCTTCAAACATTCCCATCTATCTCACCCCCCGTTAATTCTGTACTCTGTTTATACGTCAAGATTAACTACATATTTAGCGTTCTTTTCGATAAAGTCGCGGCGCGGACCTACTTTGTCGCCCATGAGGATAGTTATAACCTCGTCTGCTTTTATAGCATCATCGAGTCCTACTTTAACCATTGTGCGGCGCTCGGGGTCCATGGTAGTTTCCCAAAGCTGGTCGGGGTCCATCTCACCGAGACCTTTATAACGCTGAACATCACATTTTCCGCCCTCTGCGGTAAGTTCTGAAATATACATATCCCGCTCTTCGTCAGAGAAGGCGTAACGCTGCTTTTTACCTCTTGATACTTTGAAAAGCGGCGGTTGCGCAAGCCAAATATGCCCCTCGTCAATAAGCGGGCGCATGAAGCGGAAGAAGAACGTCAAAAGCAGTGTGCGTATATGCGAGCCGTCAACGTCCGCATCCGCCATAATAATAACTTTGCCGTAGCGAAGCTTTGAGAGGTCGAAATCTTCTCCGATAGAAGTGCCGAGAGCGGCGACTATCGGCATGAGTTTCTCATTGCCGTAAACGCGGTCAATACGCGCTTTCTCAACGTTTAGCATCTTCCCCCAAAGAGAAAGTATCGCTTGAAATTTGCGGTCTCTCCCCTGTTTTGCAGAGCCGCCCGCAGAGTCTCCCTCGACGATATAGAGTTCGGAATATTCCGGGTCGTGTTCTGTACAGTCCGCAAGCTTTCCGGGGAGCGACATACTCTCCATCTGAGACTTTTTGCGCGCCGCTTCACGCGCTTTTTTAGCCGCTTCGCGCGCAGATTTTGCGCCGGAACATTTTTCAAGGATTCGCCCAGCTTCTTCCGGGTGTTCCTCCAAAAAGACAGACATTTTTTCAACTACAAGCTTGTCCACAAAGGGCTTAACTTCCGGGTTGCCCAGTCTGCCCTTGGTCTGCCCTTCAAATTCGCAGTCCGCAAGCTTAACCGAAACAATCGCCGTTAAGCCTTCGCGGATATCTTCCCCTGCGAACTTCTCGTCCGCTTTAAGATAGTTAAATTTCTTGCCGTATTCGTTTACAGCTTTGGTTAAAGCGTTCTTAAAGCCCACTTCGTGAGTTCCGCCGTCGGGGGTGTAAACATTATTCGCGAAAGACATTACCACTTCGTTATAGGAGTCGTTCCACATCAGAGCAATTTCGCAGGATGTGTCCGATTCGTTCGCAGTAGGGTCAATCCCCGAAAGGTATATTACTTCATTTGAAAGCGGCGTTAAGCCCCTCACAGTCTCTATATGCTCCACAAACTGGCGTATACCGCCCGTATAGTGAAGCTTTACATATCGTTCCGTCTCGTCTTCCGCCGGATAACCCCGCTCGTCGGAATATGTTATAACAAGCCCTGCGTTTAAAAAAGCTTCCTCACGAAGCCTTAAAAGCAAGGTTTCATAATCGTAAACATCAGATTCCTTAAAAATCTCCGTATCAGCCTTAAAACGCACGGTAGTACCCGTCTTATCGGTGTCCCCTACTATCTTTATCGGCTCGGAGTAGTTCCCGCGCTCAAAACGCTGATACCACTCATGCGTGCCGTCAAATACGGTGAGTTCTAACCATTCCGAAAGCGCATTAACTACGCTCGAACCTACGCCATGTAAGCCCCCGGCGTGCTTATAACCGCCGCCGCCGAACTTACCGCCGGCGTGAAGCACCGTATAAACTACAGTAGCCGCCGAAATACCCTCCGTCGGATGAATCCCGACAGGTATACCTCGCCCGTTGTCAGATACTTCGATAATTTCACCCGGAAGTATACGCACGTCAATCTCCGTGCAGTACCCGGCAAGAGCCTCGTCAATCGCGTTGTCAACTATCTCATAAACAAGGTGGTGAAGCCCCTTAGGTCCGGTCGAGCCGATATACATACCCGGTCGCTTCCGCACCGCTTCTAAGCCCTCTAAAACTTGTATTTGAGTCTCATCATACTTTTGCATTTTGGATACGTTGGGGGGCAGCCGCAGCTGCTGGACTTCTCTGAAGCAAGTTTCCCCCCAAACCCCCCTTCAAAGACTTTTTCATGGGCTTTCTTGTGCCCTTTGAAGGTCATTTTAGAAAATTTGGTATACTATTTAAATATACAAATATTATAACACAAACGCGCTGTTTTGTCAATCTTTTTTTATTAAAATAAGAAAAAAATTCCCCTAAAAAGCAGAGGAATTTTGAGCCGCGGAAGTGCTATTTACTTAACAGAATGGCTTTCTGAAACGAAGAAGTTATTCACCAAATATAGAAAACAAGAAAAAGACGAAAAAGTCTCTGGGAAGGGGGTTTGGGGGCGTGGCGCAGCGCCACGCTACCCTCTCCTCAGAGAGGGTTTCCCCCAACGT
>JAISHJ010000008.1 GCA_031262625.1 Ruminococcus sp. | reverse complement strand
ACCACCGTCTGGAGGGGTTTTCTATAGCAAAACAAGAATTACCGATAAATAATCAAATCCGTGAACGCGAAGTACGCCTTATCGGCGCTGACGGCGCTCAGCTCGGCATCGTTTCCGGCAGAGATGCCCAAAACATGGCGGACGAAAAAGAACTCGATTTAGTCATGATCAGTCCCGGGGCAGTTCCTCCGGTCTGTAAAATAATGGACTACGGCAAGTTTATCTTCGAGAAGAACAAACGCGATAAAGAAGCAAAGAAAAATCAGAAAATCGTCGAGACCAAAGAAATCAGAATGTTCTCAACTATCGACACCAATGACTTTAACACCAAAGTTTCCCACGCCTGCGGCTTTCTCAAAAACGGCGACAAAGTTAAGGTCCAAGTTCGCTTCCGCAAGCGCGCTATCGCTCACCCCCACCTCGGCGAAGAACTTCTCATAAAATTCCGTGAAGCCTGCTCCGAATTCGGTTCTCACGAAGGCAGACCCGTCATGGAAGGCAGACAGATGATGATTCTCCTTACCCCGAAAAAGTCCGGCAGTCCGGCAGGTGCGTCAGGTGCGTCAGACAAGGCAGGGGGAACAGGTACGGCTGACAAGGCAGGTGCAGTAGGTGCGGCTGACAAGGCTGTGGGAGCAGACAAGGTAAGCACGGCAGGTGCGGCTAACAAGTCAGATGCGGCGGGCAAAACCGGCGCAGCAGAAAAGGCTGCACAAGAAAAAAAGTAAATCCCATTAAAATGGAATGGAGCTAATAAAAATGATCAAGCAAAAATCACATTCCGGTGCGAAGAAACGTTTCTCCATCACCGGGTCAGGTAAAGTTAAATTTCAGCACGCAAACAAACTTCACCGCCGTATCTCAAAAACTCACAAATCAAAGCGTCAAGGACGTAACGCCGGGATTTGCGCACCCGCAAACGCGGCAACCATGAAGGTGCTGATACCCTACAAATAAGCCCGGGCGTTTTTACCCGCGCAAAAAATTAATGATAACGAGGTTTTAAGATAGATGGCACGTGTAAAAGGTGCGCTGGCTACGCGCAAAAGAAGGAATAAGACATTAAAGCTTGCTAAGGGCTATTGGGGTGCGAAATCGAAGCACTTTAAAATGGCTAAAGAAGCGGTAATGAAGTCGGGACAGTACGCTTATATATCGCGCAGACTCAAAAAACGTGATTTCAGAAGTCTTTGGATTACGCGTATTTCGGCGGCTTGCAAACTTAACGGTATGAACTACTCGACATTTATAAACGGGCTTAAAAAAGCCGGTGTGACACTCAATCGCAAGATGCTTTCGGAGATTGCGATTAATGACGCAGCGGGATTCACAAAACTTACAGAGACTGCGAAAGCGGCGCTTTAATCATAAGGATAGAAGGGGTTAGCGGACGCGGTTCGCTAACTCTTTTTGAGAAAACAGCGGAAAATGTATATAATATCTGCGGATAACCTAAAAATAAAAGAATATATTAAACTTGCAAAGCATAAAAAATACAGGGATGAACTGGGATTATTTGTGCTTGAAGGCGAGCGGCTTGTTTTTGATGCGATAGAGAGCGGAATCGTTCCCGAGAGGGTTTTCTGCACAGAAAAATCCTCCGCGCATTTTGAAGAACCATTTATTATAACGGATTCTATCGCAGAACGTATAAGTCAAACGAAATCAACGCAAGGTATATTTGCAGTCTGCAAAAAGCCGGACTGTAAACTTGCGCTTGACGGAAAAGCGATAGTTTTAGCGGGGTTACAGGACCCCGGGAATATTGGAATGATAATCCGCACGGCGGCGGCGTTGGGAATATCCGACATAATTTCGGTTAACACTGCAGATATATTTTCGCCCAAATGCACAAGAGCGGCGATGGGAAGTCTGTTTCATGTTAATATATGCGAGACGGACACACCGTTTGAACTGCTATCGGGTTATACAACCTACGCGGCGGTTTTGGGCGATGTTACAGACGTGAGAAAAGTTAAATTTGCGCCAAAAAGCGCGATAATTATCGGAAATGAAGCTAACGGCATACCGGACGAGATAGCAAATCGTGCGGATATGTCCATTACTATAAATATGTCAGGTGCAGTCGAGTCGCTTAATGCGGCGGCGGCGGCAAGCATTTTAATCTGGGAACTCCGGAGGGAAGCATAAAAATGTCAAATCTTGTAATAGTCGAGTCTCCGGCGAAAGCGAAGACAATCGGGAAATATTTAGGCAAAGATTACGACGTAATCGCTTCAATGGGGCACGTACGCGACCTTTTGAAGTCTAAGATGGGGATTGATTTCGAGAATGGTTTTACCCCCACTTACACCGACATGAAGGGCAAAGAAGATATTATAAAGAAGCTTAAGAGCGCGGCGAAAAAGGCTGACTATGTTTACCTCGCGACCGACCCGGACCGCGAGGGCGAAGCTATTTCGTGGCATCTTGCGCAGATTTTAGGGCTTCCTCTCACCGAAAAAAACCGCGTGACTTTCAACGAAATTACCAAGAGCGGCATTGATGCGGGCATGAAGGGTAAAAGAAAGATTGACATGGAACTTGTCAATGCCCAACAGGCGCGCAGGCTTCTCGACCGCATTGTCGGCTACAACCTCTCGCCGTTTTTGTGGCGGAAGGTTAAGCGCGGTCTCTCCGCCGGCAGAGTTCAGTCTGTCGCTGTATCTTTGATAGTTGACCGTGAAAATGAAATTCGTGCTTTTTCGCCTGAGGAGTACTGGTCTATAGACGGCGTAGCAGTCATACCGCCCTCCCGTAAGCAGTTTGAAATAAGCTATTATGGAGTAGAAGGCAAGAAAAAGGAACTTAAGAATCAAAAGCAGACTGACGAGATACTAAAGCGCACCGACGGTGCAGACTTTATAATCACAAGCGTCAAGAAATCCGTCCGCAAAAAGTCTCCGGCACCGCCGTTTACTACATCCACGCTTCAACAGGAAGCTTCAAAAAAGTTAGGTTTCGCGGCTTCGCGCACCATGAAAGCGGCGCAGACCCTCTACGAGGGCGTTGACGTTGATGATATGGGAACGCTCGGCTTAATTACCTATATGCGTACAGATTCTTTAAGAATTGCAGACGAAGCTAAGCAAATTGCTGCAGAAACTATTAAAAGTCTTTACGGAAAAGAATATATTCCTGCAAAATACAATGAGTATAAATCGAAAAAAGCCGCTCAGGATGCACACGAAGCAATTCGTCCGTCCGTTCCGTCAATTACCCCCGATCGCGTAAAGAGCAGTCTCAATTCCGATCAGTACAAGCTTTATAAATTAATCTGGGAGCGTTTCACCGCAAGCCAGATGACCCCCTGTACCCTCGATATGGTGTCCGCCGACATAAACGCAAACGGCGTAACCTTCCGTGCTACAGGCTTTACCGTTCGTTTCGCCGGTTACACTGTCCTCTATCAGGAATCAAAGGATGAGGACGAGTCAAAGTCCCTCCCAGAACTCCACGAGGGTGACAAGCTAAAAATAAAATCACTCGATAAAAAGCAGCACTTCACATCCCCCCCTCCGCGCTACACAGAAGCGTCTCTAATCAAAGCGATGGAGGAAAACGGCATAGGACGACCCTCTACCTATGCTCCCACAATCAGTACTATCATAAACCGTTTCTACGTCGAACGCGAAGGCAAAGCCCTAAAGCCAACCCCCCTCGGCGAAGTAACTACCGAACTGATGAAAAACCACTTCAAAAATATCGTAGACACTCGCTTCACCGCCGGTATGGAAGAAGAACTCGACGAAATCGAAGAGGGCAAGAAAAATTGGCAGGATACCCTCAAAGATTTCTACAACGGCTTTGAATCAGAACTCCAAGAAGCCGAAACCGCCATGGATGGCAAGCGTATGCGCGTGCCCTCCGAGGAAACAAACGAAGTCTGCGAAGTCTGCGGCAAGCCCATGGTAATAAAAATCGGACGCTTCGGTAAATTCCTCGCCTGCTCCGGCTTCCCCGACTGCACCAACACCAAACGCATAGCAGTAGACACCGGCGGCATCTGCCCCAAATGCGGTCACCGCATCTTAGCGAAAAAATCCCAAAAAGGCAAAAAATATTACGGTTGCGAAATGAACCCCCAGTGCGACTTCATGACTTGGGATCAGCCCCTCTCCGATAAATGCCCCAAATGTAACGACGGTACAACCCTCTTCCGCAAAGGCTCAAAAGTATACTGCTCAAAATGCGATTTTACCGATAACTACAAGAAACTCTAAGGAACGCTGGGGTACGTTGGGGGAGGGGAGGAGCGGTGACCCGCCCCTCCCCCTCCCCAGTGTGGCGCAGCGCCACACTACCCCCACCTCTCCCGGACTTTAAACATTTTCTTATTTTCAATCTGACATGAACACCTAAAACCTATTGAAATACTTTCTCTCACGACGTACCCCAAGGAAACCTTATGGAAGTAAAAATTATCGGCGGCGGTTTCGCAGGTGTTGAAGCGGCATTTGCGCTTGCTTCTCATGGAATTTCTGTTACGCTGTTTGAGCAAAAACCTGTTAAATTCAGCCCTGCGCATAGTTATTCGGGACTTTGCGAACTCGTCTGCTCGAACAGTTTTAAAGCTTCTCGGGTTAATTCTGCGGCTGGGCTTTTGAAGGCTGAGATGAAAAAGCTTGGCAGTCTTACTGTACCGATAGCGGAAAGCTGTTCTGTACCTGCGGGGGGAGCGCTTGCTGTTGACAGGAAGGCTTTTTCGGATGCAGTTACTGCTAAAATTAATTCGCATCCGCTAATTACTGTCGAAAAATGCGAAGTCACCGAAATTCCTGACGGCAATGTTATTATAGCTACCGGACCTTTGACTGACGGGAAGCTTGCGGAAAGTATACAAAAAGTATTAACTTCTGCGAATACTATCGGTACTTCGGGGGAGATGCTTCACTTTTTTGATGCAGCCGCCCCGATAGTTACGGCGGAATCTATCGACATGAACACGGCGTTTTTCGGCGCACGTTACGGGCGCGGCGAAGATGATTACATAAACTGCCCTTTTAACGACAAGGCGGATTATGAAAAATTTCATGCTGCGCTTATTTCCGCCGAATCTGCTCCTAAGCATGATATAGACAAGGTTTACGAGGGCTGTATGCCTATTGAAGTTTTGGCGAAGCGCGGCTTTGACGCGCCGAGGTTCGGACCGCTCAAGCCGGTAGGTTTCACCGATCCTGCAAGCGGCAGACGACCTTACGCACTTGTGCAGCTACGCAAAGAAACGCGAGAGGGCAGGCTTTACAACATAGTAGGCTTTCAGACGAACCTAAAATTCGGCGAGCAGGAACGTGTTTTCCGAATGATACCGGGACTCCAAAATGCGGAGTTTGCGCGATATGGGGTAATGCACCGAAACAGTTTTATCGACAGTCCGCGCTTCTTAAATTCCGATTTTTCGCTTAAAAATAACGGAAGAATAATTTTTGCGGGGCAGATAAGCGGCGTAGAAGGCTATATGGAGTCGGCGGCAAGCGGACTTATCGCAGGGCTTTCGCTTGCGAGAAGGCTACAGGGGAAAGAGCCGCTTAATCTCCCGAAAACTTCAATGTTAGGCGCGTTGACTTCTTATATTTCGGACGAATCGGTAAAACATTTCGAGCCGATGGGCGCGAATATGGGAATACTTCCTCCGCTTGAAATTCCTGTAAAAGGAAAGCAAGAACGCTACCAAGCCTTAGCTGACAGGGCGTTAAGAGATTTGGAAATTGCATACCGTGAAATCGGAGGTAATTAATGAGAATTGTAGTAGATGCTTTCGGAGGAGATAATGCTCCGATAGAAGTAATTAAGGGAGCGGAACGTGCAGTTCGTGAACTTGATGTTGACATTGTACTTGTCGGCGATAAGGAAAAAATCAGGCATATTGCACGTGAACAGGGAATTCCGCTTGAAGGCTTTCATGTAATCCACACCGACAGTGTTTTTGACATACATGAGGAGCCTACGAAGATATTAAAAGAATATAAGGACTGCTCGATGGCGATGGGGCTTAGAGCGCTTGCCGAGGGGAAGGGCGATGCCTTTGTTTCGGCGGGTTCGACGGGCGCGCTTACTGTCGGAGGAACATTTATAGCGAAAAGGCTTAAGGGGATAAAGCGGCCGGCGCTTGCACCGCTTCTTCCGTCGGACAAGGGGTCTTTCATGCTTCTTGATGCGGGCGCGAACACGGAGTGCCGCCCGGAGATGGTTGTGACATTCGCTTTAATGGGTGCTGCTTATATGGAAGCTGTCGGGGGGATATTCACGCCGAAGGTTGGGCTTCTTAATATAGGTACTGAGGAGACGAAGGGGAGACCTGTTGACGTTGAAACATACAAACTTTTACAGAGTGCGCCGATAGAATTTTACGGAAATGTTGAAGCGCGTGAACTGCCGCTGGGAGAATGTGACGTTGTAGTTTGCGATGGCTTTACGGGAAATATTGCCTTAAAACTCTACGAAGGCATGGGAAAATATTTCGGGAATACTCTCAAAGGTATGTTAAAAGGCTTTCCGGGAACGCTTGCGGGAGCATTAATCCTTAAAAAAATCAAGGCTTTCCGCAAAAAGATGGACTATAAAGAAGTCGGCGGCGCAGTACTTTTAGGCGTGTCGAAGCCTGTCATTAAGGCGCACGGAAGTTCTGACGAAACCGCCTTCTATAACGCAATCCGTCAGGCAAAACTTTGTGTTGACGGCGATATTATCGGTAAAATTACGGAGAAGTTAACATCAGATGGGAACAACTGAAAAAACAGCCGCCGACCTTGAAGCGGCTATAGGATATATTTTCAGAGACAAGAAGCTTGCGCTTGAGGCGCTCTGTCACTCAAGCTATGTCAACGAAGCGGATATAAGGATTCGTTCGTATGAACGCCTTGAGTTTTTGGGCGACAGTGTGCTTTCGGTAGTAGTATCGAAGTGGATATTTGAAAAATACCCGAAACTGACGGAGGGCGAACTCTCGAAACTCCGCACTGCTCTTGTCTGCGAAGATGCTTTATGCGAATTCGCAAAGCGTATTAATCTTTCAGAATTAATTTTATTCGGTCAGGGAGAAAAGAAACTCGGCTCCCGCGGGAAACATTCGATAATCGCGGACGTTTTCGAGTCGATTATTGCCGCAATTTACCTTGATTCGGACATAAACCGCATTACAGATTATATTTTAAGCTTTATGCCTTCCGACCCTGCCGCTGTTTATATGGACAGCGTAGGCTTAAAGAGTGACTATAAAACTAAACTGCAAGAGATAATTCAAAAGAACCCCGAAGAGCATATCGAATACGCTTTGATAAGTCAAGACGGTCCGCCGCACTCCCGTACTTTCACCGCGGCAGTCATGCTCAATTCCAATATTTTGTCAAAGGGCGAGGGCAAAACTAAAAAACAAGCCGAACAAGAAGCCGCAAAAGCAGCCCTTCTTCTGATGGGCATAGAATAGTAAAATAATTTTTTGGAGGGCATTTATGTATACTTTTACCAAAGATCTCGAAACAGGCAACAACCTCATCGACACCGAACACCGTCAGCTTTTCCAAGCAATTAACGGTCTCTTAGAAGCCTGCAACGCCGGTCAGGGGCGCGCTAACGTAGAAAAAACCGTCAAATTTTTAATGGAGTACACAGCAAAACATTTCGCCGACGAAGAAAAACTCCAACAAGCTTCAAAATATCCCGACTACCCCAACCACTACAAAATCCACGAAGGCTTCAAAAAACGCGTTGCCGAAATCGGCGCGGAACTTAACGCCAAAGGACCATCAATAATCCTCGTCTCAAAGGTTAACTCCGACATAGGCGACTGGCTCATAAACCACATCCGCACCCAAGATAAAAAACTCGCCGAACACATCAAAACTCATAGCTAACTACATAACAAATTTTACACATAATAAATTTTCCCCCTTTTGATAATACTACTAAAGCAAACCTACCTATTCAAAAGGAGTAAAATTAATAATAATGAAGAAATCAACAACTACTACAACAAAAACAACACGTTCTTCCGGCAGTTCTTCCGGCGGTTCTTCCGCTTCACAGCCGAAGTCAACACCGTCCGTTCAACCGACAGCTCACGGCAGAGATACCCTCGAACGCTTTAAGATGGAAGCCGCTTCCGAAGTCGGCGTTCAACTCAAAAACGGCTACAACGGCAACCTAACCTCCAAACAAGCCGGCGCCATCGGCGGTCAAATGGTTAAGAAAATGATCGATTCCTATAAAAAAGGCAACAA
>JAISHJ010000068.1 GCA_031262625.1 Ruminococcus sp. | reverse complement strand
GGCAGGTCACTGCTCCTCTCCCCCCCAGCGTTCCTCCTAAGCCCTCGGCAGAGTAATTTCAAATTCTGTGAATTTTTCGGGTTCGGAGCGTACTATTAGTTTGCCTTGGTGGAGTTTAATGATGTTGGAGACTATGGAGAGACCGAGACCTGCGCCGTACTTATCCTTGCCGCGGGAGGGGTCGGTTTTGTAGAAGCGCTCGAATACTTTGGTGATTTCGTCGGCGCGAAGACCGCCGCCGGTGTTACGGATACTGATGGAGACGTCGGAGTCGGTGGAGGAGAGGGTTATAGTGATTTCGCCGTCTTGGTCGGTAAATTTGACGGCATTTTCGATTAGGTTAAAGAAGACTTGGTTTAGCAGGTCGGTGTCGCCGGTTACTGTGAATTCTGATATTTCGGTGGCGTTGATGGTGATATTCTTTTTTATAATTTGGTCGCGGAAGTGGGTAAGGATTGTGAGTAAATCGGGGAGAATATCGAAGCGGGAGCGTTTTAGTGACATTTTTCCTGCATCAAAAGCAGAGAGACTGAGCATATTTGTGACGAGACGGGAAAGGCGTTTTGTTTCGACGGAGACGAGACGAAGGTAGCGGTCGATGTCTATATCGTCGATAGTACCGTCGAGGATTCCGTCTATGAAGCCGGAAATGCTCGTCATGGGGGTTCGGAGTTCGTGAGAGACGTTTGCTATAAAGGCTTTGCGGTCGTCTTCTGTCTGTTCGATAGTAGTTGCCATACGGTTAAGAGAGTCTGCTAAAAAGCCGATTTCGGAGTCGGAGTCAACCTTAACGCGCGCGGAGAAGTCGCCGCTCTCAAATTCTGCAACCTTTACAGTCATTTCTTCAATCGGCGAGATAAACCTTTTTGTGACAAAATATACTGCAATAAAAATTACTGCTATCCCGAAAAGGTCAGCGAAAACCGCACTTAGGACTATTTGAAGCAGATAAGCATTATACGCATCCGCACTGTTTACCTTGATTATGTAACCGTCCGCCGTACCTATAATGTCAATAAATACAGGCTCGTCAAAAATTCCGTAAAATGTAGTCAGCGAAGGCACTCGCGTACCCTCAAGCCGCTCGTCCTCAATATATGCCGGCAGCACATACTCCCCGCGCGACAGCTTCAAAACCCCATCCAAACTGTACGTGTACTCCCCGTCAGTCTCCCCCGAAAGCTTCAAATACTCCGTCTTCACAAACGCCGCAAGCGCAGTACCGCAAAGTACTGCGCTCACAATAAGCATCACTGCTACCGTAACACTCGCTACAGCAGAAAATATATCCGAAAACGACTTCTTCATAGGAGTACGTTGGGGTACGTTGGGGGGAAACCTTTCTAAAGAAAGGTTTCCCCCCAAACCCCCCTTCCAAAGACTGCTTATAATTATCTTGTTAGGATTTGAGGTGAAAAGGTAAACCCTTTTATGAATTTTCGGCTTTAGTGCGGAACGTAAAATATGAAATAATCTTAAGCAAAGTATCGCGAAAGCGAACGAATAAGAGCAAAGATTAAATCAAGAAAAATGTTTAAAGTCCGGGGGAGGTGGGGGTTTGGGGGAGGGGAGGGGAGTGTGGCGCAGCGCCACACTGTCACCGCTCCCCTCCTCCCCCAACGTACCCCAGCGGAACTTATTGAGGTTCTTCTTCGGCTTCAAATTTGTAGCCTACGCCCCAGACGGTTTTTAGGGACCATTTTTTGGAGACGCCCTCGAGTTTTTCGCGGAGACGTTTTATGTGAACGTCGATGGTGCGGGAGTCGCCGTAGTATTCGAAGCCCCAAACTTCGTCGAGGAGTTGGTCGCGTGTGTAGACGTGGTTGGGGTTAGAGGCGAGGTAGAAGAGGAGTTCGAGTTCTTTTGGGGGTGTATCTTGGACTTTGTTGTTGACGCGGAGTTCGTAGCGAGTCATGTTTACTACTAAGTTTTCGTAGCGAACTTCCTTGACTTCGGGCTCGGCGGTTTGGTTTTGGATACGGCGGGAGACAGCCTTGATACGGGCAATGACTTCTTTGGTATCGAAAGGTTTAACTATGTAATCGTCCGCACCGAGTTCGAGACCGAGGACTTTGTCGAAGGTTTCGGATTTTGCGGTAATCATAATTATGGGGACGTTAGATTTTTTGCGGATTTCGCGGCATACTTGCCAGCCGTCGAGTTCGGGGAGCATGATATCGAGGAGAACTATATCGGGTTTGAGGTGGTTAAAGCTGACGATAGCGTGGTCGCCGGTGTGGGAGACGATGACGTTATAACCCTCTTTTTCGAGATAGAGCTTGAGGAGTTCGCATATATTATTGTCGTCATCGACGACTAATACTTTACCGAGAGACATAAACGTAACCTCCGAGGCGCGGAATAGGGAATGAGTTCCCGCGGGAATAAGTTCCGCTATTATTAAAAATTTTACAAATTATTAATGATTATGTACACATTATATTATAATATCTTCACCGCCGGATTTCATTGATATTGTGTGAACGGACTATGTCTTGTTTGTAAATTTAACAAAAATTACGTCTGCGGTTAACAATATGATAATTAAAAATTTATTATTTTACTTAATATTGTATAAAAAGCGGTAATTATACAGGCTCATCATCGGCAGCAGTTTCATCGGCAGACGTTTCTGCTGCAGACGTTTCTGCAGACGTATCTGCTGCAGACGTTTCTGCTGTCGATTCTTTAAGCTTGTCAACTGCTTTTCCGGCTATGTCGGTAACTTGTTCGATTAAAGTATTAATGGGATATTCAATTTCAAAATATGTGTAGGTCCATGTGCCGTCATCCAAGATGTACTCGTCGTCTTGGTAGTACTTCGCTTCGGAAAAATAGAGTTCACCGTTGATGTAGAGGTTGCCGTCTATCCATTCACAGTCGGCAGTGGCGGGCTTTACGGCTTGTTTCACGCGCTTTTTAAGAGTAGTATCGAGTTCGATACAGCCGAAAGCTGTGTCGTTAAGGCTTGTGGGAATCATGTAAACGTCAAGTTTCCCGGTGGAGTTATTCTTAATATCCAAAATATAGTATGAAAAATTGCCGGAGGGAGAAGTTTCGGTACCGATAATAGTGTCCTCGGTGGTGGTTCGGAAAACGTACCATACGAAGTAGAAAATAACGCTGCCGACAATATATAAAAGCAGGAATATCGTCCCCCAAACGGTTTTCGCGGTGGGGTTTATGCCGCTTGTGAAGAAGCCGAAAAAACAGATGAGCGCGGCGGGAATGATAAGCGGGAGGTTGCCCCAGTCGAGGAGGAGTATAGGCAACAAAAGCACTACATTTACGAGGGAAAGGATACGCGTTATGGGGCTTTTTCGCGTGTAGTAGATTATAAAGCCGGTGAAGACAGTGAAAATAACGTAGAGAACGGCGAACATTACCCGATTGGAGTAGCTTATATCGTAGAAAAAGACCATGTAGCAAGCATAACACAAAAACCACGTATAAAGAAGCCCGAAAAGACTAACGCCGAGCTTAAACCACTTGTTCCTTATCAGTCTCTGAAACTTTTCCATAAACACCTAAATACGAAATCCCCTAAACGCTTAGGGGATAACGAGGGAATAGTTTTATATCAAAATAACGGAAATCGCCGCACTTGCCGCGCCGCGTTTGTTACAGCCGCGCTGTACCTACCATACTTGCCGTACCTACCACACGCGCCGTGCCTACCACACGCGCCGTGCCTACCATACTCGCCGCACGTGCCGCACTTGCCGAGGATGATGCCGGACTTTATCTGTAGCGCTTTGAGCGTTTGTAGATGGCTAAGATTACTACGCCTACTACAGCGATAGCTAAAAGTGCTAAGAGGGTGTATATCAGGGCGGCGAGACCGTCGCTTATGCCCGATTCGGCGTTTTCGGCAGGAGGAACGTAGTCGCCGACGTTGGGGACTGTGCTGCCGTCCGGGAGGGTTATTGTTATCTCGTCAAGGTAAAAAGCATCGCCGGCGAATGTTGTGTAGATGGGCGCTAAGAAGCCGAGACGGGTGTTTTTACAGTTATCGGGGATAATCAGAGAAACGCTGTTCCACTCGTTCGGCGTTAATTCGGTCTGCATGAGAGGAAGGTATATCATACCGTCGGTATAGAGAACAAATTGTGCGCCCTGCGCCGCGGCAACGGCGGAGGGGAAAATCTGTGCTGTGATTGTACAGCCGGCAAAGTCTGTAAGCCCTATGTCGGAAGCGGTTATGTAAGCTCCGCCGACAAGAGCAGGGTCAATTTCGCCCGTTAAACTCTCAAAAACCGCAAGCGAACCTGCGCCGTCATAACTTTCGGTGTCGGTTATATCAAAGCCGAAGCCGTTTGAAGCGGCAAGTTCGGTATTATCAATCTTCCAAAGAGAAGCGCCCGTATCATTATCAAAAGCGAAGGCGGCAGTTTCAGATGCGCTGACAGAAAGCGCAAAACAGCCTATAGCAAGGAGTGCGGTAAAAATCACCGATAAAAACCTTCGGACAGTTTTTTTCATTAAAATCTCCTTTTTCATCAGAGGGGAAACTTCGCTGTAACGTCATGGATATTATGCCCTAATAATTATAAGCTATATTCGCGGAAAAGTCAAGTACAATTGTCGTATAAATTGTTTATATTGTGTAAACTTAGTTCGCCTAATTTATTACAAAGATAAATGTTAAAAATATATTTACAAATGAAAACGATTAACAGTAAAAATAATACTTGTACTTATGGTAATATTATGATAGAATAATAGATAGATTAAAAAAACTCACCTGTTAACGGGAGGAAAAGCAATATGCAATACGGACACTTTGATCTTGAAAATAAAGAATATGTGGTTGACAGACCCGATACTCCTGCGCCTTGGTCGAATTACCTCGGATCGCCGGAATACGGCGCAATTATCAGCAATAACGCGGCAGGCTACAGCTTCGTTAAATCCGGCGCGAACGGACGTCACGTCCGTTATCGCTTCAACACGGCAATAGCTCTCCCCGGGAGATACATCTACCTTAAAGACGCCGATTCTGCGGACTTCTGGTCTGCTTCATGGCAGCCTGTAGGAAAGCCGCTCGATAAATACAAGTCGGAATGTCGTCACGGTACTGCTTACACCGTTATAACCTCCGACTATTCGGGGATAAAGACAGAGACCGTTTATTACGTTCCGCTCGGCGCGGATTACGAAATACGCCGAATTAAGATTACGAACGCTTCCGATAAGGAAAGAAACTTAACTGTAACCGGTTTTATAGAGTTTACTTCCGATAATAACTATAAACAGGACCAAATTAACCTTCAATACACACAGTTTATCACAAGGACAAGCTTTGAAGGAAATAAAATCCTACAGCATATCAACGAAAACAGCGGCAAGGACGAGACCGGCTCTAACCATCGGGAACGCTTCTTCGGTATAGCAGGAGCAAAAGCTTCCAGCTTCTGCGGCTCTCTCGATAACTTTATCGGTGCTTATCGCGGCTACGAAAACCCGATAGGTGTTGAAAAGGGCGAACTTGACGGCACTTTTAACTATAACGGCAATTCCTGCGGCGCGCTTTCTACGAAAATTACTCTAAAGCCCGGCGAAACTACAGCTATAACTTACGTTTTAGGGCAGAAGGATAACGCAAAGGCAAACGAAATTATCGCTAAATATGAGGATGCTTCTATCGTTGATACAGAAGTAGAAGCTCTTAAAAAATACTGGCACGCGAAGCTTAAAAACCTTTCCGTTTCTACTCCGAACGAAGCTTTCAACAACATGATTAACGTATGGAACGCCTATCAGTGCTTCATTACCTTTACATGGTCGAGAGCGGCTTCACTCGTTTACTGCGGAGAAAGAAACGGTTACGGCTATCGCGACACCGTTCAGGATATTCAGGGCATTATTCACCTTGACCCGGAACTTGCGGCGGACAAAATCCGCTTCATGATTTCTGCGCAGGTTGACAACGGCGGAGGACTTCCTCTCGTTAAATTTACCCACAACGCAGGGCATGAGGACACTCCCGACGATGCTTCATACGTTAAGGAAACCGACCACCCTTCATACAGAGCAGATGATGCGCTGTGGCTCTTCCCGACAGTAAGAAAATATATCGGCGAGACAGGGAATGTAGCTTTCCTTGACGAAAAGATTGTCTACGCAAACGGCGGAGAAGATACCGTTTACGACCACTTAAAGCGTGCAATTAAATTCTCTATGGAGAGACTGGGCGTACACAATATGCCGGCAGGGCTTCATGCTGACTGGAACGACTGCTTACGTCTCGGGAAGAAGGGCGAATCGACATTCGTTGCGTTCCAGCTTTACTACGCATTTGAAATCATCCGCGAATATGCAGAACTAAAGAAGGATAAAACCTACATTGAGTACCTCGACAAGGTAACAGGACCGCTTTCAGATGCGCTCAATAACTGTTGGAACGAGGACCGCTACATCAGAGGAATCCGCGAAGACGGCGTAGAAGTCGGCAACCGCAACGACCCCGAAGCTTCAATGTGGCTCAATCCGCAGTCATGGTCCGTAATCTCCGGCTTTGCAGGAAAAGAACGCGGCGAAATCGCAATGGAAAGTGTTCACAAAATCCTAAATACCCCCTACGGCGTAAAACTTCTCGAACCGCCCTACGAAAACCACTACTTCGGCGGCGCGTTAATGCATATCTTCAACCCCGATACAAAAGAAAACGGCGGTATATTCTCACAATCTCAAGGTTGGGCTATCCTCGCAGAATCCCTCTTAGGACACGGCGACAGAGCCTTTGAATACTTCCTCGAAAGTTCCCCTGCCGCTCTCAACGACCGCGCAGAAATTCGCGTAATCGAGCCCTACACCCACGGACAATTCACCGAATCGACCCGCAGTCCCTACGCAGGACGCTCCCACGTGCACTGGCTCACCGGCACCGCTTCCACCGTCATGGTAGGCTGTGTAGAAGGTATCTTAGGCTTCCGTCCCGACGCTCACGGTCTTACCCTCTCCCCCGCCGTTCCCTCCGACTGGAAAGAATATACCGCAGAAAAAATCTTCCGCGGCAAAACTCTAAATATCATATTCAAAAACCCCAACGCTAAACCCGGCGCAGACGCTGCTTCCACAATTACTCTAAACGGAGAAAAACTCGAAGGGCTTTATATCCCCGCAGATAAACTTCTCGATGTTAATACCGTAGAAATGGTATTCTAAGTCTAAATTAAACCGGCAGGCGGTAAAACGCCTGCCGATGTTTTTTATTTCGGAAAGATTTTCTGAAACCACTTATAACCGCTGTCATTGCGGTAAGTGATCATGCCTTTTTTAAGTCTTGCAATAAGCTTAAAGACTTCGGTGTTATCAAACACATAAATCTCATCACAAACTTTCGCGATTTCTTTGAGATTTTTGAGCGATTCGTCATATTTTTGTCTGACTTGCTTTTCGGCA
>JAISHJ010000117.1 GCA_031262625.1 Ruminococcus sp. | reverse complement strand
TTACCCCGGACAGATTACAATCCACCTAATCCGCGCATCCCGCGCTATCGAGTATGCTAAGTAACGAGAACGCCGGGGTACCGGGGCGCGTTGGGGGAGGAGGGGAGCGGTGACAGTGTGGCGCTGCGCCACACTCCACCCTCCTCCCCCAAACCCCCACCACCCCCGGACTTTAAACTTTTTCTTGTTTATTGCTTTGGTAAAATGCTTATCCGTATCAAAAACACCGCCGATTTATTTCGGCGGTGTTTGTGTTTTGTCGAGTAATTCTATTCTCTCAATAATACAACCCATTAGCCGCCCTGAAAACAAATTTCGACATCTCGAGTTCGGTAATAATATCCAAAATTTCGTCCGGGTCGCGGTCGTCGGCGAGGGATGAAGCGGAATGCGAACCGGGAGCAGTCTTGATTATGTCTAAGACAGCTATTTCAGCTTCCGAAAGAGACGAAGTGTCGCTGTTGAATTTGAAGTCGGGCGGCGGTGCGAAGCCTTCGGCGGTTTTTACAGGAATATCCGAATTTGTGTTAGGAACTCCTGCCGTACCGTCGGACTTAACTTTTTCAATCTCAAGCGTATAAAGTTCTGTAATAAATCCTCGGTTTTGCATTAAAATATCGCGAGCGCCGTAGATAGGGATCGCCCCCTCGCGCAGTAGCGCGATATTGCCCTGACACTCCTCCGCCAAAATATTAAAGGGCGGAATTGTGAAAACATCCTTCCCGAAATCTATGGCAAGATGAGCGGTTGAAAGCGAGCCGCTTTCCGCACCGCCTTCGGTAACAATTACGCCATCCGGAAGCGCAGCAATTATACGGTTGCGGATAGGAAAATGCCGTGGGTGCGGACGTGTGCCCGGCGTATATTCGCTGATAATTACGCCGTTATCTAAAATTTCGGGAACAAATCGCATATTTACCGCAGGATAACTGTAGTCAACGCCGCAACCCTTTACAGCAATAGTTTTACAGCCGTTTCGCACAGCCGAAATATGAGAAGCAATATCCGTTCCGGCGGCAAAACCGCTTATAAAAACGTAGTCGGAATTGTACTTTTTAAGTGACCTAATTATCTTATCGGTAAGCGACAGCGCATACGCCGACGACTTACGCGACCCGACAATTGAAAGATTCGGCTTTTGCGAAAGTAGGCTGACATCGCCCCTGTAGTAAAGCACCATCGGAGGATTATAAATTTCTTTAAGGCTATCGGGGTAAACTCCATTTTCGTAAGTAATAATACCTATATTGCGATATCTTGAATCCTTAAGTACCTTTTCCGCACGTTCATTGCAAGCTTTTTCAAATTCTTCCGAAGTAGAGATGTCGGGGAAAATCTTTTCGGGATTTTCGGAAACTACTTTATAAATCTCGGCAATATCTTCGCTTTTGCCGTGAAAGATCTCCCAAAAACGATTGCTCCCGGCTTCAAACATAAGCGAAAGCTTAAACCACAGCAGTTCTTCCGGAGTTTCGGGATAAATTAAATCAAGTTGCATGGTTAACCTCGGCGGGCTGTTCCCAAATTAATTTATGAAGGGCGTAAGTCCCTTTCGCATCATATATGTACGGCATTTCAAACCATTTGTGGATAAATTCCAACATGGTGGGCTGCATATTCTTTTTGTCATATAGCCAGAGCGAATAATCTTCGTTAAATAGAATGTATCGAAGGCAGCCGTTAATGGATTGTGAAATTTTTGTCTGAGGAATAACATACGATATCCGTTTGTTATATTCGTCAATTGCCATTTCACGCCGCCCTGTTAATGCAAGGTAGTATAAAAGTTCAATCCAAAACATTCGGTCAGAGGCTGTTCTTTTTCCTTCGGTAAGTCGTGGAATATTAGCTACATAATATTCAAGGTAGTCGTGGATAATTTTAGGGTAATCAGTCCTTTCCTGTCTTAGATATTCATTGAAAATAGTTGAAGTTAGGCTTTTGGAAAGAATCAAATCGGGGTTGGTTGAAGGATCTGAAAGAAATGAGCAGATTTTCATGATTTGAAATGCCCTTACAGGCTCAGGGTCAAATTGATACTTTGTAACATAGAATAAGCTTTCATTTATATCTCCAATACATAATAAAATATCGCTTTTATACCTTATGTATTGTGCGGATAAATCGACAGAATTCTTTCTCCACCATGCGCTCTTAAATATACCGATAATTATCGAATAGCTTCCTAATATATTAACGATCATTCCTATAGAGTTATGAAGTCCGATAAATAATGAAACGATTAAGAATATAACTCCCAAGACGCTGTATGCCAAAAGATTGTAAAGCTTAAATTTTGCTTTGAGGTTGTTTGAAAAACTGAAACTTTCTTCATCGTGAGTATCAATTGATGTTATTGTAACAGAATTAGATATAATTGCAAGAAAATCGAGATTCGGTTTTATACTGCGTTTAATTCCGTCATTTACGTATGCGATTATACCACAATCAGCAAATGTTATGTATTTAGCAATTCTCGAAGCAAATGCCGATGATATAAGTGTTATTAAATTAATAAAATATCCTCCGATTATAATAATTAAAAATATAGATGGCAACTCGAAACTGTAGGTTATGCTCATTCCGTTTATACCCATATAAACTGCATATATAATGTCTGCTATATCTAATAATATAAGCAAAACAATATTTATGATAAAAACTGCCGTCATCTGTTTTGCTTCTTTAGTGTTGCTGAAACGCTTAATATCTTCCATAATTACCTCACACTATTAATTTTGTCTATAATAATTTTACATTATTTAAACCGTAATGTCAACTATTTTAAAAATTTAATGATAATATTGACTTTTTTATATTTTTATGATAATATTATAATGATAAAATATGTTAGCGAGAATGATAATGAAGATGAATCTGCTTGGTAACGGCGCGATTGCAATGGGAGCAATTGCCGCAGGGGTTAAATTCGCCGCAGGCTATCCCGGAACACCGTCTACCGAAATTTTAGAGACGTTAAAATCAAGCGAATACAGCAAAAACATTCATATCGAGTGGTCTGCCAACGAAAAAGCGGCGGTTGAAGCGGGTGCAGGTGCGGCATATTCCGGTATGCGGACGCTTGTGACGATGAAACAGGTTGGGCTTAACGTTGCTTCCGACCCGGTTATGTGCTTAGCTTATATCGGCATAAAGGGCGGAATGGTTATCGCCGTTGCGGACGACCCCGGACCGATTTCCTCCCAGACGGAGCAGGACACCCGCTCATTCGGAGCGTACGCTCACCTTACGGTGCTCGACCCGTCCTCCCCCGAGGAAGCGTACAAAATGACAAAATATGCCTTTGAACTTTCCGAAAAGATAGGGAGACCGGTAATTCTTCGCCCCACAACAAAGGTATGCCACGCTTCGGCTACAGTAGACGTATCAGATGAAATTCATGATTACACCCCGGAAGGTTTTGTTAAAGACCCAAAATGGGTTATATTCCCTCCTCTGTCATATAAGAGGCATATCGAAAATTTTAAGATGTATAACTCTATCGCTTCGGAGAAGTGCAAATACAATAATGTCGAAACCGTTCCCGATACCGATAAGGGCATAGTAACCGGCGGCGTTACTACTGCAATTGTAACGGATGTGCTTGAGAGTCTCGGCGTTAAGGTCAACAGACTTACTATAGGTCGTCCCTATCCTTTTCCTGTCAGTGAGACTGAAATTTTCGCTGAGACCGCTAAGGATATTTTGGTACTTGAAGAACTCGAGCCTTTTATAGAAGAAAACTTGCAAAGATTAATTAAGACACCTCTTAAGGGCAAATATTCAGAACACGTTCCTGCCGCGGGCGAACTTAAATATGAAAATATAGAAAGTATTATCTGCGGATTTTTAGGGCTTCAAACACCCGAAACGCCGTCTGCAAAACTTAATGTGACATTGCCGACACGCGCCCCGGTGCTCTGTGCAGGATGCCCGCATAGAGCAAGCTTTTACGCTGTTAAGCTTGCTTCTAAGGGCAAAAAAGCTGTCTACTGCGGCGATATAGGATGCTACACTCTCGGAAATGCAAAACCTCTCGAGACGACCGATACCTGTCTTTGTATGGGCGGCGGAATTACCGTCGCGCAGGGGATAAAGACTTCCAACCCCGACACCGACGTTTTCGCTTTTACAGGCGACTCGACATTTTTCGCTTCCGGTATGACGGGGGTAGCGAATGCTGTATATAATAAGCATAATATTACTATATGTATACTCGATAATCGTACCACAGCAATGACGGGCGGTCAGCCGCACCCCGGAACAGGCGTAACCATTACCGGCGAGGAGACTGTGCATATCGACATAGCGAAGGTGCTAACCGCCTTAGATGTCGGATTTGTGAAAGAATGTAATCCGTTTGACCTTGAAAACGCAGTAAAAACCGTAACAGAAGCGGCTCTATATAACGGCGTATCTGCCATTGTATTCAAAGCGCCGTGTATAGCGGTGTCGAAAAAGCCTTGTACCTATGAAGTGAGTGATTGTATCGGCTGTAAACGCTGTATTAACGAGCTTGGCTGTCCGGCAATTTCGCTATCAAGCGGAAAAGCTGTAATTGACCCGGTGATGTGTTACGGCTGCGGAATTTGCGAAACCGTCTGCAAACCCGGGAAAATTCATAAGATCGGCGGGGTACGTTCATGAACATTTTAATCTGCGGCGTAGGCGGACAGGGAACGATTCTTGCCTCGAAGATACTTGCCGAAAGTGCTGTAATTGACGGCTCAGACGTTGCGAGAACAGGCGAAACTATCGGAATGAGTCAGCGCGGCGGTTCGGTAGTGAGCCACGTTCGCACCGAAAAAACCTCTTCCCCTTATATCCCGAAGGGTCAGGCAGACCTTATTATAGCCTTTGAAAAATGCGAAGCTGCAAGATGTCTTCCGTTTTTGAAACCTTCCGGAAAAGCAGTAGTATCAATGTCGGAAATAAAGCCGGTCGCAGTATCACTCGGAGTTATGGCATACGACAGCAAAGCTATGGAAGACTATATAAAATCCGCCGCAGAGAGTATCTTTCTTGATACCGATACCCTCGCCGCACCGTTTATGGACGGTAAATGTACAAACACTCTGCTCCTCGGCGCGGCGTTCGGAATGGGCTTCATAAATATAAGCGAAAACGCGATAAAAAAAGCTATGGAAAAGCTTATAAAGCCGCGATTCCTTGACGTAAACATCAAAGCTTTTGAAGCAGGAATAAAAGCGGTTTCGGGGTGATTACTTCTCTCCGCCGAAAACGAAAAAAAGGATGAACACAGATGAAATATCTTAACGCAATAAAAAAAGCTGTAAGCTTTGCGGCTGCTAACAGCCCGTTTTATAGAAATCATTTTTCTAATTCAAACACCGCGATAACTTCAATTGAAGATTTTGAGAAGCTTCCGTTTTCCGATAAGCATGATCTTCGCGAAGCCTATCCCCTCGGAATTCAGGCGGTTCCTGACGAAAAGGTTGTCCGTATTCACTCAAGTTCCGGCACAACAGGCAAGCCGGTAATTATACCCTACACTAAGAAGGACGTTGACGACTGGGCAGAGATGTTCGCTTGGTGTTACGAAACGGCAGGCGTTACTTCCCTTGACAGGGTTCAAATTACCGTCGGTTATGGACTTTGGACGGCAGGCGCAGGCTTTCAGAAAGGCTGTGAAACTCTCGGTGCAATGGCTGTGCCAGTAGGTCCGGGTAATACCGAAAAGCAATTACAGCTTATGGAAGACCTTCAAACTACCGTAATCTGCTCCACTTCAAGCTATGCTTTGCTTTTGTCGGAACAGGTTAAGGAACGCGGAATGCTTGACAGAATCGCTTTGAAGCGCGGAATTATCGGTTCGGAGCGCTGGGGTGACCTTATGCGCGACCATATCTCGGGTGAACTTGGGATCGAGCTTTTCGATATCTACGGTTTGACGGAAATTTACGGTCCGGGTATAGGTATCGACTGCGAAAAGCACGAAGGTATTCATTATCGTGACGACTTCCTTTATTTTGAAGTAATCGACCCCGCAACCGGGAAAGTTTTGCCGGACGGTGAGCAGGGCGAACTCGTTATAACTACACTCCAAAAAGAGGGAGCGCCGCTTATACGCTACCGCACACACGATCTGACAAGGAAAATACCGGCGAAGTGTTCCTGCGGGCGGGAATACCCTATGATAGAGCGTATTTTAGGGCGTACCGACGACATGATTAAGGTTAAGGGCGTTAATATCTACCCCGGACAGATTGAAGATGTCCTCAAGACCATTCCCGGTGCTACTTCGGAGTATCAAATCCATATTGCTCACGTTGACGGACGGGATGTTTTAACCCTTATCGTTGAGTCAATGTCAGGCTATGCGGGGCTTGCGAAGAAAATTATCGCCGTATTCAAGCAAAAAATCGGCATCACTATCGAATGTGAATGTGTGCCGGAGATGACTCTGCCGCGTTCTGAAAAGAAAACCAAACGCGTTTACGATAAGCGGTTTAATTAAATGAATATATCAGTTATCGGTTCGACCGGTTCTATAGGTACGCAAACGCTTGAAATTGCTCGTGCGCATGACATTAACGTTATCGCCCTTACTGCCGGGAAAAACGTAAAGCTTTTAGCTTCACAAGCGCGGGAATTCCGCGCTAAACGCGCCGTAATTGCGGAGGAAAAGCTTTTCGGTGAACTTAAGCTTGCGCTTGCCGACACCGATATTAAGGCAGAAGCAGGAGCAGGAGCAATTGCGGAAGCGGCTGCGATAAAGGTTGACCGCGTGGTTAACGCTTCCGTCGGTATTGCAGGACTTCTCCCGACAGAAGCCGCGATAAAAGCTTGTAATGATGTCGCCCTCGCAAACAAGGAAACCCTTGTCGCCGGCGGGGAATATATCATGGGACTTATACGCGGAAGCGGTGTAC
>JAISHJ010000045.1 GCA_031262625.1 Ruminococcus sp. | reverse complement strand
AACAACAGAATTTCCAATACCGATATTAAGGGCGGCGCGCAGGATTTCCGCTTCATGACACGTCAGATGGTAGATGCAATCCTTTCTATGTCCGAATATTCCCGCTTTTCTAAAGGAATTTTCTCGTGGGTAGGCTTTAACACAAAATTCATCGAAGTCGGAAATACGGCGCGCAAAGCAGGAAAGTCCAATTGGAATTTTTGGAAGCTTCTGTCTTACTCAATAGACGGCTTCACGGGCTTTTCAACCGCACCTCTTCGTCTCGCAAGTATCTTAGGCATTGCAGCCTGTATAGCGGCGGTAGCGGCGGCGATAATTTACTTTGTGCGCTTTATCGTAACGGGCGAAACTGCCGACGGCTTCTACACATTAATGTGTACTATACTCCTTTTCGGCGGCTTACAACTCCTCTGCATAGGAATCCTCGGAGAGTACCTCTCGAAAACCTACCTTGAAACTAAGCACAGACCGATATATATCGTTAAGGAGAGCAAGCTATGAAACAACTATTCGATATAACGGGCATGGGTTGTGCGGCGTGCGTTAACCGCATTGAGAGTGAAGTTTCAAAACTTAACGGTTTAGGCGACGTTAATGTTAATCTGCTTAAGAATTCGATGGAAGTGGAGTTTGATGAAGGCTCGCTGACCATCGGGGCTATTGAAGATGCTGTTAAAGCTGTCGGATATGGCGCGAAGGCAGTCATGACCGAACGCGCACCCGATAAAAAAAAACAGGTAATTAAGCGTGAGTCTCCGGCGGAGAGGGCTAAGAAAGAAACGCGGCAACTAAAAAAGCGGCTTGTAATTTCGGCTGTTTTTGCGGTGCCGCTTTTTGTTTTGGCGATGTTTCCTGTGCCTTTTTTACATAGTGTTAAGGGCGCGGGAGTGCTTATGCTTACGGAACTTCTCCTGCTTGCGCCGATTTTAGCTGCAAATATCGGGCTGATAAAAAAGGGGCTTATTAACCTTTTGAAATTCCGCCCTGATATGGATTCGCTTATTGCTCTCGGTGCGGCTGTCTCGACGGTTTACGGAATTTACACGATGTTTCTTGCTATGCTTTCCTATGGGGAAGGCAATCCCGAAACTGCGCTTGATACTCTCCACAGTTTATATTTTGATTCTGCGGGAATGATTTTGACTTTAATTACTCTCGGAAAATTTCTCGAGTCGAAAGCGAAAACTAAGACTACAGACGGCATAGAAAAGCTTCTTTCGCTTGCGCCGAAGACTGCGAGAGTAATTCTCCCCGATAACACGGAAGAAATTATAGATGCAGAAGCTGTTGAGCATGGCGAAATCCTCCTCATTAAAGCGGGGGAGACTATCCCTGCTGACGGAAAAATTATCGACGGCGAGGGAACTGTCAACGAGTCGATGCTCACAGGCGAGTCGCTGCCGATTGACAAGCGGATAGACGACAGTGTGACAGGCGCTTCGCTTCTTACAACCGGCGCAATAAAAATCGAAGTTACTGCTGCCGGGCAGAACTCCGCTTTCGCAAAAATTATTCAGCTTGTGGACGAGGCTACCTCTTCAAAAGCACCTGTACAACGCCTTGCAGACAAAATCGCGGGAATATTTGTACCGATAGTAATAATTATAGCGATTATTACAGCTATAGGCTGGCTTATTTCCGGCGCAGAAGTCTCTTTCGCGGTGTCCTGCGCGGTAGGAGTACTCGTAATCTCATGCCCCTGTGCTTTAGGGCTCGCTACTCCTACAGCTGTTATGGTAGGCACAGGGCGCGGCACACGGATGGGAATTTTCGTTAAGTCCGCCGAAGCCCTTCAAACCGCCCACAAAGTAAATACTGTCGTACTTGACAAAACAGGAACAATTACCGAAGGAAAACCAAAGGTTGTAGCAATGTTCAGCGGTGTCGGGCGCGACATCACTCCCGGGCGCGAAATCGCCGGCGAACTTGCTACCGAACTTTTAACTGTTGCTTCCGCTCTCGAAATTCAGTCCTCACATCCCATCGCAAACGCCGTAATGGCTGAAGCGCACAGGGTTAACATCTTCACCGACCCCGTCGAAAATTACCGCTTTATCGAAGGGCGCGGCGTTGTCGGCGACATAGGCGACAAAGAATGTTACGGCGGTAACCGCAAACTCATGAAGGATGCCGGCGTTGACATCACCGACTGTATCGAAGCTGAAATCCGCGTTCAAGACCGCGGCGAAATGCCCGTCTATATCGCAAAAGGCAAGCAGCTTATCGGGCTAATCGCCTTCGCAGACGCTATCCGCGACACAAGTATCGAAGCAGTAAAAACGTTCAAAAAGAATCATCTATCTGTAGTAATGCTTACAGGAGACAACGAAAAAACTGCCCTCGCAATCGCTAAAAAGGCAGGTATAGACAACGTAATCGCCGGTGTTCTCCCCGACGGCAAAGAAGGCGAAATCCGCAAACTCCAAAACGACGGCAAACGCGTAATGATGATAGGCGACGGCATCAACGATGCCCCCGCTCTCGTTCGCGCCGACTGCGGTGTAGCCATCGGTCAAGGTACAGACGTTGCCATAGACTGCGCCGATATAGTCCTAACCCGCTCAGACCTCCGCGATGCCGCAAAAGCCATAACCCTCTCAAAAAGAGTCATGCGAAACATCTCCCAAAACCTCTTCTGGGCAGTAATCTACAACATTATCGGCATACCACTCGCTGCCGGTGTACTTTACAACCTCACCGATATGACGATTCCTCCTATGTTCTGCGCATTAGCTATGTCTGTATCGTCTTTGACTGTGGTTTTGAACGCATTGAGGCTCGGCAAACAGAAGATTTAAGCGTAAATCAGTCTACCCTTTTCGTCGGGAATCCCGGTAAAGCGGTAGAAATATGTATTTATAATATCTCTCCAGTCTTTAGCGTTCTCAAGCTGTCCGCTCAGCCGCTTTTGTACTTCTTCAAACACGTCCGCCGGGACTTTGTTCTCTACGCTCTGCCAAGTTTTTATCAACCATTTCACACCTTCCGCTCCTTCAAAATGCGTGTCGTAGATGTATTGGAGCAGTGTTTGTCCGGACTTTAATTTATAGTCATAGGGCAGGCGGTGGAAAAAGAGTAACAGTTCCTCCGGAGTAGTTTCGGGCTTATTATAAAGCTTCGCTAAGTACGAGTGGTACTGCTCAGTATAGCCTGTGCCGGTGGAAGTTCCGGACTTCTCGCAAGAAGTCCTATCAACGCCTACATGGGTATGATTTGCTCTGTGGTAAGTTCCCCATTTGTCATATTCATAGCCCTCGGGCGAAGGTCCGTAGTGGTAATGCGGCGTAACCATCCAGCCAAGCGCAAGTGGTGATGTATACATTTCGTATATATTCTTTGATTTATACAACATTTCGGCGATTTCGGGAATGTCTTTCCCGAAATAATTTTTTGTCCAGTCGGAGAGAATAGCTTTCGCGCTGTCGTGCGGATTTTGCCCGAAACGCCCGAAAGCGTAAAGATTCGCTTCCGCAAGAGGATTGCCGCAAAGAAATTTGTCGTCCCCGACGTTAGCTACGCCGCAGATTGCTTCAATACGGCAGGATTTTGGCGCGGCAGTTATCGAGGAGATGTAATCATCACCGCAGATGTCTGCTAAAATTTCCGTATCGGAAACGGGGGAATTAAAATACTCTTCCCATTGAACGGCAAGTGCAAAGAGGTCTTTTTGCTGCCCTGTATACTCTTGTGTAATCTGGAGTTCTAAGGCTTCGCGAGTATTTATCATGTTGCCTAAAAGCGGTGAAAGCGGCTCTCTTACCTGAAAATCAAGCGGACCGTTTTTTATCTGCAAAATAACATTTTCGGCGAATTTTCCGTCAAGAGGGAAGAATTCGTTGTAGGCGGCTTTCGCACGATCGGTGGAAGTATCGCGCCAGTCCTGCCTACAATTATAGACAAAGCAACGCCAATAAAGAATCCCGCCGTGCGGAGCAAGCGCAGCGGCGATAACGTTCGCGCCGTCAGCCTGAGACCGCCCGAGGGAAGCCGGACCGTCTCTGAATTCGCTGTCCGCCTTAACGAGGAATCCTGCAAGGTCCGGTATGTAGCTATAGACAATGTCGGTCTGCGCTTTCCACCAGTCTGCTACTGCCCTGTCACAGGGGTCGCAGGAAGGCAAACCGCCGAGACTTTTGGGAGCGGAAAATTCTATCGCTATAAGCAAAGCTATACCGTATTTTCTGAAAATTTCCGCGATTTTCGCAAGGTCGGGCAGGAATTCTTCTGTAATAAGCTTTGCGGAAACGCTGTTAACATTTACGTTATTGAGGGAGATTTGGTTTATACCGATACTGCCCAAAAGTTTCGCGTAGCTTTCAATCTTAGTCTTGTCGTAATCGAATTTATTATTCTTAAAAAAAAGCGAATTTCCGGCATAACCGCGCTCAACACTGCCGTCCATATTATCCCAATGATTAATTACTCTATATTTAAACATATATTTACCTCACACTTTTATGTATAAACTTTAACACAAATTAAGACTTATGTCAATACAAATTTAATTGACAGAGCAAATATTTTGTGATATAATTTATAAGGCTTGAAAAAAGGAGAAGTTTATATGAATAAATTTACACACTTAATTGATTTGGATGATTTCCCTATTGAATATATAAAAAAGATAGTTAAATCCGGCGCAGATATAGCTCTTAATACCGATGAGTATTCTGAGTGCTGTAAAGGAAAGGTTCTCGCGACACTTTTTTACGAGCCTTCAACACGGACTCAGATGTCGTTTCAGACGGCGATGCTTCGTCTCGGCGGAACTTTAATAGGCTTCGATAATCCCGAAACATCTTCCGTAGCAAAGGGCGAAAACCTTAAGGATACGACTAAGGTTGTGTCTTCATACGCAGATATTATGGTTATGCGAAACCCTGTTGAGGGTTCGGCGAAGGCGGCGGCTCTATCTTCCGATTGCCCGATAATTAATGCCGGAGACGGCGGGCATCTTCACCCGACACAAACTCTCACAGATTTGCTGACGATTAAGCTTGCACACGGACAGCTTGAAAACCTCACTATCGGCGTGTGCGGAGACTTAAAATACGGGCGCACCACACATTCACTCTGTAAAACTCTCTCTAAATTTTCGGGCAATAAATTTATCTTCATAAGCGCGCCGGAACTTTCAATGCCCGATTACATAAAAGATATTGTTAAGGCGAACGGCTGTGAATTTGAGGAGATTTATTCCCTCGAAGATGCACTTCCGAAGCTTGATATGCTTTATATGACGAGGATTCAGCGCGAGCGTTTCGCGGGAAAGTCCGATGCCGCTATAGACAAATATATCCTGACGAAGGATATGTTAAGGCTGATGAGGCCCGACGCGATAATTCTCCATCCGCTTCCGAGGGTAGACGAGATTGAAATTGCCGTGGACGACGACCCCAGAGCAAAGTATTTTTTACAGGCGAAATACGGCGTATACGTTCGTATGGCGCTTATAATCGAAGTTTTGAAGAATGAAAATCCTGTTAAGCTTTTTCATGAGGAACATTCCGACATAATATGTAAAAACGAAAAGTGCGTGACAAGAAAAGAAAAATACCTCCCTCATAGCTTTCGCCGCAAGGGAGATATGCTTTTTTGCGATTATTGCGAAGCCGCACAGCCGTAAGCTGTGTGAAGTACGTCCCGCTTATTCCACGATGAATTCCTTGATTTGGTCGAGGAATTTAGAGCAGTCGGTATCGGAGTTGATAGTCATTTCAACCGGCTTTGTGAGGTCCATGGAGAAAAGCCCCATGATAGATTTCGCGTCAACAACGTATCTTCCGCTTGAAACGTCCACTTCATAAGGACAATCAAGGGTTGCGTTGACGAATTTTTTAACGTCGTTGATGGACGAGAGTTTGATTTTTTTGGTTTGCATAATATTACCTCCGTTTTGAACTTTTGTTTCCTTTTTAAGTGTAGCAGAAAAATTTGAGTTTGTCAAGTGTTTTTTATGAATTTGCCATTAAATATGGAAAAGCAAGGAAATATGAGCGTATTTTTCATTACTTTCGGCTGTAAAGTTAACCTTACAGAGACCGAAGCAATGAAAAAAAACTTTCTAAAACAGGGCTTTTTTACCGCTTCCACTGAGCAGGAAGCGGATATTTTCGTTATAAATTCCTGTACAGTTACCGACAGCGCAGATTCTAAAGTAAGAAAAACGCTTTCGAGACTAAAGAGAAGCTACCCAGAAAAGCTAATTGCTCTTACGGGTTGTTATTCTGAAATTCATCCCGAAAATGAAGATGCAGATATTATTATAGGCACTTCCGGTAGAAATAAACTGCCCTCTATGATAAAAAATCGACTTGCGGAAGCTTCTCCTGTTAATATTTTTGACGAATTATCAGTATCGAATTTTACCGATAATATTAAGGCTTTCGAGGACTTTTCGGTATCCGACTTCACAGATAACACACGCGCTTTCCTTAAAATTCAAGACGGCTGCAACATGAACTGCACGTATTGCATTATCCCGAAAACCCGCGGGCGTTTTCGCTCAAAGCCGCTTGAATCTGTAAAGCATGATGCTAAAATTCTTGCGGAAAACGGCTATAAAGAGATTGTTCTTACCGGAATTAACCTTGCCTTTTACGGAATTGAATTTGGTTTGAAGCTTGTTGATGCAGTTGAAGCGATAAGAGCCGCCGCGCCTGACGTGCGTATACGCTTAGGTTCACTCGAGCCGGAAATTATTTCCGACAGCGACATAGCTATCTTCAAAGAAATGAATGTCTGCCCGCAGTTTCATCTTTCGTTACAGTCCGGCTGCGACCGCACGCTTTCAAATATGAACAGGCATATAAAAATCTCTGAATATTTAGAACTTGTAAGAAAGCTTCGCGAAAATTTCCCCGGTGCTTCGATAACCACCGATATTATTGTAGGATTTCCCGGGGAGACGGAAGAAGATTTCGCTCTAAGCTGTGAAAATATAAAGAAAATCGGCTTCGGCTCGGTACACGTTTTCCCTTATTCAAGGCGTGAGGGTACGAAAGCGGCTTTAATGGGAGACCAAATACCCGAAAATGTAAAGAAAATCCGCGCTAAAAAACTATCGGATATTACTTCGCAGTCAAGGCGCGAATTTGAAAAAAGTTTCGTCGGAAAGACTTTATCAGTCCTCTTTGAAAAAGAAAAAATCCCCGGCTTACACCGAGGATTTTCGGAAAATTACATTCATGTTCAGGTTCGGGGCGAGACCGAAACATGGAGGAATTCGCTTAAGAGCGTGCTCATTATCGGGACAGATGAAGAAGGGCTTATCGGGGAAATTATAAGTTGTTAGGGATAACTACTTCTGCCGTAACCGTTCCGTCTTCATTGAATGTAAGCCTTGTGCTGTAAACAGTGAATGTTCCGTCTTCGCGTTTCATTTCGCTTCCGCCGTAGATTATAGGAACGCCGATTTCATACTGAATAAGATTAACGTCGAGTGTAAATGAACCGCCGCCGTTTTCGGGCACTTCGTAGGAATATTTAACCTTACCCTCTTCGTCCGGTGTAAGAATCTCTGTAGTGCCTTCTACTACCGTAACGTCTTCCCAGTCGGCTTTTTCCCAGTTGCTTTCAAAACGCTGTATTTCCGGCGGTAATTCAGGTGCTGTCTGTGTCGCTTCATATTCGAATTTCTCCCAATACGCCGCCGCCTTTTGAGGGTCTCCCAGCGCGGGGTCGAGCGGCAATTCAAATATCGCACTTCCTCCGTCAAAATCCTTCGCTGTCGTTAATCCTGTTTCTGCGTTATAGTCGAAAGCTTCCGTGCTGTAGAAATTTCCTGTAGAAACGGCGAGGGAAACTCCCGTGTCGGCGAAAATTTCGATATTGTCGCAGTCTATCAGTCTATAGAGTATTCCGTCAATTATACGCTCGGCAGCACCTCCGCCGCCCTGAATAATCGCTCCGCCTTTCCAAGGCTCTCTGCCGTGGACTAAAGGCGATACGAAAAACCGCGGCGAATCCATATCAACATAGAAGGTTTCGCTGTCAAAGGGAGTGCCGTCTGCATTTTCGATAGCTACTACCGCATAAGTTCTTCCATCCTCCGCATCTTCTTTCATAACGTTCAGGTCTGCACCGCTCGTTACGCCTAAAAGTGTGAAGGTATAGCCGCCGGAAGTTACGGATTCAGGTTCGGATATTACAGCAGCAGGTGCCACAGCACTACTTTCGGCACTTTCTGCCGTATTTGTACTATTTGTAGTATTAATAAACGACGTTTGTATTTCAAACTGTTCTGCAACCTCCGGGTAGTGCAGCCGCTCCGCTACTTCGGAGGGCTTTAGGTAATTTATCGCCGCGTATACTCCTACGGTCGAGATGGCTGCTACTACAGCAACTGCCGCTAAAATGCTTGCTCTTTTAAGCAGTTTGGAGTATGAAACCGATTTTTTCGGTAATTTATTCATTGTGAGCTCCTTTATACGTCTTGACGACCATATTTCGTTGTTGTTATTCATAAATGCCCTCCTTGATGAAATTTTTAGCGAGCTTTTCTCTGCCGCGTGCCAGACGGTGTTTGACGGCGGCTTCTGTTAAGCCTGTACTTCTTGCTACAAGAGCAACCGGCTCTGCGTTATAGTAATAACGAAGGAAAATTTCACGGTCGGGCGAATTCATCGCAAGAACGGCTGACTTTACCGCTTCCCTCTCCTCATTTCCGATTAGTTCATCCTCGGTACTGCCGATAATTTCATCATCAAGCGGGAGAGTTTCGCGGACCATTCGCAGACGGTTTATCGAAAGATTATGTGCAATCTTCCCCAAATAAGATTTAAGGTTGTCGCCTTTTATCTTCGCGGCATTATTCCAGAGCGCTAAGAACACATCCGACGCAAGTTCCTCAATATCTTCGTGAGAAAGGCTCTCCCCGACGGTGTTTCTTATTATAGTACAGACGTACGCGGAATACTTATCAATAATTCTTTCAAGAGCGCGCTCGCTTCCGTTTTGTATGCCCCATAGGTCAAACATTATTTCGCCTCCTTTTGTTTTTTAACGATCGTCATATATACAGACACATATTTTAAGCGTATGGTGCCGCTTTTTTGAAAATTATCTTACACTGTCAAATCAGCGTATCTCTTGACAAACCTTCTTATATAATGTATAATTAAGCTATAATAAGTAATCGCGAGGGAACATATGACAAAAGAAGCATTAAAATGTCAAAGCTGCGGAAGCCCTAATCTGGAGCGTTATGACGGATTTTTTATCTGCGAAAACTGCGGGACCAAATATACAGACGAACAGTATCAAAAACTCGTTATTGAGCAAAATGTTAAGATTTCGCACACCCATACATATGATAATTCCGGAGCGTATCACACCGCTATTAAAAACGCAAGGCGATGCTTCAAAAACGGCGACTGGAATGGTGTGAGGGAATACTACCATCAAGCAACAAGCGTCAATTCCGGAAGCCTTGAAGCACTTTTATATGAGCCTTTCGCGAAGGTTATTCTGACGGACGGCAGTTCTGACATGAGCCTTCGGGATATGAGCCTTAGAATTTTCAAAAATTCAATTTCAGCCGTTAGCGAACTTTGGAAAGGTACGCCGGAGGACGAAGAACTTATAAAAACTTTCGCGAAAAATCTCGAGATTTTTCGCCGCCATAAATTCTTTCAATACGGAAAGCAGGACAGGCACGGTATCAGAAAAGAATTTTATAAGCCGCTCTATCAGCCTTTCGCCGACATAATAGCAGAGTTTATCAGAGAACTTGATGAAATAGCTTCTAAGGAATTTAATGAAACGCTTAATCGTTTACTTGTAAGTGAAATAAATCTGCTGTTTAATATTAAGAAGGCGAAATTTAACACAAAATTTCACAACAAACTTCTTGAAAAAGCACACGCCCGCCTTAAAGAAAATATTCCGGAATATGTAATCCCGGAAAAGATAAAACGTTACTCCCGCAGGCAAGTTTCGCGAAATGCTAAGCTTATTACTCTGGGCGTGATAATCCTGCTTATAGTTCTTTATAATTTAATCGGCAGTATTCCCGTATCTGTATTTTCGTAAGGTATTTCTACCGCACTATCCTTGCGCCGCCGCCGCTCATTAAAGCTTCTACCTCTGCTTTTGACGCGAAGGAAGTATCGCCGGGGGTAGTCATGGCGAGCGCGCCGTGGGCAACGCCGTAATTAAGAGCAACCCCGAAGTCCTGCCCCGTCAAAAGCCCGTAGATTAGCCCGGAAGCGAAGCTGTCACCGCCGCCCACGCGGTCTAAAATTTCAAGATTCGGGAAATTCATACCTTGGTATAGCTTATCCTCCGCAAAAAGCACCGCCGACCAGTCGTTTACAGTCGCGCTTTTTACTGTGCGGAGTGTTGTCGCTACTACTTCAAAGTTAGGGTAATCACCGCTTGCTTTCCTTATCATCTTCTCGTAAGAATTAAGGTTTAGTTCTGAAAATCTGCCGTCGTTCCCCTCAATTTTATAGCCCAAACAAGCGGTAAAATCCTCCTCGTTGCCTATCATAACGTCAACATATTTTGCAATCTCTCTGCATACTTCTCTGCAGTGTGTAAGTCCGCCGTTGTCTTTCCAGAGTGATGCTCTGTAGTTAAGGTCGAAACTGACAATAACGCCGTGTTTTTTTGCTGTTCTTACTGCTTCAAGCGCAGTCTGTGCCGAAGTTTCGGAGAGAGCGGCGTAAATTCCGCCGGTATGAAACCATTTTGTTTTCGCGAAAATTTCGTCAAAGTCAACGTCCTTTGCAGAGAGTTTTGAAATTGCAGTATTCGCCCTGTCGGAGACAGATTTTGCGCCGCGGATTCCGAAGCCGCGCTCAACAAAATTAAGCCCGTTTCGCGCTTCCCTCCCCACACCGTCAAAGGGGAGCCATTTTATATAACTTACATCTACGCCGCCCTGTAAAATTAAGTCTTCGGCAAGCCTTCCGACTTCATTGTCCGCAAAGGCGGTTATTACGGCGGTTTTCATACCAAAGCAACGCCGCAAACCCCGCGCCGCATTGTATTCGCCGCCGCCCTCCCAGACATTAAAACTGCGGGCGTTTTTTATTCTTCCCTCACCCGGGTCAAAGCGTAGCATTACCTCACCCATCGACACAAGGTCAAATTCCGCACTCTCTTTAATCTTAAGCATAAAAATACCTTTTTTCACGTTTATTTTTCACGATTTCTACAGCCGATTTTGAAAGCTCGGCTATTTTTTTGTAGTCTTTTTCTTCAAGCAGTTTCTTACTGCACATAAACGAGCCGCCGCAACAGAAGACCGATTGAAGTTCTAAATAGTCAGCCAAATTTTCAAGGTCAATTCCTCCGGTCGGCATGAATTTTACGTCTGTGAAAACCGGAGAAAGTGCCTTTAGATATTCGAGACCGCCTGCTTGTTTTGCAGGAAAAAATTTCACCGCCTTAATGTCGTTTTCAAGCGCGGTAATTATTTCTGTAGCTGTAGCTACTCCGGGAATAAACGGCATTTGCGAAGCTTTACAAAACTTCGTAACCGCTTTTGAAAAGCCCGGACTTACGATAAATCCTGCGCCGGCAGCCATAGCAGATTCAGCCTGTGAAGGCGTTAAGATTGTTCCTGCGCCGATTAGCATATCGGGGAAATTTTTATGTATAAGTTCAATTGATTTTGCGGCGGCACCTGTTCGGAAAGTAACTTCTATACAGTCGATTCCGCCGGCTAAAAGCGCTCCCGCAAGTGGAACGGCGTCGTTTTCGTCATCAATTACCGCGACGGGAACGATTCCGTTTACATAGAGCGCGCCGAAAAAACTTTTATCCATTATTACCTCTAAAAATTAAAGAAATTTTTCGCGTTATAAAAGCATAAATTCCGAATAAATTCGCCGAGGAATTTTTCATCATTCGGATAACGCCCTTCGTCTACCCATGTTCCTATCGTGTCACAAAGGATTCGCCTGAAATATTCATGGCGTGTGTAGGAAAGAAAACTTCTGCTGTCGGTAAGCATTCCGACAAAATTCCCGAGGACCGAATACTCCGCCATGTCGGTAAGCTGTTTTCTTATTCCGCCCTCAGTGTCGTTAAACCACCACGCCGCGCCCTGCACAATTTTTCCGTAGGAATTTTCAGCCTGAAAGCTTCCCGCAAGAGTATTTATAAGCGCGTTGTCGCCCGAATTCGCCGAAAAAATTATAGTTTTCGGAAGTGATTTTTCTTTTTCAAGAGTATTAAAAAGGTCAAAAAGCCCTGTCAGTGACGGAAGTGGATTAATAACGTCAAAGCCTGTGTCGGCTCCTAACTCTGTGAATTTTCGAGAGTTTACATTGCGCTTTACTCCGACATGAATTTCGTTTACCCAGTCTAATTCGGAATATTTTCTGCACAAAGAAACCATGATATTTTTACGGAAAAGATTTGCTTCGCTGTCGGATATTTTTTCGGACTTATAAGCTTTCTGAAAAATTATTTCCGCAGTTTCATCGTCGGCTATTCCTTCAAAAAGCGCGTCTGCGCCATGGTCGGAAGCTTTGCAGCCGTTCTCGGCAAAAAAATCAATTCTTTTTTTCAGCGCATATTTAAGTTTTTGAACGCAGTCGATATTAATACCCGAAATTTCAGAAAGCTTGTCTATGTACTTTCGCCAGCCGTCCTTCTCGATATTATAAGCCTTATCAGGGCGAAATGACGGAAGAACCTTTACGGGATAACCTTCTTCTTTTAGCTTTAAGTGGTAATAAAGGTCGTCGCAAGGGTCGTCGGTAGTGCATAAGGCTGCGACATTTGAACGCTTTATAATTTCACGCACCGGCATATCTTTTAGCTTTTCGTTGCAGATATTATTAATTGCTTCCGCGTTTTCTTCGTTAATTATCAGGTCACAGTCAAAGTAACGCTTAAGTTCAAGATGCGAAAAGTGGTAGACAGGGTTGCCCATAGCATAGGGGAGCGCGGCGGCAAATGCTTCAAAGCGCGCCTTCGACAGCTTCTCATGCTCATAATCCGCTTCCCCGAAACGCGAATTCGTTTTCCAGTTCACGCGCCTTAGCGAAGGCTTATCAAAAGCTGTTATAAGCCCCTCCCCCGCTCCTCTCGCGCGCATAATCCGCCATTTGTAGTGGTCGTGTTCAAGCCACGCTTCGGTGAGGTTATTAAAGCGGCGATTTTCATATATTTCCTGCGCGGAAACGTGACTGTGAAAGTCTATACTCGGGAGGGTTTTTGCGTAATTTTCATATAGATTTTGAGCAGTTTTACTGCTAAGCAAAAATTCTTCGTCCATGAATTTTTTCATTAAATATGTTCCTCCGACAACACATATTTTATCGTCTCGCGAACAGCATTTTTGCCCCTTAGCATCATCGAAAGAAAAGCCAAAATCTTATCAAAAAGAGAAGTTTCCGTAAGGTCTATTCCGAAGATTTTTTCATCCGACAGTAGTTTTCTATAGTGATTTTTTAGGAATTCTTCGGTGTAATTTTCCCCGACAGTTATTCCGCAAGAAAAGTCCTTAAGATAGTCTGACAAAGGGTCGGAGCTTAGAGCGAAACTTTCAAGTTCATCATCTTTCGCCAAAAGATAACGAAGCCATCCTGCGTAAACAAGCGGAATAATCTTAAGGCTTTTTTCGTTGCCGCTGTCAAGATAAAATTTCACTGTTTCGGAAAAACGCACCGATAATTTTTGCGACGTATCGGAAGCAATTCTTTGCGGCGAATCCGGTAAAAACGGGTTAGGCAGACGTATGTTTATTACTGTATCTAAAAAGTCATTGGG
>JAISHJ010000015.1 GCA_031262625.1 Ruminococcus sp. | reverse complement strand
TGATCATAATAGTCATCGTCGTAATAGTAAGGAGGATTTGTGCCCTGTGCAGGAGGAGTTGCGGGAGTAGTCGCTTGCGGAGTTTGCGGCGCTATGGCATTACTCCCGGCTTTAACGGTAGCCGCTTTTGAAGTAACACCGGTTTGAGCATCCGTTACCGAAACCGTGTAGGTATCGCCCTTAACAAGTAAGGAGTTTGAAACGAATATTGCGGAAACAGCCTTCGCAGGAATTAGTGAAGCAATCTCATTGCCGTCAGAATCCTTAATCGAAACGGTATCGCCGTTTTGAGCGTTAATATAAGCCGCAACATAAGTCTGTGTCCCGCCTGTGGGGTATGCAGTTCTGATATTGCGAAGAGACGAGCCTGTAGTAATTATAGTACCGCCGGTAATCTCAAAATTGCGTTCAAATTCTATAGGATAGTTGTCGTAACGTGTCGAACCTTCGATTATGAGCGTTCCTCCCGAAACATAAACTCTCGAATCAAGTCCGTCACCGCCGCAGTTTATATAAACTTTACCGCCGGTCATGTTAAATTTTTCGGTATTATAAGCCCCGTCAACATTTATGCCGTCTTCGCGTGAAGTTATCGAAATTGTCCCGCCGGAAACGTTAACCTGTGAAGCTTCAATTCCTTCTTCCGACCCCTGTACTGTGAGCGAGCCGCCCTTCATATTGAAGATACGTTCGGAATCAAGTCCGCTTCCGTTTGAAGAAAGCGTAAGACTGCCTTCGCCGGAAACAGTTATATCTGCAAAGGAAGATATTGCCGCGCTGTCGTCGTCATAAGCCGTTGACGAAAGCACATTATTTGTGTCTTTGGGAAGGTTTATAGTAACGCTCTTAGCGGAGCGTATGCGTAGAGCAGGACCGCGCTCCGAAGTAATATTAACGTCGGAAAGCGTGATGGTTACAGCTTGTGTTCCGGCACTAATTATTAACCGACCGTTGGCAGTCGAACCTTTTATGGTGTAATTTCCGCCCTTAGAGATAGTAATCTCCGGCTTTGAAGCGGTAAACTCAAGTGTTGAAGCAGTCGAAGCAGTTACAGGCTGTGTAACAGCGGCGGCTTCCGAAGACGAAACAATTGTAGTAATCGTTTCGGGAAGTCCCATCTGCTCTGCTTCAAATTCGACAGAAGTGTCGGAAGTATTTGTCTCTTTAAGTCTGTCGGCTATATTAACGTTTTCATTACCGTCGGAATATGCGGAAAGCTCAGTGTCTGTGCAGCCGGTTAAAGCACCGGCTAATGCTAAAGACAGTAAAGCGGCGTAAAATTTCATTCTCATAATATGTCCCCCTTTAAGCTAACCCTTTTGTTAACCTATTGCTATAATACAGTATAAATGTGAAGATTATATGCGGTATAATCTGAAATTACTGTGAAATTTTAAGGCACATATTTTCACATAAATTTAACCTGTATTATGGGAACAATTTTCCGATAGAGTGGATAAGAATCAATATTACAAGGAATGCCAAATTATAAGCGGAGATAAAGAGTACCGACATTTCGCGCCCCTCACCGAAGATAATCATAGCGAGCATTATAAGCACGCCGATTACCATCGCCGCCATCTGGAGCGTAAGCCCGGAAAGCGCAGCGGCGCGGATTTTCTTCGCGGAGGTAAATATTGCGGCGATACCGGTGATATTTCCGGTTGAAACTGCATTTGCGGAAATACGCGGTCTGTATTCGGTTACTTCGTCAAACTGTTCGGAGTAGCGGAATGGGAGAAGCTTTATGTATTCGGGTGAAATATCGAACATATCGGAAATTTTCGCGATAGTAAGCACCGAGTCTACTGTGCGGAGGATTACGCTGATGTTTTTGCGCTGGAGTTCAAGGAGAGCATCTGCAATCTCAAGATTAGGTATAAGGTCAACGATAAACATTGCGGAAAGTTCCCCTGCAATCGAAAGGTAAACCGCAGACTTTTTCCGCCCGGTATATTCAGCTTCTTTTGCTTCTGTGGGAAGTCCGTTAATGCTGTGGTTAATCATCAAAAGGCGGTTGCCGAGAAGTACTCTGCGGTTATTTATCCAACCGCAAAGCCCGAGTGAATCTTCATAGATAAAGCTCTCCACCGGGTTAAGAAGTTCTGTTTTGCCCCTAATAATGTCGTAAAACATAGTGTCAAGTATGCTTCCTGCCTGATGGGTAAGGCTTGCTGCTTCTACAATTGCTTCATCAAGGCGTGTGTCGGTGAAAAGTTTCACGCCGAGAAGCCCTATGCTTCCGTGAGGATAGAGCGCTCTTGCATCAAGCGTGAGTGCCGAAGCGTCGGCGAATTCCTCCGCGCCGTCGTAGCCGGGCATAACAGAACCTACAGAGTTAAGGCGTGAAGCTTCGCTTGCGGAGGGTGAGCCTACAATAAACACATTAATGAAACCGCTTGCAACCGCGCATACGGTGAAAAATACCGAAATTCCCGCATAAATACAAGCCCAGCCTATATCGGAGTAATTCATAAACCCAGTAATTATCCCGAGGAGAGCGCCGGCAATCATAACAGCGGGCATTGAGGTTTTCGCGAATCTGTCCGAAACGTCGGGCGCGTAGGTTTTCTTTAAGAAATCCGTCGCAAACTCCGTCTCCGCATACGCCGCAAGAACAGGAGTAACGGTAAACATTCCGCGTGTGAGGGAAGCAACTTTATCATAGTCGTCAACCGTAAAAACAGCGTATTTATTTTTCGCGCCGGAAAATATCTTGAAGTTTTTGAGTGCTTTTGACGAAAGCATGGTCTTTCCGCAGATATTGAAGAACAGAGCGGTAACCGCTACAGGAACCATTATCTGAACATAGCCGAACTTAACCATATTAGTGTCGGCAAACATTACGCAGGAAAGGAGAATCGACCCGGCAAGAAGCAGAGATACCATAGTATCAGAGTCGGGTTTTCCGTCAAGAAGCTTTGTAATGCCGTTGTTGACGGTAGAAAAAGCCGCACCGCCTGCTACTACACCGATAATACTGTTAATTACAAGGAAAACGTTGGTGTTTTGAATTTTATTAATAAAATTCGGCGTATCAAGCCCTAAAATGTCGTTAATTCCTGCTATAAACAGCCCTAAAACAGCGCAGATAAAGAGTACAAGCGCGGAGAGAATGTAATTTTTAATATTTTTACGAAGCATTAGAGAGATACGTCTTGTGCTGTCATAGGAGTCAAAGTCACCGGAACTGCTCTCCGAAACCTTCTCCTCATCCTCTTCGGAGCCTACAAGTCGGAAAGACTTTACCTTATCAAGGCGGCGTTCGGCGAGTTCGCGGAGTTTCGCTTCTTCCGAATCTTCAATCGTCCCGGTATGGGGTATAAGCTTTGAGCCTAATTTATTACCGAGGTTGAGTTCTGAAATATTCTTGCGGTATTGAGGTTCGGAGCGGTATTTTTTCGGCGTGTGACGTCTTCCGGCATCGGAATAAAGGTCTGCCTTAGAGACAAGCCCGGCAGAATCGTTTTCATCAGGGTAGAGGTTGCCCTCAGAATCGGTAGCGCGAGGGGGGTTATTATCGGTAGCGTGAGAGGAGTTATCCTTAGCATCAGCTGTGTGCAGGCTTTCTGCGTTATCTGTTCCCTTTGCATGATTACCTAAACTGCCTTTTTCCGCTTCCTCCACAGCTTCGTTAAAAATCTGTGCTCCCGGATTATCATTATTTATATCGGTAGGAATTTCGGAAGTTTTCGGGAGAATCCTTGTAAAGAAGCCGGTAATTGCTTTGTGGTATGTACTCGAAATAGTATTGAGAAAACTCGGCTTTTTTTCGGGGAATTCGTTTAATATATCGTCAACAGCCCTGTTATGAGAATGTACTATGCGGTGGTCCTCAGCCTTATCGGGGGTAAAAGCTTTCGAGCGTGTGGAGTCGCCCTCTATAATAAAGCGGTCGGACTTGAAGTAAAGGTTCGCATCTTCAAGCTTGTCGGAGAAGGAACGTTCACTACCGCGCCTGTCGGATTTGCTCTTTGCGCGCTCTTCTGTGTAGTCGCCGATAATCTCCTGCTTTTTTGAAAAGCCGCGCGGTATCTGCGCTTTTTTAGCGCTGTCAACCCGTCTTGGGGTAACCGCTAAGCGTTTTGCTTCGGTAACCAGAAGTTCATCTGCGGTTTTATATTCAAGTTCTTCATATTTTTCGCGGAAAGCCGCCGGGGATATTTCCTGTTGTACGGTTTCCTGTAAAACAGCTGTTTCAGCCTGTGCAGACTCTGTTTTTTCGGGCACTTTAGCGGAAACTTTAGCGGACACTTCCGCAGACACTTCCGCAGAAGATTTTTCAGAAACTTCCGCCGAAGACTTTTCGTGATTCCCCGGAAGGACAGGCTTAACCGCATCAAGGTTAGCAGTCATCTCTATTTTTATATCCGAAACGTCGGGAGAAACATAGTTTGTCCCGAGTACCGAAAATTCATCTAAAATATCATCGAGGGAGAATTTTTTATCGTTATCCATGATAAATCCATTCCGCTTAATTTTTCATGCCCTGTCTGCGAATTTCATACATTATAATTCCTGCGGCAACCGAAGCGTTAAGAGAGTTTATCTGCCCGAACATCGGTATGCTTAAGAGAGCATCGCATTTTTTCCTTATAAGCGCGGGAAGCCCTGCACCTTCCGCACCGATTACGATACATAGCTTGCCGG
>JAISHJ010000109.1 GCA_031262625.1 Ruminococcus sp. | reverse complement strand
ATCGTAAACAAGCCGTGGTCCTAAGCGGATGCAGGCACTCATAACCGCAGGTTATATTACCAAAATTATAATAGCATTTGAAATCAGCGATTTACTGTGCTATAATATTTAAAAGTCTTTGGAAAGAGAGAAGAATATGCCTAAAATAACAATTAACAGCGGACGCTGCAAGGGATGCGGACTCTGCGTAAACGCCTGTCCGAAAGCTTGCATTGAGTTATCTAAAACGAGCCGTAACAGCAAAGGCTACCAGCCGGCGGAGTTTATTAAGCCGGATGCTTGTATAGGGTGTGCTATGTGCGCGACGATGTGTCCGGACTGTTGCATTACCGTTGAGAAATAGGGGGAGAAGTTTTTGGAAAAATCATTAATGAAGGGTAATGAAGCGTTAGCGGAAGCGGCGATACGTGCCGGCTGCAAATGCTTTTTCGGTTATCCGATAACGCCGCAGACGGAGGTTGCCGCATATTTTGCGAAGAAGCTTCCTAAAGTCGGCGGAACATTTTTACAGGCGGAGTCCGAAGTAGCGGCGATTAATATGGTCTATGGCGCGGCTGCTGCCGGCGTAAGAACCATGACAAGTTCAAGTTCGCCCGGAATCTCGCTTAAGACAGAAGGCATTTCCTACATCTGCGGCGCAGACCTTCCGTGTGTAATTATAAACGTACAGCGCGGCGGACCGGGCTTGGGAGGAATTCAACCCTCACAGGCGGACTATTTTCAGGCGACCCGCGCTCTCGGTCACGGTGACTCCAGAGTAATAGTTTTCGCGCCCAGTTCCGTACAGGAGATGGTTAATGTTGTCAACAAGGCGTTTAACCTTGCGGACACATATCGTATGCCTGCAATGATTTTAGCAGACGGACTTTTAGGGCAGATGATGGAACCTGTTGAGTTCCCCGAGACAGAAGTTGAAAGCTTTGATAAACCGTGGGCAACTACCGGACACGGCAACGTGCGTGAACATAACATTGCAAATTCTCTCTACCTCAAGCCGGAAGTTCTCGAAAAGTCCATCCTTGACAGAGCGAAGCGTTACGAAGATATTGAGAATAATCATACCGAAGCGGAATGTTACCTTACAGACGATGCCGAGATAGTAGTTTGCGCCTATGGAGCAACCGCTCGAATCTGTAAGTCCGCAGTTAACGCGGCTCGTGCTAAGGGCATAAAAGCAGGACTTTTCCGCCCTGTTACCGTTTGGCCTTACCCTAAAAAAGAGCTTGTGAAAGCTTCCGCGAACGCTAAATCTCTCCTGACGGTTGAAATGTCCACCGGACAGATGATTGAAGACGTGAAGCTTGCTATAGAATGTAAAAAACCTGTGTATTTCTGCGGCAGAACCGGCGGTATCATTCCTACTCCGGCGGAAGTTTTGGCAGAAATTGAACTTCGTGTAAAGGAGGGCGTGTAAAAATGTCTGTAGTTTTTTCTAAACCTCACGCGCTCACCGACGCGGTACTTCACTACTGCCCCGGCTGTACGCACGGAATAATACATCGCCTTGTGGCGGAAGTTATTGACGAAATGGGCATCGAAGGCGATACAATCGGCGTTTGCCCCGTAGGCTGTTCTGTTATGGCGTATGATTACTTTAACTGCGATATGATTGAAGCCGCACACGGACGTGCTCCCGCCGTAGCTACCGGCGTAAAACGTGCGCTTCCCGATAAATTCGTCTTCACATATCAAGGCGACGGAGACGTTGCAGCTATAGGTACAGCAGAAACCGTTCACGCAGCTGCTCGCGGCGAAAATATAGTTATAGTTTTCGTAAATAACACAACCTACGGCATGACAGGCGGTCAGATGGCGCCTACAACCCTCCCCGGTCAGATTACACAAACTACACCCTTCGGGCGCGACACAGCCGTTAACGGCTTCCCCGTACGCGTTGTGGAAATGCTTTCAACCCTTTCCGGTACTGCTCTTGCGGCGCGTACTGCTGTTGACACAGTACCCCACGTTCGAGAAACAAAGAAGATGATTCGCAAAGCCTTCGAGAACCAAAAGAACAAAGCGGGCTTCTCGGTAATCGAAGTTCTTTCGACCTGCCCCACTAACTGGGGTATGTCCCCCGTAGATGCTCTCACACGCCTTCGCGAAGACATGATACCCTACTACCCGCTCGGCGTTTACAAAGATGCCGACATCCACAACTCGCCGGAGGTGAAATAGATGAACACGAATATTTTAATTGCAGGTTTCGGCGGTCAGGGAATCCTCTTCGCCGGAAAAATCCTCGTTTACGCCGGTCTCATGGCAGGAAAAGAAGTCTCATGGCTTCCCTCATACGGTCCCGAAATGCGCGGCGGTACTTGCAACTGCTCCGTAGTAATAAGTGACGACCCCATAGGCTCTCCCCTCGTCACAAACCCTGACGTTCTCATGGCTCTCAACACACCCTCCCTCGAAAAATTCATCGAAACAGTAGTCGAAAACGGCATAGTTATAGTAGACAGCACTATGATTGAACAGTCTGCCATTGATGCCGCCGCCGCTTCCCGCCCCGACGTCAAAATTTCCAGTCTCCCCGCAACAGAATTAGCGGATAACAACGACCTCCAAGGCGGCGCTAACATCATCCTCCTCGGCAAACTAATCAACCAAACCGGCTTAATCTCCGACGAACACTTCAAAGCCGCCGTAGACAAGGTAGTCCCCCCCACAAAACAAAAACTACGCGAAAATGACATGAAGGCAATGAAAATGGGCGCAGAGTACGCTTGAGGAACGCTGGGGGAAAACTCTCTGAAGAGAGTTTTCCCCCAGACCCCCTTGCAGAGACTTTTATGCTTTTAACTTTTAATCAGCGGAAGGTTTTTTCGCTGATTTTTTCTTGACATTGTTGATTTTTTTGTGTATAATAAAAGTAAAGAATGTAAGGAAAGTCGGAGGTTTTGTTTTATGCTTGATACAGCGCGGATTTCATCAAAAGGACAGATTACCATTCCGAAAGAAATACGCAGTAAACTCGGGCTTCGCGAAGGCGGCAAGGTTATATTTATCGAAAAGAACGGCGACATAATGATAAAAAACGCAAGCATGATTGCACTCATGGAGCTTCAAAACGAAATGTCAGGCGTTGCCGAAAAAATCGGTTGGAAAGATGAACAAGACGTTATAAATTATTGCAAAGAAATACGTCATGAATTAGGGGTCGAACGTGGATATATTGATTGATACAAATATCCTTATTTCAGTTTCGCGAAAAATTATAACCCGATATTAGCTTCCGCGATAATTGCCGATGTTGATATATTAATCACGGGCGACCATGATTTTGATGAACTCCGGCTCGACCGTCCCGAAATAATGAATATACGTAAATTTATGGACACATTTTATCGTTTTAGGTAAATTTCCGCTTGACATTTCCGACAAAATGTGCTATAATACTTTTAGAAATCTTCGGCGATTATTAAAAAATAAACAGACGTCCTAATATAAAAGTCTTTGGAAGGGGGGTCTGGGGGGAGAACCTTTCGTCAGAAAGGTTTCCCCCCAGCGTACCTAAAAATCTGGCAGTAAAAAAAGGCGCACCAAAAAAAGAATCTTCGGTTAACATTGCAGACAACACGCAAAAGCGCGCCGCGCTTGATAATGCTATGGCGATGATTGAGAAGCAGTACGGGAAGGGCGCGGTGATGCGGCTCGGGGCTGCTCCTTCTTATCACGTTGATGTTATACCGACGGGGTCTATGACGCTTGATATGGCGCTTGGAATCGGCGGCGTGCCTAAGGGGCGCATTGTCGAGATTTACGGTCCTGA
>JAISHJ010000035.1 GCA_031262625.1 Ruminococcus sp. | reverse complement strand
AGGTCGCTTATGCAGTCGCGGTCTGTACAGCTGTCAAAGACCCGTTGAACTTCAACGCAAACTGCCTCTTTGAAGCAGTTATATTTTTCGTTCATGTGAGAATCCTCCTATGTAAATATTAAAGTTTTAAAACTTCAATATATATTACGCTCGTAACGGCAAATTGTTACAAGACGGGGCGGAAGGGCATACAAATTATACCATTATAAATATTATGAAATCTTAGCGGAATTTATTACTTGTGATAAAATTGTGATAGAAACATAATATAAAAGCAGATGAATTGCAGACGAAAATGCACATTCATATTATATAGATAATCTATTAATAAAATGAGGATATATATATGAATAAGCTGGCACTTGTACTATCAATTATCGGCGGCTTAAACTGGTTGCTTATAGGCATATTCGGATTTAACTTTGTATCAAGCATCTTCGGCGTAGGTTCGGCGCTTTCGAGAATAGTTTATATACTCGTCGGAATCGCTGCAATCTGGTGTATCACAATGCTCTTTAAGCGCGACGGCTCAAATTCAATCGGAAGACGCCGCGACAGCAGAGCAACGACCTAACATTTTTAACGAAAAAACTGCCCTCTTTCGGGGCAGTTTTTGGGTTGACAAAAATTGATTACGGTGGTATAATGGGGTAGGGTGGAAATTATGAATGACTTAACCGAGAACCAAACACTTTTTACAGTCTTTTGTATAGAATCGCTTTCGGAACATTTAAAAATTTCGGTCAGAGAAGTTTATAAACTTTTAACAGATAAAACGAATATTCTCGACGACTATATATTACCATGTTATGACGTTCTTCATACCCAAGGCAGGGAATATATTACCGATGAACTCTCAGAACTTTTAAGGACAAGGGGGGCAGCAGTGTGATTTAGTACCATGGATCGTATATATAAAAAGGGAGGTATACATTGACCGCCGAAAGGTTTTTGCTGTATCATAAATATCCGCGTATTGTCGATCAAATATGTAAAAAAGCGGGCATTGACAGGCGTACAGCTTTGGATATGCTATATCGTTCGGAAACTCTTTCCGAAATCGAATCGGGCATTTCAGATATGCACTGTCGGAGTGACGGTTACTTGGCGGAAGAGGTGTTACGAGAGCAAGAAACCGAGTAATCAATTAACCCCAACATATCCGGTCTTCTCCATAAGTTCCTGTCCTTGCGCTGACTCTATAAAGTCGATTAAGATCTTTACATTCGGATTAGGGTTATTTCTATCGTAAACTGCGATAAATTCACTTGTGAACGGATAACTGCCGTTTCGGATATTTTCGGGCGTGGGAGCGATACCGTCAATTTCAAGCATCTTTATTGCACTGCTATCAACCATTGTTTCGATATAATATTTGTAGGAATAACCGAGAGAACTACGGTAATTTTTATAGTCTGCAATTTCCTTTGACATACCCATCATAGCCGAAACATTTGTGTATCGTCCCTCAATGTATCGGGCGGCGAAATTGCCGATATAACGCTTAAAAGCAACATTCGACCCCATGTTTTCGCCGACAAGCATATACAGCTTAATTTTGGAATTATATCCGCCGAAATCGCGCCAGTTATCTAAACTGCCGTTATAGATATTCTTAAGTTGGTCTATCCGCAGTCCGTCAACGGGGTTGAAGCGGTTCACAATGAAAACAAAAGCTTCTTTTGCGATAGGTACTTCCCTTATATTCATATCAAGCCGCTCAGCCGTTTTAACCTGATAATCATTAAGTCCCGCGAGGAATATTACATCCGGCTTCAGACTGCCGTCATATACGTTGCCGATAAAGCGGCTGTAAGCGTTTTCGCTGTTACTTACCTTTATGTAATCGGAATCTTTATACTCCTCTTCGGGATAAACCGCCTGAAAGACCGCAGCGTAATAAGGATAGAGCGCGGTTGCGCCGTCAAGCACGGGCAGCGGATAGTTTTCGTCAAAGTCAATTTCGGGCGGTGAGTCAAGAACCGCAAGGTTTCCGTCCGCTTCATAAGGCACAAATTTTTGTACAGTAGTCTCGACAGGGATTGATATATTAAGACTTGAATCAATAACCGTTCCGACAGTTAATATTATAAATCCTGCCGCGGTTAAACCTGCGAAGGCTATGAAGAATCGCCGCCTCCGAATCTTCGGGAATAAATGCCAGATTATAATTATAAGCGTAATAAAAAGCATTAAGCCGATAATTACCGACAGGATTATTCCTGCACCTCCAAAAAGAAGCATCAGTCCCATCGTGAGAAAAATTGTACCCACAAAAAGCCCGACAGCCGTCACGATTGTCCTTGCTACTTTGTTTACAATTTTAATCGGTATAAAACAGGCAATTATTATAATTGCCGCAAATATGTAAAAATATGTTAAGAAGCTGAACATTTTTAACAACCGTCCTTAATAATGTTTAATATATATTATAACGTGCAAAATCCTATTTGTCAAGGTCATCATCAAAATTTATTAATAAATTTTCCGTAAATTTATATAAAAATTTATATAAAAACTATTGCATTTTAGTAAGAAATGATTTATAATATAAAATACTAATATAAACTGCCCAAAATATCTCTATGGAGAGGATATATATGGAAACTAATATACTACTCGAAAGCGGTACTAATGAACTTGAGCTGCTCGTATTTGAAGTCGGAGATAGTCTTTTCGGCATAAATATTGCAAAAGTCGTTGAGATTATGATTGATTCGGAGGTTACGCCTGTTCCGAACGCCGCCCCCGAAGTTGAAGGTGTGTTTATCCCGCGTGACAAACTTATTTCCGTAATCGACCTGCATAAAGTTATACATACCGAAAAACGCCCCGAAAAGAATATGTTCGTAATCTGCGAATTCAACAAGCTTACCGTCGCATTCCGCGTCGGCAATGTTGAAGGGATTCAGCGCATCTCGTGGTCTGATATATCCGACCCGCCTGCAATGGCAAGTTCCGGTACAGAAGCCGGAATATCCACCGGTGTGGTAAAAATCGGCGGCAAGATAATTATCGTTATGGACTTTGAGAAGATAGTTTCTAAACTTAACCTGACCTCCGGTTTTGATGATGCGGGGCTTGATAACATCTCCCTCATGACAGAAAAAGTCGGGAACAAACGTCTCGTGGTTGCGGATGACTCCGCCTTCTTAAACGAAATGGTAGTTAAATCCCTCTCGAAAGTCGGATTTAAGAACATCGTCTCCTTCTCGAACGGTCTTGATGCGTGGGAATATGTCTCAAGCTTTAAAAACACTACCGGGAAAGTTACCGATAATATCGCCTGCGTAATCTCCGACATAGAAATGCCGAAGATGGACGGACACGCTCTTACACGCCGCATAAAAGAAGACCGCGTGCTCCGCTCAATCCCTGTTCTTCTTTTCTCCTCGCTTATTAATGAGCAGATGATTGCAAAGTGTAAAGCTGTAGGTGCAGACGGACAGTTCTCCAAACCACAGATTAAAGACCTTATCGAGTTGTCGATAAGATTGATTGCAGCAGAATAAATCTGCGCAGAATAAATTCTGTGCGGAATAAAATTCTCAAAGAATAAATTACACGCAAATAGTATATTTAACAAAATATACACAAAATCATAATGAATAATAATAAACGGTATGTTATAATTGTGTGGGTAATTTCCATCCAAATATAATTGCCGTTTTTATTCATGCGGAGGAATGATGGTTTTAGCAATTAATTCCGGCAATGAATTCACCGACATAGGCGTTTTCGAGTCCGATAAGCTTACCTATAAAGCGCAGTTTGTAACTCCATCTGCCTGTACGGCGGACGAGTATACAGTAAAACTGCTCTCAATGTCAGGTGAAAAAAAAAGCTTTGACGGCGCTGTAATCGCGGACGTTTCCGACATCGGAGCAGGCGTGATTAAGTCGGCGGTGAAAAAATTTGTCGGAAGCGGTAAGGTAGTTGTAATCGGTCCGGGGGTAAAAACCGGTCTGAATATCCGTATCGACAACCCTGCCGCGCTGGGCGCAAACCTTGTTGCGGCGGCGGCGGGTGCAATGCTTAATTACGGTTACCCCGTTATTATCGCGGATATGGCGGCGGCTTCGGCGTTTACTGTCATTGACGGAAACGGAGTTGTTCGCGGCGGAGCGCTTGTTCCCGGCTTTTCGCTCTCTCTGCGCGCTCTGTCGGACAATACGGCACAGCTTCCGCGCGTTCATGTAAACGAAACCGCTTCTTACAGCGTCCTCGGTACAAATACCGAAAGCTGTATGAAATCGGGGATAGTGTATGCGGCGGCGGCGGTAATTGACGGCTTCGTAAGGCGTTACAGAGCAGTAATCGGAGAAGATGCACCGACAATTCTAACCGGCTCGTATGCTTCTATCGCTTCAAAATACTGCGAAGAACAGGTTAAAATTGATTCCTCACTTGCCCTTGTAGGGCTTGCGGCAATTTACAGACGGAATATACCCTAATATTTTACGGTGTACTCTCTTGATGAGAGATACCAGTGGAGGCTTAACATGAAAGCAGAAGCTTTAGCAGAGACACGCACGAACGGCAAAATTTTACGGCTCGTACAGCTTGCAATCCTCACAGCAATAACGGTTGTTATGGCATTAACTCCCCTCGGCTACCTGCCTGTAGGCGCGCTGAAAATCTCGTTCCTAATGGTTCCGGTAGTTGTCGGCGCGATAGTAACGGGACCTGCCGGCGGCGCTTACCTCGGAACGGTATTCGGTATAACTTCATTCATGACCTGCGTAACGGGAACGGATGCTTTCGGCGCAATGCTCTTAGAACTCAATCCGTTTTTTACATTTATCCTCTGTGTTCCGACGAGAACACTTGCAGGACTTTTCCCGGCACTGATGGTAAAATTTTTCTCAAAGAAGGTACGCTCAAGATTTTTATATCCTGCCGCGGCACTTTGCGGCTCGCTCTGTAATACTTTTTTCTTCCTCGGCGCGCTGCTCTTAATCTTCGGGAATAATACCGATGTAGCGGCGGCACTCGGCTTTGACGGCGGAAGTATAATTGTATACATTGCCGCGACGGTAGTAGCCCTAAACGGCGCACTGGAAGCTTCCGCCTGTACGGTTGTGGGAGCAGGGCTCTCCGGGATTATAGATAAATTTTCACGAAAAAAATAATCTGTAAGCAAAATATAAGCTTGTTAACAAATTCTGAACAGAGGTTAATATGAGAAGACTTTTAACGATAATATTAACAGCGGTACTGACATTCGGTGTAGTGTCAGTACCCGCCCTCGCGGCGGACAAACCTTTCGACGACGGCGTAAAGGTTTATTCGGTGACGGACGAGAGTTATCAGTATAACTCTATAGTACAGCTGATGAAATTCGATGCTTCAAGAAGCACCTCCGAAGCAGTACGGCGCGAAATTATGATGATTAACTCAGACATAACATACAGTATCGAAACTGATGTGAATATTGCACAGCGCGCATTCAGAGACGAAACCTATGAGGGCAGTTTTGAAATCCGCGCTTACCCTTATACTACAGACAAATATTTACAGGTTGTAGCAACATCAATAGAATATCCTACCTACGGGCGTGACCCTGATGCTTATTCCTTTGTTTACGACCGTACTGCAAAAAAATACGTCCGCGTTTCGGATGCTTTAATTGAAGACGGCTTAACCGAAGACGAAATATTAAAGGATGCGGAAAAACTCTATATTCCTTCAAACGAGGACTACCTTTTCGGCGGAAAAATCTGCGGAATATATATGGTTGACGACTCCACCCGCGCCTATATACTCCGTATGAATATGATTAACCCCCTCGCTGATGACTGGCTCTCCCTTATGACATACGTCCCGGGAAAATATACCGAGGACGGAAAAGCCGAACTTTTCCAGAATGTTAAATACGACGAAAATTTCACGCCTGTAAAGGTTGAAGCCAAAGAAAGCGACAATGATAACAAAATATTTATGAATGTAAACTATAGGAACGAAGATGCGACAGATTATATTCGTTTTCTCCGCGACAGATATGCGGTTATGAAAATTGACGGAAAGCTTTCGATTTGGTTTTATTATAAAACTTCCGACAATACGATATGTTTCCAAAAGCTTACAGAGAATTTCGAGGGAACACTTGAACACTCCGGAATAAAACTTACGGTTAATATCGACGGCGAGGACATACTATTTGTACCGGAAACTATATCTGCGAACTATTTCAATTAATTGCAGGAAAGGGATAATATGGACAAGGCAAACTTGCGCGAACTGATTAATAACTACCTTAAAAGCGAGTACTGTACTGATTTGCAAAACGCAAAGAACATTCCCGCATACGAACTTCATAACGCCGTTGCGAAAGCTTTAATGGGCGAAATAGCTTCCAAATGGAAAGCTGACACCGCAAGGCGGAATGAAAAACGTCAGGCTTGTTACCTTTCATGCGAATTTTTAATGGGCAGAGCGGTTTACAACAACCTCTACTGTGCAGGAATTCTTGACGATATTAAAGGAATACTCTCCGAACAGGGCGTTGACATAAACGAGTTTGAAGAGATTGAAGATGCCGCTCTCGGAAACGGCGGCTTAGGACGGCTTGCGGCGTGTTTTCTTGATTCCGCGGCTTCACTTGATGTGCCCTTAACAGGCTACGGCATACGTTATCGCTACGGGCTTTTTAAGCAATATCTGCATAACGGCTTTCAGGGCGAGGAAGCGGACAACTGGCTTAAATTCGGCGACCCTTGGTCGGTACGCAGAGAGTCGGAAGCAGTAACGGTAGAATTCGGTGACGGCGCAGTATTAGCAGTACCCTACGATACTCCGATAATAGGCTATAACCTAAAGTCAATCGGAACTTTACGCCTATGGCAGGCGGAATCGTTACAAGGCTTTAATTTCGCGGAATTCGACAAGCAGGAATATACAAAAGCTTCCGAAGACAGAATTAACGCAGAAGCTATTTCAGACGTGCTTTACCCGAACGACAACTATGAAAAGGGCTTGCGCCTTCGCGTAAAACAACAGTACTTCTTCGTCTCCGCGACAATTCAGACGATTATAAAAGAATATAAGAGCAGATTCGGTACGGACTTTTCTCACTTTGCAGAGCAGTATGCAGTACAGCTAAACGACACTCACCCTGTTGTAGCTATCCCCGAAATCGTGCGGATTTTAATGTTCAAAGAAGGCTTGACTTTTGCCGAAAGCTTTGAAATTGCGCGTAAAGTTTGCTCCTACACAAACCACACAGTTATGGCGGAAGCGCTCGAAAAATGGGATGCGAAGCTTTATAAATCGGTACTCCCCATAATCTATGAAATAATTATGCTTATCAACGAGCATCTTATAAAATATCTTAAGTCGTTGGGGCAGACTCCCGCGCAAATTGCCGAAAAATCTATCTTTGACGGCTCTCGTATCCACATGGCGCGCCTTGCTATTTACGGCGGAGTTTACATCAACGGCGTTGCGGCTATCCACTCGGAGATACTCAAAAAAGATGCACTCAATGAGTGGTACGAAATCTACCCCGATAAATTCCAGAATAAAACGAACGGTATTACTCCTCGCCGTTGGTTAGGGTTATGCAACCCCGAACTTTCTGCGCTTATTACCGAAAAAATCGGCGACGGCTGGCAGGTTGACCTCGACAGGTTACAGGGGCTTAAGAAATTCGTTGACGACCCGACTGTAATTAGTAGATTTATCGAGATTAAGGCGGAGAAAAAACGTCAGCTTGCTAACTACATCGAAAAATATGAGGGCGTAAAAATCGACCCAACATGGGTTTTCGACGTTCAGGTTAAACGCCTTCACGAATATAAGAGACAGCTATTAAACGCTTTCTCCATTATGGATCTGTACTTCAAAATTAAGGAAAATAAACTCCCCGACCTCGCTCCCACGGTATTCATTTTCGGCGCGAAAGCCGCTCCGGCTTACCGCAGAGCAAAGGCAATAATTAAGTATATCAACTGTGTAGCAGACCTCGTTAACAACGATCCCGACACAAAGAACAAACTAAAAGTTATCTTCCTTCATAACTACAATGTCTCCTACGCCGAAAAAATTATCCCCGCTGCCGACATTTCAGAGCAGATCTCCACAGCAGGCACCGAAGCTTCCGGAACCGGCAACATGAAATTTATGGCGAACGGCGCAGTTACCCTCGGTACATGGGATGGCGCAAACGTCGAAATTACCGAACAAGCCGGCTGGGAAAACGAATACATCTTCGGTTGCCGCGTCGAAGAAATCGCCCGCATCCGCCCCACCTACCGCCCCAGAGAAAAAATCTATAACACCAACGACCGCGTAAAACGCGTTGTAAATACCCTCGTTGACGGTACCTTCAACGACGGCGACACCGGTTGGTTCGGCGAACTCTACTCAAGTCTCACCATCGGCGCCTCTTGGCACAAGCCCGACGTCTACTTCCTCCTCGCCGACCTCGAAGGCTACGTAGACACCAAACTCCGCGCCCTCTACGACACCAAAAACGCTCAAATCTTCGCCAAAAAATGTTGGATGAACATCGCAAACTCAGGCTTCTTCTCCTCCGACCGCACTATAAAGCAATACGCTTCTGAACTCTGGCACGTATAGAGGGGTACCGGGTACGGGGATGATACGCTGGGGGGGAGAGGAGCGGTGACAGTGTGGCGCTGCGCCACACTCCCCTCTCCCCCCAGACCCCCCTCTCCCGGACTTTAAACATTTTTCTTGTTTTAGTCTTTTGTGAAATGCTTGTCCGTATGGGGAAATGATTCTCTGCCACTCTAATCCTGTAAAAACTTTTTTCTGTCACTCATATACTCTGCGGAAAAATTTTCGTTTGGGAAAATATATTGACAATATTCTCGGAATTTGATATAATATAGGTGAAAAAGTGCGAGAAGACGAACTTAGCCATAAAGGCGTAGACAGAGCGGTGCAGATTAATAGAACAATAATCGACAGCAACGATTATCGCCGTAAATTTGACAACGCGACCGATAATCCGAAGCTTAATAAAACTCTATACGAGTGCGCGAAAGAAATTCTTTACGACCGTTCCGGCACACACTATGAGAGTATGTATTGGATTGACGGCGGCACAGGTGAAATAATCACATCATTTGACATCATGGGAAAAATCCCCGCCTTAACAGGAAAAGAGCATGAACTTGTTGTCGAATACACTGACAGGGTATTACATAAGCTTAAGGGGCATAATAACGTTGTAGTTATCCATAATCACCCGAACAGTACTGCTCCCAGCGCCGGTGACCTTAACTCTGCTAACGATCACGGCTATAGTTTAGGCTTTGTTGCAGCGCATGACGGACGGCTGTTTAAGTACAGTTCAAATCAAGAAATTAACGTAACCATGTATGACCTTTACTGGACTGAACTTTGCAATGATGGTTTTGATGAAACAATCGCACAAATAAAAGCAATTGAGAAGATTGCACGAAATGCGGATATTTTTGTAACGGAGGTAACCAATTTATGAGATGGATAGAAGATGATCGTCACGTAATTCCCGATTATATAAAGAATATGTCTCATGAAGAGCGCAAGAAAAAAATCGCCGAATATGAGGAAGAAACGCGTCAAGAGCGTGATAGAATCCGTACCGCCAAAAAAGCAGCCGTATAAAAAACCAACCGCCGAAAAATTTCGGCGGTTTTTTAATGACAAGTTTATGATTTTATATGCCCGGCCGGATTTGAACCGGCGGCCTTCAGAGTCGGAGTCTGACGCTCTATCCAGCTGAGCTACGGACACGTAGTAAAGAAGTTGACAATATATTATAACTTAAAATTCGGATAAATATAAACAGAATTGTTTGTACAAATTGTAAACAAAGCATAAACTACTAAGGCATACACCAAAATAGCGTATTATACACGGAAACAGCGTGTAAAAAACAGTGACGAGATTAATTTCGTTGTGAAAGTCAGTTGACGTTTTCTGCGGCTGTTGATATAATTAATATAGAAAGAAATATGCAAGAAAATATTTTATTTATTCATTTTCATAGCGTTACATGAAATAATCCTTAAAAAATGCGATTAACTGTTCGGATAGAATTTACATAATTTCCGCATGACGGATAGATTTTCTTAGTCCTTAAAATAAATTAGGGTGAAAACTTATATGATTAAGATGGTAACTGCTTTTACGGCTGAAGCTGATGTCTCGGAAGCAGCCATTTCGGAGATAAAGAGACAGATTGATGTCGAGAAAATAAAGAATAATGCCGTTGCTGTCATTGAATGTCACGCTGAATTTATCGAAACGGGAGTAATGCAGGCGGTGTGCGAAGCGCTGCCGTTTGAGACGGTCGGGATAACTTGCAGTCTACCGGCGGTGACGGGAACGAGTTCTCCTCTTGCATTAACGGTAACTGTCTTGATGTCTGACGAGTGTAAATTCAAGGTGCTGTCTTTTGAGACAGATGAAGCTTCAAAGGTTGCGGATGCGTGTTATGAGACTGCCTGTAAATTTGCTTCGGACGGTAACTTTCCGGCGCTTGTACTTTCATATGTTTCATTTATGAGTTATGTTTCGGGCGATACGCTTGTACATTCTTTTTCAAAAGGACTTCCGGGAGTACCTGTTTTCGGGTCGCTTCCTATTTCTGACGAAGCGGATTTCTCGCGCTCGTATACTATCCATAACGGAAAATATACCGAATTCGGTGCGGTTTATCTCGGAATTTACGGCGATATTAAGCCTGAATTCAGGTGCACATCATACCGTGCCGGGACTATGTATCAAACAAGCGGAATGGTTGAAGAAGCAGAAGGAACATATATCTATAAAATCGACGGAATGACCGCGTGGGACTATCTTTTAGAAAAGAATATTACTACGGCGGAGACCTATCAGAATGTTATTACTCAACCGCTTGTGCTTACTTATCATGATGGTTCGGTTATAATGCGAAACTGCCTTAATATTGATTTTGAGAAAAAAGCGATTGTGCTTTCCGGGCACGCTCTTCCGGGTGCGATTGTTGACTTCGCGCTTATAACAGCAGAAGATGTAAGGAATTCTGCGGTAAAAGTAGCAGATGAAATTGCGGAAATATCAAAGGAAGCTTCGGTTGTGCTTATCTATTCCTGCGCGACGAGGCTCTGGCAGCTTGGGACAAATACTACAGACGAGATTGATATTCTGTCTGATAAGCTTACCGGAAAGGCGTATTCCTTCGCCTATTCGGGCGGCGAAATCTATCCGATGATTGTTGACGGAAAGTACATAAATACTTTCCAGAACAATAACCTTTGCGTTTGTGTAATTTAGGTAAAAAGGTTTTGCAGGGTGCAGAACTGCTTTTATAGAAAGTGTGCGGCAATTATAAATTGCCGCACGCTTTTTTAATACTGTTCCATACGTTTCATAGCAAAGTTCTGCCACTTTTCGTCCATTCCGTAGTTAACGAAAGGATGAATTGAAATGCCGCCGCGAGGAGTAAATTCGCCTAAGACTTCGATATATTTCGGCTTCATGAGGTTAACGAGGTCGCGAAGGATAATATTAACGGAATCTTCATGAAAACCACCATGATTTCGGAAGGAAAAGAGATAAAGCTTAAGAGACTTCGATTCAACCATCTTCACATCAGGGATATATTTAACGGTTATCTTAGCGAAATCGGGCTGCCCTGTTATGGGGCAGAGACAGGTGAATTCCGGGCAGTTAAATTCGACAAAATAGTCCCTGTCCGGGAATTTATTGTCGAAAGCTTCGAGGAGAGCGGGGGAGTAGTCCGAAGGGTATTCGGTTTTTTTATTTCCTAAAAGAGTAAGCCCCGAAACGACATCTGTTTTAGCCGTAAAATTATTTTTTTCCAATTTTTTTAATCCCCTTTAGTTCATTAATTTTATCGCGTAAAAACGCCGCGTGTTCAAATTCTAAAATTTTCGCCGCATCCTTCATCTGTTCGGTTAAGTTTTCGATAAGGCGGGCTTTTTCTATCGCTGTGTATTGCTTTTTAGCAGTTTTTACTTCGGAATCGGTTTCGGCGCGGGTAGAAATTTCGAGAACGTCGCGAATTTCTTTTATAATAGTTTTAGGCGTAATGTTATTCTTTTCGTTGTAAGCTTTTTGGATATTACGCCGCCTTTCGGTCTCTGAAATACAGGCGTACATTGACTTCGTAACTGTATCGGCGTACATTATAACCTGACCGTGTTCATTACGGGCGGCGCGCCCTACCGTCTGGATTAAAGCGCTTTCGGAGCGCAGGAAGCCTTCTTTATCGGCGTCAAGTATAGCAACGAGGGAGACTTCCGGAAGGTCTAAGCCTTCTCTTAAGAGATTTATTCCGACAAGAACGTCGAATTCTCCGAGACGAAGGTCTCTTATGATTTCCATGCGCTCAATCGTGTCTATATCGTGGTGGAGGTATCGCACCCGTATTCCTACATTCGCAAGGTATTCTGTAAGGTCTTCCGCCATCTTTTTTGTAAGAGTAGTTACGAGAACGCGCTCTTTATTTTCGGCACGCTCCTTAATCTGGAAGATGAGGTCTTCAATCTGTCCTTCTATCGGCTTAACTATAATTTCGGGGTCGATAAGTCCTGTGGGGCGGATAATCTGTTCGGCAATCTGCTCCGAACGTTCGCGCTCAATTACCCCGGGGGTAGCAGAAACGTAGATAATCTGCCCGAGTTTTTCGTAAAATTCCGTAAAGGTTAAGGGGCGGTTATCCATAGCGGAGGGGAGTCTGAAACCGTACTGTATAAGCGTTTCTTTCCGCGCCCTGTCTCCTGCGCTCATGCCGCGCACTTGGGGAATCGAAACATGGCTCTCGTCCGCAATAAAGAGGAAGTCTTCGGGGAAGTGGTCAAGAAGGGTATATGGGGTGCTTCCCGGTTCGCGGCGGGCGATTACTCTGGAGTAGTTTTCAATCCCCTTACAGAAGCCGATTTCTTCAAGCATTTCAATGTCATATTCGGTGCGCTGTTTTATCCGCTGTGCTTCTATAAGCAGTCCCTTTTCTTCAAAATACTTAACCCGTTCTGTAAGTTCTTCCTGTAAGTCAAGAATAGCGCCGTCAAGCCGCTCTTTCGACACTACATAGTGTGAAGCAGGATAAATCGCGGCGTGTGAAAGCTCTGCTAAAACCTCCCCTGTAAGAGGGCGAAATTCCGTTATGCGTTCGATTTCATCATCAAAGGTTTCTACCCTTATCGCGGTTTCGCTTGAACCGGCAGGGAAAATTTCGATAACATCTCCTCTGACACGGAAGGTCGAGCGTGTAAAATTCATGTCGTTTCGCTCATACTGGAGGGCGACGAGCATTGAAAGCAGGTCGTCTCTGCTGCAAATCTGTCCCTTTCGGAGGGAGATTATCATTGTGCGATAGTCTTCCGGCGAACCGAGGGTATAAATACAGGAAACGGAAGCTACTATAATTACGTCGCGCCGTTCCGCAAGCGCAGAGGTTGCGGAGTGGCGAAGCTTGTCTATTTCGTCATTTATCGAGGAATCCTTTTCAATATATGAGTCGGTAGAAGGCACATAAGCTTCCGGTTGGTAGTAATCATAATAAGAAACGAAATATTCCACCGCATTTTCGGGGAAGAATTCCTTAAATTCGGAGCAAAGCTGTGCCGCCAAAATTTTATTATGAGCAAGCACGAGGGTAGGGCGGTTAACCTTCGCGATAACATTCGCCATAGTAAAAGTCTTGCCCGAGCCGGTTACACCTAAAAGCGTCTGTTCTTCCATGCCGCTTTCTAAGCCGGCGACAATTTTGTCTACAGCTTCACCTTGGTCGCCGGAAAGCGAATAATCGCTGTGAAGAATAAATTTATCCATGAAACCTCTTTTAATTTTATTTCATATGTGATATAATGAGAAGGAATAAGATTTTTATAAGTAACGCTCGATAATTTTCCTGCAAATTCTAACGACAGGATAAAACTATGTTCAGAAAATGTAAACTTATACGGCTTATTAACGGCTCTGTAAAAGAAGCTGAGCTTCAACTTCAAAACAGAAAAAACGGTATAGACGGCGAAGGAACTATCTATCAAATTCAGGACGTTATTTTACCTGAACTGAAAACATTATTACAGAGTGTTAATGATGGAACATTTTTTGAAATTCCGCCGCAAAACAGATATTTAGTTTCTTATGCTTATATAATAAAGAGTTGGGGATGGAACTTGCAAAAAGCTTCAATTTTAGGCGGTAAAATCGCACGTCTTGGTAATTACATGAAAAAATTATAACTTATGTTTTTCGCATACCTATTCCGCCGTGATACATCAGAATGTGTAACGTCCCGCCGCAATACATCTAAAGCATAAAACAAAACTAAGCGCGGCGGCGAGCTTGTAGGTGCGTACCTACTCGAAGATGCTGAACACTCCGTGCTGTCGCATTGAGAGTACGTCATTTTCGCCTACTATGATATGGTCGAGGAGACGAACACCGAAGGCGCGGAGGGTCTGGCTCATGTAGCGCGTGGCGGAGATGTCGGAGGTTGAAGGAGTAGCGGACGTGTGAGGGTGGTTGTGGGAGACTGCTATAGAATTTGTCTCGGTGTGAACTACCGTGTAGATTAGCTTACGCATATCTGCTTCGGTCGTGTTCGGACCGCCTTTGTTGATAGTATGAACGGTATTCCCGATTAGTTTAAGCTGTGGGTTAAAACAGGCAAGGCGAAATTCCTCTACACTATTATTCCCGGGATATTCATGAGCAAAGAGCGCGATAAGTTTTTTCGGCGAATCGTAGATTAAAGAGTCGTTCCGCGAACCGAAGTAGAGAGGAAAACACTGCGGAATAGCCTTAAAGAGCGCGGCTGTGTTTTCTGAACAGCCTGCTTCCAGTAGCGACTCTTTTGAAGCATCAAAGAGACCGGAAAGACTGCCGAAACGCTGCAACAGCTGATGAGCCGTTTCATTCGTATTAACACGCTTAACGGTGAAAAAGAGGAGAAATTCCACAACTTCATGCGGCGCAAAACGCTTAATACCCTCTTTGAAGAATTTTTCGCGCATCCTTGCGCGGTGTCCCTCGTGGATATTTTGAAGGTCTTTTTCGCGCTTTTCGGGAGTATCTGCCGCTCTGATTTTTTCTAAAGCTTCACCTATGTATTTTCGCCCGTTATCATCATCATCTATAACAAGTCTGTCATTCATATATTTTTCTCCGTAAAAATATTTTCACAGTAAAACAATTTTACCGATTAGAAAGGCTTTTAATGAAAGAGGTTACCGCCGCCGAAAATGATGTCGGTCAGCGCCTTGATAAATTTTTGACGAAGACATTCCCGGAACTACCGAAAGGTATGCTCTACAAGGCTATACGAAAAAAAGACATCAAGATTAACGGTAAGCGTGCTAAAGAAGACACAATTATACAGTTACATGATAACATAAAAATATATATTAATGATGAATTTTTAGTGAAGAAAACTGCTAAACTTTATGAATCGGGCAATATTGACGTAATTTATGAGGATGAAAATATTCTGCTTATAAATAAACCTTCGGGGCTTGTGGTGCATGAAGATAACGAGGGTAGCACAGATACCCTTGCGGACAGGCTGCTTTTCTACCTAAATAAAAAAGGGGAGTATAACCCCGAAGATGAACATAGCTTCGCGCCCGCCCTCTGCAACCGCTTAGACCGCAACACAAGCGGAATAGTTATAGCGGCGAAAAATGCTTCATCCTTAAGAATATTAAATGAAAAAATTAAACACCGCGAAATATCAAAATATTACCTTTGTATAACGGTAGGAATTCCTCAAAAAAGTCATGACATCTTAACCGCTTACCATATAAAAAACGAAAATGAAAAGCTTGTTAAAATATTCGATAAGCCTGTGCCGGGGAGCAAGAAAATTATCACCGAATATACGGTAGTAAAAACTTATCCTGAAAAGAATTTAGCCCTTATAAGAGTGCATCTCATAACCGGGCGCACCCATCAAATAAGAGCCCACCTTGCTTTCATCGGCTACCCTGTTTTAGGGGACGGAAAATACGGGATAGGGGAGGTTAACCGTAAATTTCATGTTAAAACGCAGTGTTTACACGCCTATAAACTGCGGTTTGAGTTTGAAGACACCGCCCTCGGTTACCTTTACGGAAAGGAATTTGAGACACCGCCGCCGTGGTTTGAAGATTTTCTATGACTGCAATTTCGCCTTAACAGCTAGCAGTTACTCCGAAAGAGGAACATTATATTCCTTATCGCGTGAATTTTTAATCTTCCCCATAATAAGCAGAACCGCCGCCGCAATTATCGACAGCATTGAAATTTTCAGAAGCGGAAAAGAAAATCCTACCCGATATAAAATAAAGCCTATAACAGCAAGTAAAATTTCCCCCGAAAGAATAAGCCTTGTTTTGCGCCCGATTACTGTTTTTTCATCTTCATCAAGCCGTCTTGAGGAACAGTCAACAGGCGCGGTTATGAATATAATTACTGTTGATAGTAAAGCGGCTGACGCTGTAATTATTAAAGATACTGTACCGTCAAAAATATCGAATTTTATAAAGGAAATAACTATCCCCACAAGACAGACCGATTCGATAAGACAGAGCGTGCGGGAACTTGCGTGAAATCCGCCTGCGTTTTCGCGAAGCGGAAGGAATAAAAACATAAAGACGAGAGTTTCAAAAAAACACCCGGTAACCGCTCCGATAATTATAACAACAGCTGTGAAGAAGATTTTCATTAATAAAAGTTCTAACCCATAGCGCATAACCTCTGCATAATCGCTTCCGTCATCATCTTCTGCAACCATAGGCATAAGCCTGTCAAGAATCTTGTCCATATCTATAAATACGGGGTATATATATTATATACATACCCCGTAATGGTCTCCCTTACTTACTTCTTAACTATTGAAGCGAGTGCTTTCGGAGTTTTCGGCTGATAGAGCCAGTAGAAACAGGAGGAACCTGCGGATTTTTTCGCGCTTTGAAGTGAAGCAGCGCGAAGGGATTTTGCAAGTATGTTCTTAGTCATGATTATTACCTGCCTTTTTAACTAAAATTTCACCGAGCAAAACCTCCGGATGAATTTTTCGGCTGACTATATTATACATAAGGAAAATAAAAAATGCAACCCCCCTAAATCGGCACTAACAAATAGTAAATATGACAGAATAGATTAAACATTTTAATAAGATTTATGCTATATATGTATTTTTATTTAAGCTTTAAAAATAACAACAAAAACAGTAGTAAAATATTCTTTTTTATTTAATTAATACGCTTGTTTTTTGATTATTTTTGTGCTATAATAAGATAGCATTAACTTATCGACGCTAATCGACTGACAGTATAACTAACCGCCGTGTCGAAAACTGCACATTGTTAAAGAGCGGTAAATACTAAATTATAATAATAGGATTAGCGTCAGACAGCAATTTGCATAAATTATATTTGAGGGACTTTCCCGAAAAATTGCTGCTAAAGGTAACATTAATGAACGATGAAAATAATAATACCGAAAAATCGAGCGAACCGGTCGTCGACTGTTATGCGGTAGTAAAGCTTGAAGAAAAAAACGTCTCCGCGACAATTGAGGTTGTTCCGCCCAGAAACGGCGGAAAAGAAGTAACCCTTGATCTTCTTAAAGCCGCTCTTGATGAGGCGGGTGTTTGCTATGGACTTAAAAATGATGCAATTAAAGAAATTGCGGAGAATAAGATTTATAACAGACCTATAGTTATTGCTGAGTATACCCCTGCTACAAACGGCACAGACGGAACGATTACATATAAATTTGATAAATTTGTCGCCGCCGTTCCTGTTGAGAATGACCTCGGTATAGTTGACTACAGAGAACTGGGGCAGATAAGAAGTATAACGGCAGGCACCGTTATCGCGGAGGTAACCCTCCCCATAGACGGCGAACCCGGGCGTGATGTTCTTGATCGTGAGATTGCGCCGAATCCTCCGAAAAAAGCCGCCTTTTCCGTCGGTGTAGGAACGGTGCTGTCGATTGATGGAACGACACTTACCGCCGCGGTTGACGGACACCTTGTATATGACAAAAACGCTTTTACCGTAAGGAAAGTACTCGTTATAAAGTCCGATATTGACTTTAACACCGGAAATATTGAGTTTTTAAGCGACATAAATATCCAAGGCAATGTGGGCGAAGGATTTAAGGTCGTAAGCACGGGCGGAAATGTCACAATTCAAGGCGGTATTTTTTCCGGCTCGCTTATAAAAGCAACCGGGAACATTACGCTGAAGCAGGTTGCTAACCACGCTACAGTTGAAGCAGGCGGGGATGTTACCGCGAATTTCTGTGAGTACTGCAATATCAAAGCAGAAGGGGATATAACCGCTTCTACGCTTGTTATATGCGACGTTTACTGCGGCGGAACGCTTACGACTAAAGGCTCGAAGACGGGTGGGCTTGTAGGCGGGCGGTACACTGTCTTAACAGGGCTTAATGTAGCAAATAATATAGGTTCGCCGAACTATCCTACTACCATAATATCCCTCGGAGACAATACTATACTTGACTCGGAGCGTGAAAAGCTTCTTGCTGTCATTACAAAACGCGAAAATGAACTTACAGACCTTACGATGATAATTGACTACCTTAACGCGAAGAAGAAGATGGACCGCAAACTTGCACCCGAAAAGGAAGAACTTCTCGGCGATTCGGTTAAGAAGCGTATTATCCGTTCGAGAGATATTAAGACTGCAAAAGAGCGTGTTGAGGAGATAAATAATCTTCTCGAAAACCGTCAGGACCTTAGGTTTGAAGTCATGGGCTCAATCTATCCGAAGACAAAAATTAATATAAATACCCTTCATTTTGAGATTATGGACGAATGGAAACGCGTTAAGGTTTTTGTTGACGAGTTCAACGAATTCCATTTTGAACCGATATAAGAACTTATAAATAAGTTCAAAATTTACCGTGAGGAGTAAGGATGTACATATTCGGATTAACGAGTGAAGGAAAGAAGCCCGGACAGAACGAAGACTCCTTTTTGGTCGGAAAGAAAGTTTATTCTTCCGGAAGTGCGGAAATAACGATAGCCCCTCCGTTTTTCGCGGCGGTTGCGGACGGAGTTTCAGGCGAAACTTCCGGGGAAGTTGCTTCGGCAATGGCGCTCGGCGTTTTGTCGGGGATTAAGCCTTCCGAAAAGACGGATTTTGCGGCATTGACTCTTTCGGTACATAAATTTTTAAAGATGCAGGGTACGCTTAAGAAGCTTGAAAATATGCAGACCACACTCTGTGCTTTAGCGTTTACTTCCGAAAAGGGAGGATATGCAGTAAACGTCGGCGATTCGAGGGCGTATCTTTGGCGTAATGAAGAACTTACGAAGCTTACAAAAGACCAGTCCCTTGCACAGCTTCTTTTCGAGACCGGGCAGCTTTCAAAAGCAGAAAGAGAATCTTTCGCACATAAGAATGTTATCCTCCCCGCCCTCGGAAATTTAACAGCAGAGCCTGTGCCGGATGTTAATAAGCTTCCCGAACTGCGGTCGGGAGATGTAATTATCATGTGTACAGACGGCGTTTCGGACTATGTTCCCCATTCAGATGCAGAGTATATTTTAGCACTGCCGGAAAAACTCTCCGCACGTATTGAGAAGCTTTTTCAGCGCGCCTTAATGGGCGGCTCTAAGGATAATATTACTGTTTTGGGGATACTTATCTGATTACCTGTGATTTTTAACATAGATATACTGTGTCCGACAGATATTCGCCTCCAAAACATAGCTTACGGTTACCGAAAGCCCACCCTCAACGGGGGTATAGATAATATCCTTCGAGACTATGTTTACACCCTCGTCATGAAAGAAATTCTCCTCATACCGCGCAACCTTCTCAAGCAGCAGAGTGTTAGCCGCATCGGGGGTGAGTTCCTCCTCCGTCATGGTATAGGGGCGGATTTCGGTATTGACTATTCCTACCGGCAGACTTAAGTTAAACAGATTAAAGTAGGAGAGTTCCTCATTAACTTCTGCATTTTCCGGTTCATTTATCGCAGGAGCAAGCGGCAGTTTTAACCCGAACAGCCACAGTGAACGGCGGGTGAATTTGCTTCCGTAGTCAACTGTGCGGTGAGTGAAGGATTCGTTAAAGGTAATCCTTTCGGTGTAACGTCCTGTAATGTCGCCCATGGCGTGGACATAGTAAGTATTCGCAAGTTTTCCGGTAATTACGCCCGAAACGAGGATGTCGCCCTCTTTCACGGTGTCATAAAGCATAGGAACAAGCATCCCCATAGGAACGCTGTTTATCTTAACTATCTGGCAATTTTTCGCCGAAATAACGTTGCAAGGCATATTTGTCGGAGTTATCTCCGGCTTTTTTGTCATCTCCGAGATTTCTACCGAAACTATAGGACCGCTTCGCTTTATTCCTGCCCAAGCGACACCCTCGACATTCGATACAATCTCGCGTTCAACTCTCGCAAGGCTTATGTTCGGGAGGTAACTTCCGATACGGATTCCCGCATCACCGAGCACCGACAGCACCTCTGCGTCCGACATGGTTTCATTCCCGTAAATATTAATTCTCATAGTAATATTAGAAAGAAAAAAAACCATTAATATCGCAGCAATAACCCCTGCTAAAACTCCGTACCGGCGGCGATATTTCGATAAAACGAAGATAAAACCGCGTCTTCCTGTCTCGATGAATTCAGAATGGGCAGAAAGAGCGATTTTTTCAAGCGAAGCCTTATCAAAGCCGTAACATTCACCTGTCAGACAGCCGTCGGCGGCTTTGAGTTTTTTAGCGGAGACACTCGAAAGCCTTATCCTGTTTATTAATTCTTCGGGCGAATCGGTCACAATTGTAAATTCTATAATACCGCGAAGATGGTCGAGCAAATTATCACTTCCTGTGTAAATAATTTATTTTTCAAATTCAATATTTGAGAATTCGCCGTTAATAACAATTCCGTCCGCGCCATAGTCGTTCACCGAAAGATTTTTGCCCCATATCCCAACCGTCATATTTGAAGTCTTGAGTTTTATGTAAATATCATTGTACTCTAAAATACTCTTGACATTTTCAATCTCAAGATGTGTGTTATCGGTAAGATTCATGTGCGTGAAAAGATAAAGCTTTCGGGTGACGAATTTCTTTAACGGTCCGTTATAACTCTCTCCAAGCGGTTTAATTTTTGACATAATATTCCCCCGCTTAAGTTTATGCAAAGTTTACGAAATGTATGTGCTTTTTGTTCATATACATTGTATACTAATCAAAATATCTATTTTTGATTAGCAAAAAGTAAAATTGTTGTTTTCATTAATCAAAATCGGCATTTTGATTAGCAAAAATGAAAAAATCATTGTTCATAAATCAAAAAGCCGTTTTTGATTTATGAACAAGTTTCAAATCGTGTACTTGATTACTGTACTATGTGATTATAATTAAAGAATTATTGATGTAAACCTTTTGTTCACATTGCACAAAAATCCGCTGAAAATTTGAAATTTATTATAAATCTCTCTCAAATACTTGATTTATTTTTGGAAAAGTTGTATAATTTAAATGCGGTTTTTATACCGTGAAGAGGGATTTCGGGCTGTTTATTTTACACAGGACGAGTCCTCTCCGAAAGAAAAAATAAAAAATAGAAAAGCGGCGGTTACAATGAAGATATATAATACCGAAAACATCAGGAACATTGCTGTTTGCGGACACGCAGGCAGCGGAAAGACTTCACTTGCAGAGGCAATTTTATATTCTGCCGGCGCAACCGAGCGCCTCGGGCGGGTTACTGACGGAAACACCGTTCTTGACTTCGACCCCGAGGAAGTTAAACATAAATCTTCCCTTACAGCGGCGCTTGCTTCCTTTGAATTCAAGGGCGGAAAAGCTCCTGTTAAGGTTAACCTTCTCGATACACCCGGGCTTTTTGACTTCGCAGGCGGGCTTTACGAGGGTATTTCTGCGGCGGATACGGTAATGATTGCCGTTTCCGGTAAGTCCGGCGTTAAAGTCGGTACTGAAAAGGCTTACGATATTGCCGAAACACTCGGCAAATCGCGTATGTTCGTTATTACTAAGGTTGACGACCCCGATGCGAATTACTATAACGTCTTAACCGACCTTAAAACCAAGTTCGGTCCGACAGTCTGCCCCGTAGTCGTTCCCGTAATCCGTGACAGAAAAGTTATCTCTTACATTAACCTCATTGAAATGAAATGCTATACTTATGACGATAAGGGCAAGCCTACCGAAACCGAAATGCCCACAAGCGACATTAACGATAAGATTGAATACCGCCTTGACGGTCTTGTTGCGGCTTTTTCCGAAGCAATCGCCGAAACCGACGAAGCTTTAATGGATAAATTTTTCGAGGGCGAAGCTTTCACCCAAGAAGAACTTGTACACGGGCTTCACGCCGGTATGGAAAAGGGGATAATTACCCCTGTCCTCTGTAACGGTACAGGCAATATCGCGGCGGAAATGATACTAAAAGAGATTGAACTTCTGATTCCGTCTCCGAATGAAACCAATCCCGTTAAGGCTGTCCTTGACGATAAGGAAATTGAAGTAAACCCCGGTGCAGAAGGCGAACTCAGCGCATTTGTATTCAAAACCGTTGCCGACCCGTTTGTTGGCAAGATGTCCTACCTCAAAGTTATTACAGGTACGCTTAAGGCCAATACCGAGTACTACAACGCCGTTACCGACCAGCCCGAAAAAATCGGCAAGCTTTTTACCCTTGTCGGAAAGAAACAGATTGAACTTGAAGAAGCGAAAGCCGGCGATATTGCCGTTGCAGTTAAAATTAACGCTAACACCTCCGATACAATTACAGGCGGAAAACACCTTGTATTCACGCCGATACCCTTCCTTAAACCCTCCTACAGAATGTCCGTTCACCCCAAAACCCAAGGCGACGAAGCAAAAGTCGGCGCAGGGCTTACGAGACTTCTTGAAGAGGATAAAACTCTCGATTTCTACATCGACCCCCTCACCCACGAGCAGATTATTGCAGGCTTAGGCGAACAGCACCTCGAATCCGCTATCGGTAAGCTTAAATCAAAATTCGGCGCTGACGTCTCCCTCACCGATCCGAAAATCGCCTATCGCGAGACTATCCGCAAAAAAGTCCGCGTTCGCGGCAGACATAAAAAACAATCCGGCGGTCACGGTCAGTTCGGCGACGTCGAAATCGAGTTCGAGCCTTGCGTTTCCGACGATCTCGTCTTCGAGGAGAAAGTCTTCGGCGGCGCTGTCCCCAAAAACTATTTCCCCGCCGTTGAAAAAGGCTTGCAGGAAAGCATGAAAAAAGGCGTGCTCTCCGGCTGCCCCGTAGTAGGACTTAAAGCCATCCTCGTTGACGGCTCCTACCACCCCGTTGACTCCTCCGAATTAGCCTTCAAAATGGCTGCTTCAATCGCCTACAAAGACGGCTTAAAACAAGCCGACCCCGCTATCCTCGAACCCATAGGCAAACTTATCGTAGTAGCCCCCGACGACAAAACCGGCGACATCATGGGTGACCTCAACAAACGCCGCGCAAGAGTACTCGGCATGAACCCCATCGGTAAAGGCCTTACCGAAATCGAAGCCGAAGTCCCCATGCGCGAAATGCAAAGTTTCACCATGGCTCTCCGCCAAATAGCCCAAGGTCGCGGCTCCTTCACCCTCGAACACCTACGCTACGAACAACTCCCCGCAAACCTCGTCCCCGAAGTAATCTTAAGTTTACAAGCTGATTCATAAGGACGCGCTGGGGGAAAACTTTCTGAAGAAAGTTTTCCCCCAGACCCCCTTTCAAAGACTTTTAAACTTTTATCTTGTGTGTAACTATTCATAAACAGAAACCCGCTCGCGAAAACTATTTGAAATAGCTTTCGCAGGCGGGTTTCTTTTCAATATAAACTCAAACAAGAATAACCTTTTAAAGTCCGGGAGGGAGGGGGTTTGGGGGAGGAGAGGGGCGTATTTGCCAAGGGCAAATACAGTTACTGCTCCTCCCTCCCCCAACGCATCCCCCGTCAGCTTGTAGCCCAGTCCATGTAGGATTTTACGTTGTATAGGGTGGCGAGGGCGTCCCATGTGCGGTCGTCTATTACGCCTGTGGGGGGGAGACCTGCAGTTTGTTGAAGGGCTTTTACGGCTGTTTCGGTTTGGGGGTCGCAGATTCCGGTGATGTTTACGGGGGGGATGTTGGAGTAGTGGTCGGCGATTTCGTTTATCAGGGCTTGTAGGATAAATACAGTTGCGCCGGAGTCGCCTTCACAGATTTGGAAATCGCGGTCGGGGAAGGGCGAGATGGCGGTTACGGCGGAGAGGTAGGCTTCGATTTCGCGGTAGACGGAGTAGATGGCGTTCCACGTTTCCTCGTCAACGGTGCCTGTTACGGGGAGATTGTATAATGACTGAAACATGGTTACGGCATCGCGGGTTCGGGCGTTGTAAACGCCTGTGGGTTCGACGCGGGGGATTTCCTTATTTTGGAAAGAGATGTAACGTAAGTAGGTTTGAAGTTCTTGGATAACATTTTTGTGTTGAGCTTCGGAGATAGGCAAATTTATCACCGTCCTATGAGATTATGTAACCGGGGAATTGCCCGGGGCGTT
>JAISHJ010000115.1 GCA_031262625.1 Ruminococcus sp. | reverse complement strand
TGGTTTTTAGCCGGAGGAATTAATACTGAAAATATCGGCGCGGCGCTTCAAACAAAGGCTTTCTGCTTAGACGTTGCAAGCGGCGCAGAAACTGACGAAAAAAAAGACCCCGAAAAAATAAAAAAACTTGTCGAAACGGTAAGAAATTCAGACAAATAAAAATTATCGGAGAGGTTTACAAATGGATAAATACGGTTATTTCGGTGAATTCGGCGGGCGATTCATCCCCGAAACGCTGATGAACGCAGTAATCGAACTCGACAAAGCGTATAATTACTATAAAAATAACGAGGAGTTTACTTCCGAACTTGATTCACTGCTCAAAAATTACGCAGGAAGACCGTCACTTCTCTATTTTGCAGAGAAGATGACTAAAGACCTTGGCGGTGCGAAAATTTACTTAAAGCGCGAAGACTTAAACCACACAGGCTCTCACAAGATTAACAATGTTTTGGGGCAGGCTCTCCTTGCGAAAAAAATGGGGAAAACCCGCCTTATCGCCGAAACAGGCGCAGGACAGCACGGCGTTGCAACCGCTACAGCCGCCGCTCTGATGGGTATGGAATGTGTAGTCTTTATGGGGCGCGAAGACACTGTAAGACAGGCTCTCAACGTTTACCGCATGGAACTCCTCGGTGCTAAGGTTGTAGCTGTCGATTCCGGAACTGCTACACTTAAAGATGCCGTTAATGCCGCAATGCGCGAGTGGGCGGCGCGTATGTCCGACACTCACTACTGTCTCGGTTCTGTTATGGGTCCTCACCCCTTCCCCACAATTGTCCGCGATTTTCAAAGCGTTATCGGGCGTGAAATTAAGGCGGAAATGCTTGCGCGTGAGGGTAGGTTGCCGGATGCTGTAATCGCGTGTGTAGGCGGCGGCTCAAACGCAATCGGCTCTTTCTACGAATTTATCGGTGACTCCGAAGTTGCTTTAATCGGCTGTGAAGCCGCGGGGAAAGGCGTAAACACTCCGCAAAATGCCGCGACAGTAGCAAACGGCCGTATTGGCGTTTTCCACGGCATGAAATCCCTTTTCTGTCAGGACGAATACGGTCAAATTGCCCCTGTATACTCAATTTCAGCCGGGCTTGACTACCCCGGAATCGGTCCTGAACACTCAAAACTTCACACCGACGGGCGCGCTTCTTATGTTCCTGTAACTGACGAAGAAGCTGTCGATGCTTTTGAATACCTCTCACGCACAGAAGGAATAATTCCGGCAATAGAATCCGCTCACGCTATCGCTATTGCTATTAAATATGCGAAAACACTGTCAAAAGAAAAAATAATCGCCGTCACCGTCTCCGGGCGCGGTGATAAAGATGTCGCGGCAATCGCTCGCTACAGGGGGCTTGATTTACATGAATAATTTCATAAAATTACGCCGGGAGGTTAATTTACATGAATAATATCGAAAGAATTCGCGCCGCTTTCAAACACAAGGCGTTCATACCATTCATTACCGGCGGTGACCCTGATATCGAAACCACAAAAAAACTCATCTACACCCTCGCCCGCGCAGGCGCGGATATTGTTGAGGTAGGAATACCTTTCTCCGACCCCGTCGCCGAAGGTCCTGTAATCGAAGCCGCCGACGAACGCGCCCTCAAAGCCGGCTGTACCGTTGACAAATTATTCGATATGGTAAAAGAAATCACTTACGACAGCAGTTTCCCCGACATTCCCATACTATTCATGACATACTACAACCCGATTTTCGGCTACGGCTCGGAAAAATTCGTAGCAAATTGCGTTAAGTCAGGCATCGCAGGGCTTATCGTTCCCGATCTCCCCTTCGATGAACGCGATGAACTGAAAATCTTCACCGATAAAGCAGAAATAGCCCTTATCTCCCTTATCGCTCCCACCTCAGGCGAACGTATCAAAAATATCGCCGAAAATTCCGATGCCTTCCTCTACTGCGTCTCCTCCCTCGGCGTAACCGGCATCCGCTCAAATATCAACAACTACGCCCAAGATATGATAAACTCCGTCCGCAAAGTCTCAAACATCCCCTGCGCCGTAGGCTTCGGCGTCTCCGATGCTCAGCAAGCAAAAAAAGTATCCGATTTCGCCGACGGCGTAATAATAGGCTCCGCTATAGTGAAAATTATAGCAAAACACGGCAGAAACGCCCTCCCCCACGTAGAAAACTTCGCTAAAACTATCGTTAATGCTATACGATAGAGGAACGTTGAGGAACGGGGATATTACGCTGGGGGGGAGAGGGGCGGGTCACCGCTCCTCTCCCCCCCAGCGCGCTTTAGCGTAAAGTAAATTTTGATACAGAGTCGGCGAGGATAGCAGATTGAGCGTTTAGTTCTTCGGCGGAAGCGGCGCACTCCTCGGCGGTGGCGGAGTTTTTCTGGACTACTTCGGAGACTTGACTTATGCCCTCGTTAATTTGTGAGATTGCTCTTGACTGGTCTTCGGAGGACTGGGCGATTTCTGAGATTAATTCTGCGGAGCGGTTAATGCCGTTGACGATGTCAGTGAGGGAGACAGCGGTTTGCTCGGCGATTTGAGCGCCTTGTTCAGATTTGCGCATAGCGTTTTCGATGAGTTGACCTGTTTCTTTGGCAGCGGCGGCGGATTTGGAAGCGAGGTTGCGAACTTCATCGGCTACTACAGCGAAACCTTTGCCAGCTTCACCGGCGCGGGCAGCTTCGACGGCGGCGTTGAGGGCGAGTATATTGGTCTGGAAAGCTATGTCGTCGATTACTTTGATTACCTTAGAAATATCTTGAGAAGCGGCGTTGATTTCGTTGACGGCAGCAGTCATTTCTGTCATTTGATGAGAGCCGGTTTCGGCGTTGCCCTTGATTTCTACGGAGAGTTCGGAAGCATCCATGGCGCGGGAAGCGTTTGCTTTAGTTTTTTCTGCGACGTCGGCGATTGAAGCGGAGAGTTCTTCAACAGTTGCGGCTTGTTCGGTTGAACCTTCGGCGAGACTTTGAGAAGCGTCGGAGATTTGAGAAGCGCCGAGGGTAACTTGGTTTGAAGCGCCGTTGATTTCGCCGAACATATCGTTCAGATTATCGAGCATAGTTACTATTGATTTTGAGATTACGTCATCATCTGACAGCGGCGTATGGCGGGCGGTAAGATCGCCGCCTGCAACGGTTGAGAGGAGTCCTGCAATGCCGTTGAGGGCATTCGCGAGTCTTTCGAGATTGGCGGCACATTCGCCCGGCTCATCCTTCGCGGAAGCATATTCGCGAGTGATTTTAAATTCTTCGTCGGTAAAGGTTGTGCGCCCTTTTGTACCGATTTCGCCGAGAATGTAAGTTACGAAGCTTATGGGAGCAGTAATTGACTTAGTAACTTTTCTTGCGATAATGATCGTAATTATGAGTGAAACTACAACGATTGAAGTTACGAGAACGAGAGCAAATACTGCAAGATTACGGGTAGAAGCGATTGTTTCGTTAACTATGTCGTTTTGGTCCTGTAAAGTTGCGATGTAACCTGATGCATCTGTAGCCGCCGCGGAGAAATTCGCTACAGCTTTAGATGAAGCATCCTGTGCGGCGATAAAGTCGTTTATAGCCTTAATGTAAGATTCAAACGCTGCCTGAACTTTTTCGACAACTTCAAGGTTTTCGGCATCGCTTATTCTGTCGTGATAAGCATTAAGCGCATCAAGAGCATCATTTGAAGCTTTGATAGCCTGCTGTCCGGCATCAACCGTGTAGTCGGATATTGCTCCTCTGGCTAAAACACGAGCCGTTGTAATAAGGGAGGTAACATCGGTTGCCTGTTTGATATTATCAATACGGCGGTTATAGTCAACCGTACCGCCGTTTGCCATCGCGGTGAAATCGTCGGTTGCAAGTTCAATCTGCATATCGAGAACGAGGTCGATATTAGAGGAGAGGTCGCCGCCGGTAGTTACAGCCTGTTCGTAAGCTGCATCCGCAGATTTAAGTGCGGTAACCATGTTTTCAAATTCTGACAGATAAGTTTCTATTGCCGATTCTGCGTTTTGTGTGTCGTCTGTAAATTCAGTCATTTCCGGGTGAGCGGCAATATAATCTAAGGCTTCATGAACGGTTGTGTCTGCATCCGCGAGGTACTCTTTAACAGAATTGTAAGCGTCATCAGAGTAGTTATAATAAGCGGCATTAGCTTGAATTCTGGCACTGTCGAAATCCGACTTAATTATCTGACCGTAGTTCCATATGTCTGTTTGTTCTGCAACAAGATTAATGTTTTTTATCGACATACTGTTCGTTAATATAACGAGGAGCATTATGACGACGGTTAAGGCGACGGGTACACCGAAGCCGACGAGAAGTTTCTTACCTATTTTTAAATTTTTCATATATGATCCTCCTTGAAAATAAAGATTCGATTTGTAAAACTTAATACGCGCTTATCGTGTTCTTTATCCTCTTTCCGCGTATTGATTTTGTAATATTATTCTCTTGTCTGTTTAAAGTTTACTACTAAATCGAGCCGAATAAAACATCTTTTGATGGATATTTTGTAAACATATTATTACACTTGCGGAGATATTTCGTTAATACAGGCATTTCCATTGCAATGCGATGCTATATTGTCATTTTGTGTAATTATTAAGTCTATGTTTCGTAGATATTAATAGATATGTTTTGTAGATATACCCCTACATTAAATCTATATTTTATAGATTTTTCATCTATTTTTTATAGATAACAAAAATTAAAATATCCCTTTTAAATTTTCTAAATCTCTTGCTTTTGAGGGCAAATTATGTTATACTAATCTTTATAGAAAATAGTTTGACGGAGGGGAAGTATTGCCTAAAACCATATTCGGCACTACCGAAAAATCTAACTTCATATTAAATATGCGAAGCGATTCGGTTGACAGACTTAACCGTATCGGGATTATAGTTGCTGTTTTATTGCCGCTCCTTTCCGGACTAATAATAAGCATAATTGATAATCACTTCGTAATACTTTCGCTCGGTACATATATTTCGGGCTTTTTAGCTATACTCTTTTTCCTGATTAATGCTCTGCGCGGCGACGTTAAAATAAAGAAAAATCCTGCCTTTTGGGCAATTGTTTCTCTTTCGGTTTTAGCGTTTATTTCTTACTACAGCGTTTTTCTTAACCCTTACGAAGGGCTTGAATACTCTGTTCACGGCAAGCTTACGCCGCTCTTGGGTGAATATGGGCGGTATGAAGGACTCCTCGTCTTGCTATGCTATTTCGGAATTTTCCTTCTTGCTATGTGTGTCCGCGAGAATACTGCTCCCAAAAAAGTCAGCATGGTAATACTCTTTGCCGGTGCAGTTGTATCTATATTTGCTGTTTTACAACATATCCCCGGGCTTGGTTTCCCGAATGCCTATAAAAACCTTCCGACCTTCGCCTACGATAATGTTTACCTATCTTTCGGCGCTTCGGACTCCCCTATATTCTACGGCGCATTTGTAACGCTTATTTTTGCTATCTGTTCCGCTCTTGCGGTGTTTGGCACAAGGTATAGATTCGTATTCGCTGTAGCTGCTCTCCTTTCCTTTACTACAGGGCTTTTCACCTCAAGCGTCACTCCGCTGATCGGATGCTCTGTTGCCGCTTTAGTTTTACTTATCTTAGCATTAGTTATAAAGCCTGTAAGGGGCAGAGCCTTTGCAATAGGCATAGTTGCCGCCGCCGCCGTAATATTCCTGATAGTATTATTTACGCAGGGAATTTGGATTCGTGACATTTATATTGCACGTTTCGACGGATTCTACCGTAAATATATAGTAGGTTCTACCGTTTTCGATGACAAAAATCTTTACGAAAACGCTTGGGGCGCGGCGCTTGATATGATTAAGAATTATCCGCTTTTCGGTGTAGGTCCTGACAGCTTCGCGGCTTATCAAAATTTCTCCGTCAAAACTTACGACTCCGCCTACAACGAATACCTTTTCACAGCCGCAACCCGCGGGATACTTTCCGCATTAATTTACATCTCCCTGATTGTTATGTCTGTAATCCGTCTCATAAAAAATATCAAAAATCCTTACGCACCCGTACTTCTTACCGCAATTTTATCATACTCTATACAGGCTTTCTTTAACACCTCCGCGATAACTGTCGCACCGCTTTTCTGGCTTTTGCTGGGATTTTCCTTCTCGCCTATTGTTTCATATAATGATAAAAAAACAGCAGATAAACCCTCAAAATCTGAAACTGTAAAGACAAACAATCCTTCCCGTAAAAAGCGTAAAAGAAAAATGTAAGGAGAAAATTCATATGGCTGATGAAACTCGAATCCTTGTTACCGACGACTCTGAAATTAATCTTGAAATTGAATCTGCGCTTATAGAAAACCGCTGGGGGATTCCCTGCGATACTGCAATTTCGGGGGAAGCGGCAATAAAATGCTGTAACGAACGTATTTACGGTCTTATCCTCATGGATTACCTCATGCCCGGCATGAATGGAATTGACACCGCAAAAAATATCAAGACAACAAAATGGAATTTTAAGACGCCGATTGTGGCTCTGACAGGTTCTGATGATGAAGATACCGCGAAGGAACTCCTTGAACAGGGTTTCGCGGACGTTTTAATTAAGCCTATTGACGAGCAGGCTATTGCTAAAGTGTTTGACAAATATATCGGAATTTCTGCTGCAAACAACCGCGGCGGCTCTGAACATACAGGCGCAATTCTCGGCTCACTTTATGAAGTTGACGGGCTTGATGTTGCCGGCGGACTTAAAAATGTTGCCGGAAACCGCGATTCTTATATAAAGTCACTCCGAATACTCAAAGATAAGCTTCCCGAAGCTAACGAGCGCATTTCAAGTTCGCTCTTAAAGAGTGACATGGAAAGAGCAAGGCTCTACCTTCACTCCATGAAATCAAGTCTTGCGAATGTGGGTTTTGCCGCTGTTTCAAAGCAAGCCGCCGAACTTGAAAAGTCCGTTATCGAAAATAACGCTGATTACTACGACCACAACATAGGCGCATTCTCCGACGCTCTTGAACATATGGGAAAATCCCTCGAAAAGGTATTCTCTGCAAACGCCGGTATGACCTACAAAGCCTCGGGTAATGAAGACGAGTTTCTTAAGATTATCTCGGATATGTTAGCGCTGTTCGATAATTTTAATTTCATGGAAGCCAAAGAACTCGCACTCTCGCTGACAGAAGTTAACTACGGGAACAGGCTTAATAAAGTTGCCGTTGAGTTGATTAGCGCTCTCGATGTTTTCGATTATGAAAAAGCATCAACAATTATTAAAAACACTTTAAACTGAGGAATTAAAATGGTAAGAGATATTAAACTCGCTCCCTCCGGGGACGTAAAGATAGCTTGGGTTAAGGCTAATATGCCGCTTCTTCGTACCCTTGAAGCGGAATTTGAAAAGACCAAACCATTTTCAGGCTTGAAAGTTGCTCTTTCGGTTCACCTCGAAGCAAAGACCGCTTATCTATGCAAAGTTCTTGCGGCGGGCGGCGCAGAGATGTATATAACCGGCTCGAATCCGCTTTCGACACAGGATGATGTTGCGGCGGCGCTTGAAGCTGCCGGGCTTAACGTTTACGCTTGGTATAACGCTACCGAAGCCGAATATGAGGAGCACACCGAAGCGGTTATAAAGGCTGCTCCGAACGTAATTATTGACGACGGCGGCGACCTTGTACACCTTATCCATACAAAATATCGCGAACTGCTCCCGAATGTTATCGGCGGCTGTGAGGAGACCACTACCGGGATTATCCGCTTACAGGCTATGGCAGCGCGGGGAGAACTTGAATTCCCAATGGTTATGGTTAACAATGCCGACTGCAAGCACCTTTTCGACAACCGCTACGGCACAGGGCAATCGGTTTGGGACGGAATTAACCGCACTACTAACCTTATTGTTGCCGGAAAATACGCTGTTGTTGCCGGTTACGGCTGGTGCGGAAAAGGCGTTGCCATGCGTGCGAAGGGTCTCGGCGCGAAGGTTATCGTTACCGAAATTGATCCGATAAAAGCCCTTGAAGCACATATGGACGGCTTTGAAGTCATGAGTATGAATGAAGCGGCGAAGCTTGGGGACTTTTTCGTTACTGTAACAGGCTGCCGAGATATTATAACCTCCGCCGATTTTATGAATATGAAAGACGGCGCAATATGCTGTAATGCCGGACATTTTGATGTTGAAGTTGATGTTGCTTGGCTTAGAGCAAATGCTGTAAAAAGCGCGATTGCGCGGAATAATATTATCGGCTACACACTTTCAAACGGTAAAACGATAAATGTCTTAGCCGAAGGGCGGCTCGTTAATCTCGCCGCCGGAGATGGTCACCCTGCCGAAATTATGGACATGAGTTTTGCTATTCAGGCTCTTTCTGCACTTTATCTTGTGCAGAATAAAGAAAAACTCACCGAAAAATTAATTGACGTTCCCCGCGAAATTGACCTTCGTGTAGCAAGTCTGCTCCTCGGCTTCATGGGGATTAAGATTGACAGTCTCACCGATATTCAAAAGGAGTATTTGGGAACATGATATATTTAGGTTCTGATCACGCGGGTTACAGGCTTAAGCGTGAAATTATAGCTTATCTTGAGACGGTCGGCGCTTCTTATAAAGATTACGGCTGTACAGACGGCGAGCCGGTTGACTATCCTAACGCCGCAGAAGAAACCTGCAACGCTCTTCTTGAAGCAAAAGCTGACGGAGACTTTGCTATACTCGTTTGCGGAACAGGAATCGGCATATCTATCGCCGCAAATAAAATAAACGGTATCCGCGCCGCAGTCGTTACCGACGCCTTTACCGCTGAAATGGCGAAACTTCACAACAACGCAAACTGTATCTGTATCGGCGAACGCGTTACAGGTGTCGGCGTTGCTCTCACTGCCGTTAAAAAGTATATGGAGACCGATTTCGAGGGCGGGCGGCACGCACGTCGCGTTGACAAAATTATGGCTCTCGAAAAATAATCAGCTTTATAAACACTAAGAACTTTATTTAAGGAAGTAATCCGCTATGTTAAACGTTAAACTCGTCGAACACCCTCTCGTTCAGCATAAAATTTCCCTCCTCCGTGATGCTAACACAGGCTCAAAAGAATTCCGCGAACTCGCTTCCGAAACCGCCATGCTCATGTGCTACGAAGCTACTCGCGATCTTCCGCTCAAAACCGTTGAAGTCGAAACGCCTCTCGGTACTGCTCGCTCAAAAGTAATCTCCGGTAAGAAAATCGCTTTCGTTCCGATATATCGCGCCGGGCTCGGTATGCTTGAGGGTGCGCACACCCTCGTTCCCGCCGCGAAAGTCGGACATATCGGTCTTTATCGCGATCCCGATACCCGCAAGGCAGTAGACTATTACTGCAAACTCCCCTTCGACATAGCCGACCGCGAAGTTATTATCTTCGATATAATGCTCGCGACAGGCTCCTCAGCCGTAAAAGCTATCGACCTCGTATCAAAAGCCGGCGTAAAATCCATCAAATTTATGTGCATTATAGCCTCCCCCGAAGGCGTTACCGCCGTGAATAACTCCTTCCCCGACGTTCAAATCTACACCGGCGCTATCGACGAAAAACTCGACGATAACTCCTACATCATCCCCGGTCTCGGCGACGCCGGTGATAGAATGTACGGAACTACATAGGTACGCTGAGGTACGCTGGGGGAGGGGAGGAGGAGTGACCTCCCCCTCCCCTCCCCCAGACCCCCTCCTCTCCCGGACTTTAAACTTTATCTTGTTTGCATTTTTCATAAATAACAAATCCGTCTGCGACAACCTTCTTGTTGTTGTAGGCTGATTTGTTTTTTAGATTAAGCCGTTATTATACCTAATCTCTATTAGTTTATCATCTATTGCTTTATAGTCGTCGTAGGTTTTCATTAATGCCCATTCAGACTTTAAATGATTGACTTCAAAGCTTGTAATATACGGAGTAATCTGTGTAATCCTTAAGTCGGATTTATTATAATATAAATATCAGAAAATGTCAATATAATTGTTATTTTCTTAAAATTTAGCCTTTCAATGAAAAAATCCGTTTACAAAAACCAGCGTGGCTCTTGTAGACGGATTAGTTATTTATGAAATACTAATATAAGAATAAGTTTAAAGTCTTTCGGGGTGGGGGTTTGGGGGAGGGACGCTTGGGTCACCAAGCGCCCCTCCCCCAACGCGCTATTTGCATTGACATTCCCCTATAATATTTGTCCAACC
>JAISHJ010000086.1 GCA_031262625.1 Ruminococcus sp. | reverse complement strand
CGGACGTTTACATAACAGCCGACCTTAAGCACAGTCATTTTGTTGATGCCGTCGGGCGTAAGTTCCCTGTTTTTGACTGCGGACATTATGCAACCGAAGCGATGATGAAAGAATATGCTTCAAACTATCTTAAAAGTCAGTTCCCGGAAACAGAAATTTTAGTTTCCGAAACAGATGTTGACCCTGTTACAATTATATAGAGGTATAAAAAATTGTCACTTGACGGAACATATTTATCGTCGGTTCGCCGCGAGATTTCCTTTCTTGAAAGCGGGCGGATTGATAAAATCAACCAGCCTTCAAAAGAAGAATTAATTATTTCAATACGTGCCAAAAGCAGTAACCACAAACTGCTTTTATCTGCGTCCCCTGATTCTGCACGGGTACTTATTACCGAAAATGTCCCGGAAAATCCGAAAGCACCGCCGATGTTCTGTATGCTTTTGCGAAAGCATTTAGGCGGAGGAAAGCTTCTTTCAATCCGTCAGGAAGGGCTTGAACGGGTGCTTTTTTTTGACTTTGAGAGTATGAACGAACTCGGCGATATGGTAAAACTTACTCTTGCCGCCGAAGTCATGGGGAAATATTCAAATGTAATATTAATCGGTGCGGACGGAAAGGTTATCGACAGCATTAAGCGCGTGGATATGAACGTCTCGGAAAAGCGGCTTATCCTCCCCGGTGTTCGTTACCAAATGCCGCCGCGCGACGACGACAGGCTTTCTATTAATAATTTTTCATATGAAGATTTCGTACAGAAGCTTGCCGCCGTCAGCGGTGAAACCTCACGCGCAATAATTAAGATATTCGAGGGGATATGTCCGCTTCTCGCAAGTGAATGGGTATACTCCGCGACCGGAGTTAACGCTATTCCCGTACATGAACTGACTGCTTCGCAGCTTGACCGGCTTTATAAAACCATAATTAGTTTTTCGGAAAAACTCAATTCGGGAGAGGTTACTCCTACCGTAATAATTGATAAAGGCTCGCTCAAAGACTTTACGACCACCGATGTATTTCAGTATGATAAAATATATGAAAAGAAAAGTTTCACCGGTGAAAATGCCGCTTGTAAGTGCTTAGATTACTTCTATCGCGAAAAAGACATAAGTACAAGGCTTCATCAGCGTGCAGGCGATCTTCAAAAGCTTCTTAACAACCGTATTGAGCGCATTACAGGCAGGATTACTGCACAAAAGCTTGAACTTGAAAAAGCATCAGAACGTTTCGCGCTAAAAGCCATGGGAGACCTTCTTTCGGCTAATTTGTACCGTATAAAGGATGGTATTGACAGCTTTACCTGTGAAAATTTCTATGACGAAAACCTACCTGTAATTAAAATTCCTCTTGACCGACAGCTTTCCGCCGCAAAAAATACGCAAAAATATTACCATGAATATAAAAAGGCGGAGATGCGCGAGAAGATTCTCACCGAACAGATTAAAAAGGGTAACGACGAGCTTTATTACATTGAGAGTGTTATTGACCTTCTGTCGCGCGCAAAAACAGATTCCGAGATTGAGGAACTGCGCGCAGAGCTTGTAACAGACGGCGTTATTAAACAGATTTCTAATCCTAAAAAGCGGACAAAAAAGCTTTTACCGCCGCTTATTTTCCATGCTCCCGACGGTACGGAAATTCTTGTCGGGCGAAATAATATTCAGAATGACTACATCACAAAAAATGCGGACAAGACCGACATATGGCTCCATACGAAAAATATTCCCGGCTCTCACCTAATCGTAAAAACCGAGGGCAAAACCGCTTCGGAAGAGACTTTGCGATATGCGGCAAGTCTCGCTGCTGCTCACTCAAAGGCACGTGCTTCGGCGCAGGTTCCTGTTGATATTGTGGAGGTTCGCTACGTTAAAAAGCCTGCCGGTTCAAAGCCCGGAATGGTTATATTTACTCATAATCAGACGATATATGTTAAGCCTTTAGAACTTGAATAAATGAAAACTCCCCGAAAAATTTTCGGGGAGTTTTCAGTCATTTTACAGAAAGTCCGAATATGAGTATTGCGGCTAAGATAATCGGCGCGATGAATTTTACGAAAACTTTATAAAATTTTTCCGCCTTAAATTTTGACGACAGTTTTACTTCTGCTGTAAGCGTGTCGGGCTTAATTATAAACCCGACGAATATACAGGTTAAGAGTGCTACTATCGGCATTATTACCGAATTTGTTACCCAGTCGAAAAATTCGAGGAAAGAGTCCTGCCCTAAGGGATGAATTCCCGACAAAACGCCGTAACCGAGAGCAGACAAAATTCCTAAAATGAGTACTGTTCCGGAAGTTATAAGGATTGATTTTTTTCGGGAAATGCCGAATCTGTCGCAGAATATAGACACAACCGTTTCCGCAATTGAAATAGCAGATGTGAGAGCGGCAAAGAGCATTAAGAGGAAGAACAGCAGTCCGATAATTGTTCCGGCAACCTTCCCCATGCTCATAAAAACTTTCGGAAGGGTTATGAACATAAGCGACGGTCCTGCTTGCATATTTTCCGCGCCGCCGGCAAATGCAGTTACCGCCGGAACTACAAGAAGTCCCGCAAGAAAAGCAACACCGGTATCGAAAAGCTCGATATGTCTGACCGATTTTTCAATATTTTCAGTCTTTTTCATGTACGAGCCGTATGTCACCATAATTCCCATAGCAAGCGACATTGAATAAAACATCTGTCCTACTGCGGAGAGAACCGCTTCCGGAGTAAATGCTTCACGTCTCGGAAGAAGATAATATTTAAGCCCCTCCAGTGCGCCGGGAATTGTCAGCGAATAGACAGTAATCCCGATAAGCATTATTATTAATATCGGCATCATTATCTTTGAAGCTTTTTCAATCCCCTTTTCAACGCCGAGGAGTATAAAAAGCATTGTCAGTGCGGAAAAAATAAGCCACCAGATTATACTCTGAAAAGGGTTGCCGATAAACTCCGAGAAGTAGCCGTCGGTTGCAGCCGCGCTTCCGCTTAGGGTTATAAATGCGGAGAGATATTTTACTATCCAGCCGCCGATAACGCAATAGTACGGCAGAATAAGAATAGGTACAACCGAGCTTAAAATACCGAGGAATTTCCAGCGTTTATTAAGAGTGGAATATGCTTCAATTACGCTTTTTCCGGTCTTTCGCCCCAGCGCAATTTCTGTTATCATTAATGTAAAGCCGAAGGTAACCGCGCAAACAAGGTAAATTACTAAAAATGCGCCGCCGCCGTATTTCGCGGCAAGGTATGGAAAACGCCAAACATTTCCAAGCCCGACGGCACTTCCTGCCGCGGCAAGAACAAACCCTATCTGACCGGAAAATGATGCACGTTTTAAGTCTTTTTTATCAGACATAAAAAACCTCAGTAAGGATTACTTAAAAGTCAATCTGTATTTTTTAATTTGGAACACGGGGTAGTAAGACTGTTTGGATTTACGAAGCCCTTCTATACCGAGGTCTTCCTCGCGGTTAAGGTAAGTTTCGGTAATCCCCTGCGAAAAAAGATTCGCAATAGCTGTATATGCGCCATGAAAAGACGTGTCGGCTTTTTCTATATGAACGTCAACCGTGTCGGAATTAAGCTTGTCCCCTACTGAAAACGCCGCAATTTTACCGTCTATTCTTATAATCTTCCCGAAAAGTCCGAGATTATAGTATTCGTTAAAATAAGTGTCTATAGCAAATTGTTCGACAACAGCAGATGAAGTATCTTCGGTTGAGGAATCTTCTTTATCATCGAATTTTTGCGCCGCAAAAACTATACAGTCGTCAAAATCACGCTCTGTTATGTCTGTACATTCGTAGTTAAACATTGTCTTAAAGCGTGAGAGGTGATTTCGTTTGCCGTGGTATTTTTTTCCCGGAAAATTTTGAAAGTCGGCAGTATTATAAACGTAATCGTAATAGTCTTCGTTAGTTTCGACAGTATATTCACCGGGGAAACACTCCTCAAAAAAAGAGAACTGCTCCTCTGTAACACCGCCCAAATAGAGCGGCTGACCGAGGTTTTCGGCGTGTTTTCTAAGCAGCGTTATAACTTCCTTCCTATCGCCTTCCCCGGCAGGATTTATACAGGAAAACTCGGGATTTGTCGCCGCACAGATATAAAAGTCCTTATAAAAAGCAATCTTCGAGTCAGCGGCACGCCGCCACGCAAGATTATTAGAAAAGCTGTATTCACAGCCTCTGAAATCAGAAGCACGCAAAGCTTTGTCGGCACGAGATTTTTCTTCGATGGTAAGTTCATGGAATTCGAGCATAGTACACCTATTTATTTTAATATATTTGACATGATAATTTTATTTATCTCATCTTCGGGTAAGAATTCATAGCCGTTAGAAGTTTTTTTCGCACAGTCTATTATTACCCACCCTAATTTTTTTGCAGAGAATATCGCGGCATCATAACATTTTTTCAGATACGCAATATTTTTTTCGTGAATGTCTTTTTTTCCTTCGTCATCATTATAACGCTTTGAAAGGAGTATCTGCGAAGCTTCAACCGGCATATTGAGGTAGATTACGCTGTCGGGTTTCGGTAAACCTAACTTACAAAATTCATAGTCATATAGCCAGTCGATGTAATTTTCGCGCTCTGTTTCCGGAAGTTTTACGGTTTGATGGATAATATTAGAAGTAGTGTAGCGGCAGGAAAGCACAATCTCCGCGCTGTTAAACTTTTTCTCCCAATCCTGCTTATAGCTAATATAGCGGTCAACAGCATAAAATGAAGCCGCCGCATAGGCGTTAACGCCGTCTGCTTCGGGAGTTATCTCGCCGTTTAAGTACATTTTTACAGCGGAGGATGCTTCCCTGTAAGTAGGAAAAGATAGTTCCAAAACATTATGCGTAAGCTGTAGCTTTTTTTTACATATATCAAACTGTGTGGTCTTCCCCGAACCGTCAAGTCCGTCAATAACAACAAATTTATTCATAAGCACCTTAATAGTACATATAAAGATTGCACTTCATCATTCCGTTATATAGCTTGCGCTTTTTTGAAGCTTTTTTCCCGAAGAATTTCTCGAATTCTTCATGCGGAGAGATAATATAAGCGGGATGTTCGCGGTCTGCGGCGAATTTCTCGCCCATTATTCTGTATAGCTTCTCCGCCTCGCGGATTTCAAGCAATCTCTCACCGTACGGAGGATTACAGATTATAACGCCCTCTGTCTGTTTGAAATTTTTTATGTCAGCGTTTTTTACCGTTATCTGCGCCGCTACTCCGGCTTTTTTCGCATTATCAAGGGATAGCTGAACAGATTCGGGGTCGTAATCAAAGCCATATGCGTGAAAATCACTGTCGGAAATGATATCAGCCCTCGCCGCTTCACGCTCGCTTTCCCATATTAGGCGCGGTATAATTTCCCACTTTTCCGCTGCGAAATTGCGCTTCAATCCCGGCGCAATATTACAAGCTTTATACATCGACTCAATTAGTATAGTTCCGCTTCCGCAAAACGGGTCTGTTACAACGCCTGCACGCTTTATTCTCGCAAGGTCGATAATTCCGGAAGCGAGAGTTTCCTTTATCGGAGCGGCATTTGAATTTTTCCTGTAGCCGCGTTTATGAAGTCCATCACCGCTTGTGTCAAGGTACACCGATATTGTGTTTTTCCGAAGGGTAAATTCAATCTGATGCATAGCACCTGTCTCAGGGCAGGCACTCATGTCATAACGAGAACAAAGCCGCATTGCGGCTGATTTTTTTATTGTAGCCTGAAGTTTCGGAACAGAGGTTAATGTTGAGTCAAGGGACGAACCTTTAACCTGAAAAGCATCCTCACGCCCGATATAATCCTCCCACGGTATCGTATCAACCGCATCAATAAGGTCGGAAAAACTCCCGGCATAGCTTTCAAGGAGGAGTATACGTACGCGCTCGGCAGTAGCAAGGCGAATATTCGCCCTCGCAATCATCCTTTCGTCGCCGCGAAAAGTAACCTTTCCGTCCGAAGCGTTTATATCGGCAGCGCCGATTCTTTGCAATTCAAATTTTACTACACTTTCAAGTCCGAAGTGACAGGGAGCGGCTAAAATAAAGTCCATTAGTTTCCATTCTAATCGGTATAATCGGTTTAGGTATAAATCGGTAATCCGTTTCCGGCGGAATTAAGGTTATGAGTTCACTTACAGTACAGCTGTCTTTAGCCTGCGGAATTTAATTTCATAAGTTTACGTACAGAATGCCAAACATTCAAGGCGTAATTTAGTTAGTTTGCGTTGCAGCGGCGGCATCAAGATAGGGGTGAACGCCGTTGCAGTACGGAGGGATATTGTCTTCCGTGTAGTAGCCTACATCGCCTGTGGGGCAAGTTCCTCCGGCAAGAAGCCCTGTTTGTGTGCAATAGTAAAGTTCCTTCACAGTCGGGCAGTCCGGGAACTGCTTTCCGTTGCCGGAGTCTGCAATGTCACCGAAAACGTTCTTCCAAACCTGCGACGAACTGTAATATGTTCCGGTAGTAACCTCTTTCGGAATATCATAACCGTACCAAATACCGCTGACATAATCGGGGGTACAGCCGATAAACGCAAGGTCGTGCCAGTCTTGGGTAGTACCCGTCTTGCCGATTAACGGCGTTTGGGTGAGCCTTGCAGCGCGCCCTGTTCCGTTAGGACCTTCGATAACCTGTTGTAAAAATTTGTTCATTATATATGCTGTCTCTTTATCAAGCGCCTGATATTTTACATATTTATGCTGCAAAATTACTCTTCCCTCGGAATCGAGTACTCTCGTATAAGTCGTCGGTTCAAAATATTCACCGGCGTTTCCGAAAGGCTGATAAGCGGCAACAAGCTCCTTAAGGGTTATGCCGTTTGTAAGCGCGCCCACAGACATAGGTGCAAGGTCTGCATCCGATGCGGAAAGAGTTGAAATATGGAAACGGTTCTGTAAAAAGTCGAATACTGCAAGCGGCGTTTCCTGTGTAACAAGCTGTGCCGGAATTGTGTTCAACGAACGTTGGAGTGCTTGGAAGGTGAAGTAACCCATTCTGTCGTAAGACAATGTATTATAGTTATGAGGCCAGTCTGTCTCTATACCCTCGTCGTTAATAATCTTCCTAACCGGCTCATTTACAAACATTGTTGACCATGTAAGAAGCTTGTTTTCAACGGCATAGCTATAGGAAGTGATCGGCTTTATACATGAGCCGGGCTGACGGGTTGCGCGGGTTGCGCGGTTAAAAATGTTATCCCCTGCTTTAAGTCCGATTCCTCCGACAACCGCTTTGATATTTCCCATATAATCCATGCAGATAAAGGAAGCTTGCGGAGGGTCTGTCAGAACCGTTTCGGAAAAATTAGTGTAATCGGCATACTCAGCTTCAAGCTTTTCCTGCATTTCAAGGTCTACGGTGGTATATATCATATATCCGCCGTTATAGAGCCTGTCGTTAGCTTCCTCGAAGGTAATACCGTAAAGGTCTGCAAGATCGAGAGTTACATCACGTATAACATCATCCACAAACCATGACTGTATGCCGTCATCACCCGACTCGCTCGTTCTGCTTCGGTCTGCGAATACAAGCTTTTTATTTACGGCGCGTTCATATTCAGCTTCTGAAATTGCATTATTGCTAAGCATTGCATCAAGCACCAAAAGCTGACGTTTACGATTATTTTCGATTCCTCGTTCTATAATTTCTCCCGTTTCGGGGTCTTCAACAGTATAGAAAGGATTATTTTCATTAGGATCTTTCGGAATTGCAGCAAGGCAAGCCGCTTCCGCAAGGTCAATTTCCCAGCAGTTTTTATTGAAATATTTAAGGGAAGCCGCCTGTATACCGCTTGTAGAGCCGCCCATACCGACAATATTAAGATATGCTTCTAAGATATCGGATTTGGTATAATATTCCTCAAGTTTTGATGCGCGGAAAATCTCGCGCAGTTTACGCTCAAAATTCTGTATTTCATCTCCGGTAACATTCTTTACAAGCTGTTGGGTAATGGTCGAACCGCCCTGTCTGCTTCCCCACATGGAGAGGAATTCGTTTAAGAATGCGCCGAAAGTACGTTTCCAGTCAACGCCGTCATGTTCATAAAAACGCTCGTCCTCAATATACACAAAAGCGTCCTTAACCTGTTGGGGAACCTCTGAAATATCAATAGGTATACGGTCGGCATTGCGGCTTATCTTCTTAAGTTCAATTTCGTTGCCGTTTTTATCGGTAGCATAGATGAAGGTTGAATAGTCCATCGGGACGTTATTTATGTCTATAAGTTCAGCATCATTTATATACTGCATGACATAAACTGTCAAAGCCGCCGCGATAATTGCGACGGTTATTATAATAATCAAAAGCAACGAAAGCAGGGACGTGCCGACAAAAGCAAGTACCTTCTTTACGGGATGATGTTTTCTTTTTCGTTTTCTATTTACAGCCATACCTGTTTTCCGATAAATATTTATTTAATAGCTATACATTTCTATATAGTATAGCATAAAATTATGAAAAATTAAAGGGGAATTGATGAATTGTAATGAAAATGTATGAATTTCGCAAAAAAGCATATGCCAAAACGGCATATGCTTTAATTTTTATGGACAATGTGTTAATAAAATTTCGTTTCAATTATCTTAGAAGCGGAATCTGTGGAATATTTCCAGTAGTCAAGGTGCCCTGACTTTATGTAATACCGAAGCGGCGGCATAGGACAGCCGTCCTCGCATACCGAAACTATATTCAGTTTTATCTTCATCTTCTCGGGAATAATTGCCTTAATATGGACGCTCGCCCGCTCCCCTACCGCCACAGGCAGCAGCGGATTGTGGTCGGCAAGCCCTGCTAAATTCGGCGCAAGTTCAATGAAAATACCGTAGTTTTCGATTGAGCGGATAATTCCCGAAACGGTTTCGTCAGCAGTAAAGTCTGCCGCGTTCTCCTCCCATGTACCTAAAAGCTCTTTATGGGTGAGATTAATTTTCCCGTCATCCTTAAATTCTTCAATTACTACAAATATATCCTGATTTTCCTTAAAGCGGTCGGAAGGGTGAGAAATCCTCGATACTGATATTGCCGCAATAGGAATAAGAGATGGTATTCCGCAGCCTATGTCCACAAAAGCACCGAATGAATCCATATGCGTAACTCTCGCCGGGATAACATCTCCCGTCGAAAGTTTATTTACATATTCGTTCATACATTCAATCTGTGCTTCTTTGCGGGACATTTCTGCAAAAACGCTTCCGTCCGGAAGTATTTCCACCGACTTAACCTTAAATGAAATTGCCTTGTTAACCTTTGTGATGAGGGCGATTGGTTTTGTTGTGCCTTCTTTTATACCTATCGCGCCCTCAACATTCTTTATGTAACCTTTTCCGCAGGGCAGATCGACAAAAAGATTACGCTCCTTATCGCAAAGCCTTACTCTTGCTTCAATAATTTTGCCCATTCGCATCGCATCACGAAGACCGTCCGCGCTGCCGATATAACCCTGATTCTCACGGCTGTCGAATAGTTTACCCTCGGGTTCAAACCTGTTCATTTTCTATTCCTCCGAAAAGTCTTTAGTTCCTCTAAATCTTATGAGGACAAGCGGAGGTTTAGAACATCACAAGTCAGCGTTTGTTATTACGGTATACTA
>JAISHJ010000076.1 GCA_031262625.1 Ruminococcus sp. | reverse complement strand
TGGTGACGAGGCGGGAAAATAGGTATGTGCCGGGACTTGTGTATTCCCCCTTAGCTCAGTCGGTAGAGCACCTGACTGTTAATCAGGGTGTCGCTGGTTCAAGTCCAGCAGGGGGAGTCTATGGTACTGCGAGGGTAGTCTGACGTTCAGTTGGAGTAATTTGGGGTATCGCGTATGGTGAAAATAACTTGTCCCAACAGAAAATGTAGAAAAGTATACAAAGAAGTCGTTTGCGAAAATTGCGGAAGTAAAGGCGTAAATCTTAGCTGTTTTAATGATGTCTCGTGCGATAAATGCGGTCGTAAGTGGAACATAATAAATTGTTCATGCGGTACTAAAATTGATACTCGACATCCCGGTATTGCAAAGGAAACATTGTTTTAGTAAAATACATAAAGTGTTTGAGAGCATCTCAAACACTTTCATATTTATGACTACTTGGCTAAAAATTTACAAATAATTCATCTAAAAAAAGCATATTGTTTATGCTTTTTTAATTTTTGTCGTTTATAATGAGAAGTCCACAACATATTTGTAAAATCAAAGAGGTCTCTTATGAAAAAACTCATTTCCGTATTAGTAAGCGTTATCCTTACTTTTGGTTTTTCAAGCGGGATTACTGCTACAGCCGCTGACTATACTTTAGTCGAAGAGTCCGGCTACATAACTCCTCTGATTACATCAATGAACGACGGGTATGCTGCAACATTCAAACCGGGCAATTATGAAATAAGGACTATCCTTCCTACTTTCGGCAGCGGCGAGTTACTACTGAAAGGCGCAAAAGCATTTTGCGATATTACCGACCCTTTTCACGATATTATGGGAATCGGCTCTGCTTGCAATGCTGTTGATATAACGGACTTTTTAAGCGAAAATTACAAAAAATATATTACATATCACATTGTGTTAAGAGACCCGATCGACAACTCATGGATTTGGGAGGGCGACCTCTGCCCCGATAACGGAGAGCCTCTCTATTTAGGCGACGACCATCCGCAGGGTTACAAAGTCTACCTTACGGTTGCCGATGCGGAAGGTATTCTCGACGACGATAACTTTGTATCTCTGAAAATAACTAAATCTAAGTAAAGTTTATTCTGTTAAGGTTCTTACGCAGATAGATTAATCATTTTAACAGCGAATACATTTTCATATCATTCACAACGCCGTTTTTGACGGCGTTTTTTCGCAATGTGCCTTCATATTCAAAACCTGCCTTTTCGAGAACGCGAATTGAACCGGCGTTTGAAGCAAACGGCTCTGCAAAAAGCCTGATTATATCGGTATTTTCAAAGACAAAGCGGCTTAAAAGCGTAACTGCCGCCGTACATATGCCGTTTCCCCAGTATTTTTCGCCGACATAATAGCCGACTTCGGCGGTTTTGCTGTGGATATTTTGCTGACGAAACGCTCCTATGCTCCCGACAACTTCACCGTCATTGATAATAGCAAAAGCGAACGTATCGTTTTTGTCGGCGGAAAGCATACTGTTTATGTAAAACTCGCCGTCCTTTTCGGTGTAAGGGTACGGAAGCCCGTCGCGCAGATTATCAAGCACCTTTTTATTTGTGAGAATTTCCGAAAGCGCGGCGGCATCGGATAATTGCCATTCACGCAGGGTTACGTCAGTTTTTATTTTCATTTCTTTTCCCCTTTATTATCTCCAGAAGTTCAGACATTTCTGTTCGTTTTATACGCGCTTTAACTTCCTTTTCGTCATAGTGAAACCGAAGGTCTAAGTAATCTTCATGCCTGATATTTGCTTTTTGGATTTCGTCATAGTTATCAAGTTTAATTTTGTTAACCGAATAAGTCTGCCAACTCTGACCGATATAGAGGTTTTTGTCCGATAAAATTATCGAATACAGAAAAATCTGAAAAATCATTCCGAATATCAATAGTGAATAAGTTGTTGAGATGCTGATTTCTCCGGCCTTGAATATGTAAAACAGTAATTTTATTATATAGCAAACTGCTCCGAAAAGGGTTACAAATTTTGCGTAACTGACGTTAGATTTAGTCGAATAGTTTTTATACGAAGGGTTTTCAGAGATGAACTTAATCATGAAACAAAACGACATTACAGCAAACGCTGTAATTATATCGGAACCGATTTCACACATAAGCATTGCAGCGAAACGAAGCCATCCTATACCGCCGAGCCGGTCTGACACGAATCTGACTATTAATAAAGTCAGCCCGGGAAGTGCCAATAAAACAGTCAGAAGAGCCATCTTAATACCGTATTTATTTTTAGTCATTACGCAAACCTCCGAAATTTTGTTATGTATAAACTACCCGAAAAATTTTCCGCGAACAGCAGTAATCAAAGACTTCAAAATTGCCGCCTGTGCAGTTTCGTTAAAGAGTGTGCGAAGATAAGGCTCTCCGTTTTTACCGACGATATTTTCAACCCTTATGCCGATCTCAGCGCCTTTTTCAGAAGGAATTTTCTTGTTATTTTCGTCAAGGTCGAGAAAATCATCTGCTAAAAGCTGTGAATTAAGCGCGGCGGCGGCAATTCTCCCGAAACTATTTTCAGCAAGAATTACATTAATCCCGTCGGCAATCTGTGATATAGTAACTTCTTCCGAAACAGGCTTATAGCTTTCGCTTATAACCGCTTCAAGTTCACCGAAAGACATCCTGCCTTCACGCTTGACGGCTTCAACACGTTCAAAGCCATTTATAATTTCAAGGAATTCATCACCGTATCTGTCGGCTTTAACCTCTCCTACACCGACAACGCCGAGAAACTCTGCTCTGTTTGCAGGCATTTTCTTACACATATCTACAAGCGCGGCATCTGAAAATACTACAAACGCCGGAACTTTTTGCTCGTCTGCAATTTCTTTGCGAAGGGATTTAAGCTTTTCAAAAAGCGTTTTATCTACAGCGTATTCTTTGCCTATTTCTTTGCGGCGCTCGGTCCTTACTCGTTTAGGAGCAGTTTCCGATACATTTTCGGACGATTCAACTACACAGCCGGAGCAATTATCACATTCGTAATCCGTTTTATCGCCGAAATAATTAAGTATGTATTCACGCAAACAACCCGTCGAGTGAACGTATTTATCCATTAAGAAAAGCCGTCTCTCAGCGCGTTTGCGAGATTCTAAGGCTTCCGCCGGCGTAAGTTTTGAATCGATGGTACTGTTATTAATGAGGAATCGCGCTGTCACAAAATCCTGCCCCGAAAAGAACATCACGCAATCGGCAGGAGTGCCGTCACGCCCGGCGCGCCCGGCTTCTTGGTAGTAGCTTTCTATATCACGCGGCATATTGTAATGTAAAACAAATCCTACATTCGATTTATCAATGCCCATACCGAAAGCGCAAGTCGCAACGATAATTGTCTTCCGGTCGAAAAGGAAATCGTCCTGTGCTTCCGAGCGGTCATTATCGCTCATCCCGGCGTGATAACGTGTTGCACTATAGCCGTTAGCTACAAGCAATTCGCAAAGACTGTCAACTGTCTTTTTTGCGTTGCAGTATACAATTCCGCTCTTTCCTGCGTGATTGTCGAGGAAATTCATAAGTTTCATTTCGCGCCGCTTTCCGCCGCGAACTTCTTCTACTCCGAAATAGAGATTTTCGCGGTTGAAGCCGTTTTTACACCGAAAGGGATTACGAAGCCTAAGCATTGAAATTATATGATTTTCAACCTGTTCTGTGGCGGTTGCAGTAAAGGCGGCAACTGTCGGGCGAATAGGCAGCGATTCGATAAAGTCGGGGATAAAGCGATAACTCGGGCGAAATTCGTGCCCCCATTGCGAAACGCAGTGCGCCTCATCAACTGCGATAAAATCTATCTGAACAGTTTTTATAAACTCAAAAAAGCCCGCTGTTTGCAGGCGTTCGGGCGCGACATAGATAAGCTTAATAAGCCCGGCTTTAATATCGCGGAAAGCTTCATATTCCTCGGCGGGCGTGTTGGTAGAATTAATGAAAGCCGCCGGAATTCCGTTTTGACAGAGCGCATTAACCTGATCCCGCATTAGAGAAATCAGCGGCGAAATAACAAGCGTTAAGCCCTTAAAAACAACCGCCGGAAGCTGAAAGCACACCGATTTTCCTGCCCCCGTCGGCATAATCGCTATCGTGTCGCGGCGTTTTAGGATATTTTGAATTACTTCGCATTGTCCTTCGCGAAATTCTGTGTAGCCGTAATATTTGCGCAGTCCGCGCTTTAGCCCTTCTTCTGTAACCATACTCATATTTTAGCATATTTTCATTGCGTTGTCAAGGGATTTCCCCTTTATACTCCTCCCCGCATCCGGATACTATCTTATCATCTGCAAGCAAATTTTCTAAAACCTTTATTCATATAAAAACTGCACCCGAACAGTGAAGAGTTCACTTTTCGGGTGCAATTTTGTTAAGCAATTAGCTTTTAACCGCAAATTATTGCTATAGCGGAGAGGTTGTCGTTATCGCTTCCTATACGTTTGCCTATTCGTTCAAGCATATAAGAAGTCCATACAGAAGCACTCTTTGATTTTGCTAAATCGACAGCCATTTCTTCTTCGGTGACATACTCCCAAAATCCGTCGGTACATAAAAGTATGGCATCGCCCTCTTTAAGTTTCAGTTCTCCCGATATTTCGGGAATAACATCATCTATACCGAGCGCGCGAAGAATCTTGTTGCGGTTTGGATGAAACCGAATCTGCTCGAGAGTAATATTCCCCCTCAAAACATCCATCTGCGGAATACTGTGGTCGAATGTCTGGAAAAGAAGCTTTGAGTCTCTGAATACATATCCGCGTGAGTCACCGGCATGGACAAAGGTTGTTCTTTCGTCTCGTATGTCAACCGTTACAATAGTGCTTTTCATCTGTACAGCGGTCGTTTGATGCGCGATAACTGCTTTGTTTGCGCGTTTTATGAGCGAAAATATATCGCCTTTTTCACGGCAGTTCGGGAGTTCATCCTTAATCATATCAGCACATATCGAAGAGGCAATATCGCCGCCGCCGTTCGAGCCGACACCATCCGCAACGACGGCGACAATACCGCCCGGGGTTTTACAAAAACGGATGGAATCCTCGTTAACGCTTTTTCCGCCGATAGAAGTGAATAAATACTCATCATATCTCATAAAAGCACCTCAAAAGCTTCCGAGCGTGAGCCTAAAAAGAACTGCTGCCCCGGGTGAATTTGTTTCGGTAATTAATGTTTTCGGCTCAACGCCGCCTTCGGAAGAATCGGCGGGTGTTTCCGATTCTGCGCTTGTTTCTTCAGTAACGGATTCAGCCGCTTCTGTAGCCGCCCATGCTCCGACAGAGCCCGTCATAAAGAGCGTAACTGCGAAAAAGAGACCCAAAACAGGTTTTATAAAGAACTTTAGTTTTTTATTCATAGTCTCACACCTTTAATATAACAGCAGTGAAGTTATCCTGATTCGGCTTATTCTTTGATGTTACGGCTTTTGTTATGGCATTGCCTGCATCTTTTATGCTCCCGGAACTTAAAGCACCGGCAATCTCCGCATCGGAAAGAGTTCCGAACACGCCGTCAGTCATAAGTATCAAAATGTCGCCGGGGAGGAGGTCGATAGGCTTAACGTTACGGTCGGTCAAAAACTTTTCGCCTGTTCCTATATAGCTTGTAAGAGAGCCGCGTGTTTTATCTGAGCGCGCTTCGTTTATCGAAATTTCGCCGCGTGCGGCTTTTTCGTCAAGCTCCGCGCCATAGGTATGAAGCCTGTTGAGCTGTATGAGCGAACCGTTTCGATAAAGATCAATGCGGCTGTTACCGACGGAAATAAAGAACAGTTTATTCTTTTCAAAATATACGGATATAAGGGTAGTGCCGCTCATCTGTCCGGGAGGAATTCTCGAACGAACCGCTTGCTGAATATTATTTACAGCCGTAATTAGGAATTCTTCGGGCGCGAGAGAGAAGTTTCGCTTTGCGAAGGAGTCAAGCATTATGCTGACCGCAAGATTACTCATCTCTGCACCGTTTGATATGCCGCCCATACCGTCAGCTACAATGGAAAGCACACTTCCGGCGCTCACGTCGGTAGTTCCGAAAGCATCCTGCCCGGACCCGCGTTTTCCGATACCCTGAATATTATAGACCTGAATGCCATTTGTTTCGTTGGTAATTAAGCGTTCTGTCACACGTATCTCCGTAGCTTTAGGGCTGATTTTTTTTCGCCTTAATAAGCTGTTTATCAGCAGACTGAGAAGTACTAAGAATAGGACTGTGCCGATTGCTATTCCGATGGGACAGCTTATCATTGCCATCGCTTTTTTCTCCTTTTATGTCATATATTAATTTTTAGTATTAATATTGTTTTGCTTTGATGTTTTACTGTAGTGCATAAGCAGAGTTATTCTGTTTGTCCCATTTCAAAATTGTTGTTAGCTACACGTTCCGCAACAGTTGTGCCGTCCTCAAAATAAATCTTGCTTCTGTCAAAAACTGAATCTCCCCAAATCCATAATGACTTTAAAGAGTTAGGCAGAACAGGTAATGATATGTCTTTATCCCAATTCAAATCAAGCGAAATCATCTCATTAGGTAATTCATGCAAAGACTTAATAGCTGAAGAGTCACAATATAGATATTGAATGGAAGAAGGTAAATAACTGAGTTTAGTCAGGTTATTTTTTCCACATGAGAGATTTATTAATCCCGGAGGTAAATCTGGGAGAGTTGTGAGTTCGTTAGATGCACAAACTAAATTTTCAAGTTCAATAGGCAATTCGGGTAAAGATTTCAAGCGGTTATCACTGCAGTTAAGTTCACGAAGAGAATTAGGTAAATATGCAATTGAACTTATTTCATTGTTAGAGCAATCGAGTATTCTCAGCCCTTCGGGTAATCGCGGCAATTCGATTATGTCACAACCCCCAATATTAAGTATTTTTAAAGAAGTGAAATATTCAATACCGTTGATAAATTCCGTCCTGCCTAAAGGGAGTCTAAATTCGGTTATCTTCGCAACATCTGCACTCATTATCGGGGTATCTTCGGATATTTTAAGTTCTTCTCGCACTGCATTACGAAAATTTTCATCAGTAAATTCATCTGTTATATCAATATTTGCCGCTATAATCGTAGTTTTCGGCGGTGCTGTTGTAGTGGGTTTCGCGGTAGTAGTCGGCGGAGGTGTGGTAGTCGGCGGAGCAGTGGTGGTCGTAGGTCGCGGCGTGGTAGTAGTAGGCGGTGCAGTAGTGGTAGTCGGCGGAGCAGTAGTAGTCGAGGGAGCAGTTGTAGTCGTCGGCGGAGCAGTTGTAGTAGTTGTTGTCGTAGTCGGCGCAGTAGTTGTTGTAGTTGTTATCGTAGTCGGAACAGTTGTCGTGGTGGTGGTAGGTGTAGGTGTAAGCGTAGTTGTAACAGTAGTAGTAACAGAAGAAGTAGTCGGTACCGATACTTCACTTGTGGTTGTTATAGCTACATCAGCGGGAATAGCATTACCGCTGTCATTAAATAGAGTACTTATACCGATTACGGCAATAATTACCGCGGCGATTGCTCCTGCCGCTATGTAATAGGAGCGGAATTTATTCGCAGGTTTTACCACGCCTTCTTGCTTTTCGGGAATGATTGGAGCGGTCTTTTCGGGTATAATTGCGGCGGTCTTTTTGATTTCGTCAGTCTTTACAGCCACTGTTTCTGCCGATTTCTCCCCGTGAAGTTCGGAAAGCAGTTGCCCCATAGTTTGGGTACGCTTTTCGACAGCCATTATAAGTCCGTTTTCAATCGCCGTGCGTGTCTTTTCCGACACATTTTCATTCATAGGAGGGAGAGCTACGCCGCGAAGGCGAGCGATTGCATCGGGAGGAGTTGTTCCTTCTATTGCCGCATACATTGTCGCACAGATTTCGTAAACATCCGTCCATGAGCCTTGGCGGTCACGGTTGTTGTCGTATTGTTCCTCCGGCGCAAAACCGCTTTTTACAATGGCTATAGTAGACTTGCCGCTTGAAGCTTCAACCTCCGCCGCTGCGCCGAAGTCTATAAGCTTTGCTTTGCCGTCCGATTCAAGCATGATGTTGTCGGGGGCGATATCGCGATGTATTATCCCTGCTTTGTGCATCTTTTCAAGCGTGGAAATTATCGGTTCGAGCATCTCCAGCACCGATTTCTCCGCTATCTTGCCATGCTCTGCTAAAACGTCTTTAAGGGAATCGCCTTCAACGTATTCCATGACTATATATGCGGTGTTGTTTTCATTGAAAAAGTCAGTAACGGTTACTACTCCGGGTTCTTTCGCGAATTTGGAAAGCCTTCGCGCTTCTTTTATAAAGCGTTCCATGCCCTTTTCAAAGACTTCCGTCTTATACCCGACATATGAGTAGACACTGTGTGTGTTGTCGTTATGTTTGCGGTTTGCGTAGCCTACGGGATAGTATTCTTTAATCGCGACTTTCATGTCAAGGCGGGTATCAAAGCCTACATATGTAATGCCGAAGCCGCCCTCGCCCAAAACCTTCCCGACAAAGTAACGCTCTTGGAGAGAAGTTCCCACAGGCAAGGTATGCGAAAGCACTGCTTCACCCCCGGGAACAAACCCGCAGACAGGACATTTTTCATCTGATATTTCGCCGTTATAACAGTTAGGGCAGATGCGAATGTTTTTCATGGGTAACTCCTTAAATTAATCATCATAGCAGAATTCAAGTTCGCCGTAAATATTCATACTGATTACCTTAAAAATGTGCAAATTTCTGCATCTAAATAAATATATTATATTACAATTTGCTGACAATGTCAACGACTATTAAGTGGGAATAGCAGATTATGTAAACCATTAATTTACCGGGTTTATTTTATTTCCTCAAAACTGCTGTTAAGCCGTTTCCGCTCACCTGAAAAGCTATAGTAAGGCGGTTTATGATCATAGTAAAGTTCAAGCTGGAAATCAGCATTTTTTATAATATCATCAAAGAGTTCGGCGTTCATACAGTAGTGATCGTCCGAAGGGTTATGCCAGAAAATATCGCTTCCGCAGACGGAGCAAAAGCCGCGCTCAATCGGTTCGTCTATCCAAACGGTAATCTTCTCTTTACCCTTGAGAAATTCGACGTTTTCGGATGTGCCGGGGTCTATAGACATAACTGCGCCGGAACTTCGGCGGCGGCAGTCGTCGCAATGACAGCAGTAAACAAAATTCCCGTATTCCCGAAGGTTAATTTCAACCGCGCCGCAAGCACAGTGACCGTGTACATTTTTCATGAAAAAACTCCTTTTATTATGAATAACTTGATAATATATTCTATTTTCTTCCGCTTCCAAATCTCTGTCCCGAAATTCTTGTAACAGCAGGACATCATCCGTTTAATTATACACTGAAAAAAGTGATTTTTCATGGATTTAATATAACTATTATTAGCAATATTTATGAACGAAATGTAATTTTACAGAAGTGCTTTTATTAGCAGAAATCCCTTGACAAATTGAGCGGAAATATGCTACAATATATTCGATATAAAAGATAAATTTAAGGAAAATTTTATGAGCAAAAGTAAAGCAGCTATCATTATAGCAGTCGTTTTGGTTTTAGGCACAGCGATTTTTTTTGCAATGACAAACTTAACAAGACAACAAGAGACTACTACACCCGAAATCGACGCGCCGTCTGAAAAAAGCCGCGCCGAAACTATACTTGAAAACATGACGTTAGAAGACAAAGTATACCAAATGATGGTTATATCCGCAAGCGAGGTGAAAGACGATACAATAACCTTCGGCGGTCTCGTATATTTTAAGAAGGACATCGGTACACTTGCCGAAACGAAAGCGAAGCTTGAAGCCGCAAAAATCGGAAAGAAAATCCCGATGCTGCTTGCGGTTGACGAAGAGGGCGGAAGGGTATCGCGCTTAAAAGACCTCTACTCCGAAGTCGGTTTAGAGCCTGTAGGACCTATGGCAGAAATCCAAGACGACGGCTACGAAACGGGGGAAACTCTCGCCGAAATTCTCCTTGCAGTCGGCTTTAATACAGATTTTGCGCCCGTCGCAGACGTGGGGCAGGACAGCGAAGCAATCGGCAACAGAGCATTTTCAACCGATGCCGCAGAAACTGCAAAGAAGGTTGCAAATATCGTTACTGCTCTTGAAGAAAAGAATATAATTACTTCTCTCAAACATTTTCCCGGTCATGGCTCGGCGCTTGCCGATACGCACGAGGGAATATCTATAACCGAAAAATCACGCGAAGGCTTTGAGACAGTCGATTTCCTGCCGTTTGAAGCCGGAATCGCAGCCGGAGCGGACATGGTTATGACTGCCCATATTACTGCACCGGCGCTTGACCCCGAAAGCATCCCCGCGACATTTTCAAAGCCAATTTTAACAGACATTTTAAGGAATCAGCTTGGTTTTGAAGGCGTAATTATAACAGATGCGCTGGGTATGGGAGCAGTAGCGGAGTGGGGCACGGAAAGCTCTTTAAGGGCTATAGAAGCGGGCGCGGATATAATCTTAATGCCGGAAGATTATGTTGCGGCAAAGGACGCTATTATCAGCGCGATAGATTCCGGGCGGCTTACGGAAGAAAGAATTAATGAAAGCGTTCTTAGAATCCTTAAAATGAAAGAAAAACACGAACTTATATAGGTCTGAAATTATTGATTGAACAGGATTTTTGCTTATGAAAACAATCTTTATAGTTGATGATAACCTTACAAATTTGGGCGCGGCTAAAGATGCTTTGGATGGGCTTTACCGCACATTTGCCATGCAGTCCGCAGAGAAGCTTTTTACAATGCTTAAGAAAATCCGTCCGGACCTTATTCTTCTTGATATAGAAATGCCGGCGATGAATGGCTTTGAAGCAATAAAAATACTCAAAGCAGATAAGCTTTACGCCGATATTCCGGTAATATTTTTAACGAGTGTTAACGACCCGAAGGTCGAAGTGGAAGGCTTTGACTTAGGTTCAGTTGACTTTATATTAAAGCCTTTCGCCGTGCCGACACTGCTTCGGCGGATACAGCTTCATATTTCGACCGACGAGATAGTTAAAGATGCGAAACGCGAGGTCAGGAATATCCAAAATGCTATGCTCGGCGTTATATCGGAACTTGTCGAGAACCGCGACTCTTCCACCGGCGACCATATCGGACGTACACAGCTTTATCTTGAAATTTTGATTGAGCAGATGAAAAAATCCGGCGTATATAAAGACGAAATGGAAGGCTGGGATTTAGACCTTCTCCTCCCTTCCGCACAGCTTCACGACATAGGAAAAATTACAATCCCCGATGCAGTACTCAACAAGCCCGGAAAGCTTAACGACGAAGAATTTGCGATAATGAAAACTCACGCTTCGCGCGGGGAGGAAATTATCGACGAATTTATGGAATACACCGACGACGACGGCTTTTTAGAGTATGCTAAAGCATTCGCAGGATTCCACCACGAAAAGTGGAACGGCAAGGGCTATCCCCGCGGACTTTCGGAAGAAAACATTCCGCTGCAGGGGAGAATTATGGCTATAGCGGACGTCTACGACGCCCTCACGAGCGAACGCCCCTATAAAAAAGCCTTCACGCACGAAAAGGCTGTAGAGATAATAATGTCAGATGCGGGGACACATTTTGACCCGGTTTTAGCGGAGGAATTTTTCAAAGTAGCGGAGCAGTTTAAGCAAAAACTTAAAGCCTGACGGAGAATACATATATGGAAAAAAATATTAATTTGCGGAAAAAAGACCATAGCGCTTGGCTGTTTTTAATAGCGTTTATTGTGCCGACAGTAATTATTATAGCTTATCAGATTCTCTCCGATTACACAGATACAACGTTTTTTTACTATATAGGTGCAGGCTTTCTTTTGGGCTGTGCTGTTTTTGGGTTTGTATTCGCAGTCGGAAAAAGCGGGAATAATGCGCTGTGGATATTATATTCACCGTTTGCCCTGTCCGGAAGTATTAATCTGCTTGCGTTAACTTTATATAGTACTCCGTTATTTTACGACAACTTATTATATGACCGCATAGCATCATATTTATATTATATAGGTTTAATTTTCCCTCAAATTATTTTACTTGCATTTCCGTTTGTAATTAACAAAGTACCTTTTTTCGTCACGAAAAAGAATGGCAAGGGGAAACGTCCGTCAATTATATATTTATTTGCCGGTTTTTCGGGAATTGTATTACTTTTTGATTACGTTTTGCAGCTTATTGTCGATCAGTTTTTGCTCGATGAAAGCAGCATTTATTATGCCGAAGGCGTAAAACTGCTTGAAACTTACAATGAGTACGCGCTTTACTTAACTGTATTCGGATTTTGGCTGATGGGATTTATTCCGATCGTAGTATTACTTCGTTATTTTCTGCGCGACCGAAAAGTATTTATTGAAGCAAACGGAAGAAAAAATGCGACAATTTTTATTTTAGCAAACACTGTCAACGGCAATTTTCTGATTGCAGACATTCTGTATGTTTGTTTATATCTTGTCACCTTAGCATCACTTTTTATACCCGATTTTAGTATAACAGGAATTGGGTTTTTCATTTTTTATGACCTTTACCCTTGTCTCTTTTTACTTATCGCGTTTGTAAATGATATGCGGCGCACAAAAGACAAACTCCGAATCAGCATTGAATCGGAAAAGGAAGCGGAGCGCGCAAACAAGGAAAAATCAAGCTTTTTAGCGAATATGTCCCACGAAATCCGCACGCCTATTAACGGAATTTTAGGGCTTGCGCAGATTGAACTTTCAAAAAATCCGCCGGAAGAATTACAGCGTTCCCTCGACATGATTTATTCGAGCGGAAGAAGTCTGCTTGATATAATTAACGACATTTTAGACTTTTCAAAAATCGAAAGCGGAAGGATTGATATACTTAATATCCCCTACGATTTCGGTTCAATGATTAACGACACAATGCTCCTTAACGTCACGCGCATAGGCTCAAAACCCATTAGATTCACGGCGGAAATTGACCCCCACATTCCGGCAGAGCCTGTCGGAGACTATGTACATATTAAGCAGATACTCAATAACCTTCTCTCTAACGCATTTAAGTATACGGCGGAGGGCGAGGTTAAGCTTTCGGCAAAAATGAACGGGCTTAATATCGTCTTCACCGTCTCCGACACAGGGCAGGGGCTGTCTCCCGAAAGCGTGGAGAAATTAGGGGAAGCATACACGCGCTTTAACGAAAACGCAAACGTAAGCGTTGAGGGCACAGGGCTCGGCATGAATATTACACGAAAGCTTATCGACAAGATGGGCGGAACGCTGAAAGTTTCGTCCGAACTCGGAAAAGGCTCTGTTTTCACCGTTACTTTACCGCAGGAATATTCCGATAATAAAAAGCTTATCGGCAAAGAAGCGGCGGAAAAGCTTCAAAATTTCAGCTACGTTTCTACAAGAAGTACTGCGGATTTGTCGGAGGTTTCTCCGATGCCCTACGGCAAGGTTTTGGTAGTAGACGACAACGCAACCAATCTCTTTGTGGCAGAGGGCTTGCTCTCAGAATATAAGCTGAATATTACGACTGTAGAGTCGGGTTTTGAAGCGATAGAAAAGATAAATGAGGGCAATGTTTACGATATAATTTTTATGGACCACATGATGCCGCAGATGGATGGGGTAGAGACGGTTAAGAAGCTTCGCGGCGGCGGTTACTCCGCGCCGATAGTCGCCTTGACGGCAAATGCGCTTTCGGGGATAGATAAAATGTTTTTACAAAACGGCTTTGACGGTTTTATTTCTAAGCCGATTGAGAAAAAATCGCTTAATGAAGTGCTTATAAAATTTATCGAAAAGCGTTACCCCGATAAAGCGGCGGCGGTTAAGGCGAAATTTCAAACCGACACAGATACTGATAAGCTTCAAACCGACAAAACTGCTCCTGTCGATGAAAAATCCGCTCGCGAACAAAAACTCACCGAGCTTTTCTTAATTGATGCTCATAAGGCGTTAGAAACTCTGCCTGAAAGCGCGGAGAATGACGTAAAATTATTCGAGATAACTACCCACGCGATGAAATCGGCGCTTGCTAACATGGGCAACTTAAGCCTTTCAAGACGTGCCGAAACCCTCGAATACGCAGGAAAAGCCAACGATAAAAACACAATTGCACTAAAAGCCCCCGGCTTTATTGCAGATTTAAGCAAATATGTGGAGGAACTTTCGCCGAAAGAAAGCAGCGAAGATTCCGGCGTAAAAACTATTCCAGCCGAAAAAGCAGATGCTTTGATAAAAGCGATAGAAGACTACGACGAAAAGTCCGCAAACGCTGTAATAGAAGAAATTAAAGCTTCTAACCCCGGTAGTGAAATTCTCTCTGTTCTATCTGAAATTTCGCTGAAAATTATGGTCTCGGAGTTTGATGAAGCGGCAGAACTTGGAGCAAAACTTCGCAGGTAAAATTAAAAAATCCTCGGCGAAAAGCCGAGGATTTTTTTAGTTTAGTCAGTGATTTCAAAGTCGTAAAGCATGAATTTTGCGCGGGAGAGGGCAGTGTAACGAAGTGCCTTGTATTTATCGGTATCTGTTTCGGGATGACTGATATTTATAACAACATCACGTTCACAGCCCTTTATTTTTTGTATCGTGCGATACTCAATTACGTTGTCGGAATGAACGAAATCGCCTGTATCTTTTGGCTCATAAACAGTAAATCCGGCTATTTCTTGGTTGTCGTGGAATACCGATTTGCCAAATTTTACACTTCGGTTGCTAATGATTATTATCCGTGAAGAAGATATACCCTCTTTGTTGATAAGCCAATCAATAATTGTTTCTATCTCTTCACGAGCGGATTCTGCATCCATCTTTTCATAGCCTGTAACTTCGATACCGTCTAACATATTAATAATTTCATCGCCGCCGATTTCCGTTTCGCTTACGATGTAATTATGAATTTGTTTGGTATTGCGAAGGTTCGTGTTAAGTATAAATTTAGGAGTAGTAATATTCCATATGCTGTCGGCGGTGAGGTCGTTTCCTTTTTGCCGGTCGAATATGTCTTGGTTTTTATCCCAAAAGACGTAAAGCGAACCGTCGGGAGCAAGGAGTTCTTTTACCTTTTCTGCCCAATGGTTAGTGAAATCCTGCGCTTC
>JAISHJ010000092.1 GCA_031262625.1 Ruminococcus sp. | reverse complement strand
GTTAACCCGAACACCGCTTTCGACACTGCCATGGAGGGCTTCAAAATCTTAGGATACGGGGTTGACAGTGAAGGTTACGCTACAAACCTCATTCAGCTTACTCTTGATGCGGCGGCTATTGCTTCTACAGGCGACCTTGAACAGGTAGACGAACTCTCAAAATACATCGACAAGACGGATGATTCTTCCACAAACATAAGGACTTCAATTACAGAACTCGGTGTACGCTACACTTCCCTCGAATACTACACAAGCAAGAACGAAGATGCGCGCAACGCCCTTTTCGAGCGCCAAAACACCGTTGAGGGTGTGGACATATATTCAGAAATTACCAACTACTACGCTATCCAAGCCGCCTATGATGCTTCCCTTAAAATGGGCGCAAACATTCTCCCCCGAAGCATATTTGACTTTATTTAATTTCCCTTTAATTAAAAAGGAGGTAAGAACATGGTAGGTCAACTGCTGCAGATTAAGCGTATTCCTATGGATATTGAAATCAATGTCACGCCGTGGAAATTCGAGCGTATCGAAGGCGCTTCGCCCGCTCCGCGGAAGAATACGATTGAAAGCTCCCCGCTCCCGATTATCAATGACTTTAACGCTCAAGACCATCTCGACATTAACGCTGTCTCTCCGACCGCTTATACCTATCAGCCCGTTCACCCGCAAACAAAGGCTTACGGGCAGTCAGAAGATTTTCAGGAGATAGAAGGTGATCCGGTGTCGCAAATTTCCAAGAACCCCATCCGCGCTAAGATGGCTGCGCGCCCCATTGAATCCGTTGCATCAAAGATTACTCCTCGTCAGACTTCCTCAAAAAACGTAATCAACTGGTCTAACGGCAATCAATCCTACAGTTTCGATAAGGATGATGACGGCGAATACGCCGCTGTTCCCACGTCTACAGAATGGAAGTTCGTTCCGCGCTCTGTAGAAATTATAATTAACCAACTCCCCGATCTCGAGATAAAATACCTCGGCTCTCCCCTGTATTTCCCTCGCTCCGCTGACCCTAACTACGTTCCGCCGGAGGGATAAGAGAGGGTATTCCTCCTCTTTGTTCCTCTTTTTTGCTTTTACGCCGCAATCTTCTTCTGACTTTGCACTTTCGTGCAGGGCTTTTATGCTTTGCGCTTCGCAGAATAAAATTCTCGCACGGGCAGAGTGCAACACATCAAGCGAACATCAAAACCCTATTGTAAAAAATTTAAATTTAAGATTATAGAAAACTGCACGATAAAAATAATAAGAATATAAAAAGAGATTGAATTTATGCTTATTGATACACGAGACTTCGGCGAAGTTGAAATTATTGATGAAAAGATAATAAACTTCCCGGACGGGATACCGGGATTTGAGAATGACCATCGCTTCGCGGTGCTTTCGCCGCTTGGCGAGGGAGTTTATCCGTGTTGGCTGCAAAGCATTGACGACGCGGGAACTTGCTTTATTGTTTTTAATCCGTATGAAATAGTACCGGACTATATGCTTGACGAGTGGCAGCTTCTTGAGGAACTTGACGTAGGGGACCTTACACCGGTAGGAGTATTCGTAATATCAATTATCCCGGAGCGGTATCGCGATACAACCGTAAATTTGCGCTGTCCGATAGTCGTAAACCTTTCGACTATGCAGGCAAAACAGATTATACTTGATGAAGAATATCCTGTTCGTTACCCGGTATTCACGGAAATCGGAAGCGAGGAGGGGTAACTTATGCTTATCATCTCCCGTAAAAAGGACGAGAGTATCTTAATCGGCGAGAATATTAAAATTACCCTGATAGAAACCGGCGACGGCAGAGTAAAAATCGGCGTTGATGCCCCCCGCGAAGTCCGCGTAATCCGCGCAGAAGCAGCCGATATGCTCGAATTCAACCGCTCCGCAAAAGCAAGCAAACTCCCCGAAGGCTTACTCCAAAAACTAAAATCCCAGTCCGGTGCGATTGATAAACTCTAAAGTTGGGCAGGACAGCAGGTGCAGGTGCGTAGGGCTTGCTGCTTTAGAAAATTTATAAATAACGAAAATTCACTAACGGAGGTAATATATTATGGCAACAGATCCTTCAAGCTTAACCAGAATGGCGGGCATTATGTCCGGTCTCGATACAGAGGCACTCGTTAAAGCGATGTCAGCACGTACGCTTAATAAAATCGAAAAAAACAAAGCAAGCAGCCAGAAATTAAAGTGGCAGCAGGAAACCTATCAAAGCGTAATTACAAAACTTCAAGAATTTCAGGATAAATATTTAGGGCTGACTTCTACCGAGTCGGTTCGTCTTCGCGGTAATTTACAGAAAATGTCGGCGACTTCTTCAAACACAGCCCTTACCGCAACAGCAAGCAGTACCGCGCTCGCGGGTACGTATAAAATTTCCGCCGCAACTAAGGCGAAAGCGGCGAAAGTTTCTACCCAAGACTCAGGCGGAGCGAGCGGCTTTTCGGACGGCACAGTTAAGCTTGACTTTTCAAAAGCTACTAATACTACAGAGGGCTACTCCGTTGACGTAACCCTCGACGGCAACAAAAAAACCATCAGCTTTATGGGCGGCGACGAAGCTACCGCGCGGAATAACTTCAATACCGCTCTCCAAGATGCTTTCGACGACACATATAAAACCGGACAGCAGTTTAATTTAGCTGCCGACGGCACGCTTACTTACGACACCTCCGGCGCTCCCGATACCGTTTCTCACATCTTTAAGGTCGGCTATAACGATGAAGCTGTCGGGCTTAAAAATGATGCTTCAAACGTTGTTACTCCCCAGTCTACCATCGGGGAAATTGAGTTTAATGTTGCGCTTGACGAGAGCGTAGACCTTTACCAAATCAATGTTAACGGAAAAGACCTCGAATTTACAAAAGACAGCTCTATAACTTCAATAGTAAGCGCTATAAACGGAGCAGGCGCAGGCGTAAAAGCCGCTTATAACACAATTTCCGGGAAGTTTACGATTGAAGCTTCCGAGTCCGGCTCGGGCGCGGAGATTGAACTTTCGCAGTCTTCCGGTAACCTCTTAAACTCGCTCTTTAATATTCCGGTAGGTTCGGGAGCAGGTTCTCTCGCGGTAACAAATTCCTCCGTATCGGATAAGGTTCTTGAATATAAAACCTTCGGTAAAGTTACCGGTGAATTCAAAGCCGGCGCAGTTGATGACATGAAAAACGGTCTCGCCGCAGGAACAAACTATAATTTTAAGGTAGAGATTGACGGAAACGAACTCGATATTACTCTCGACTCCTCTAAATTTGCGGAGGGGACTTCCTATACAGACGAGCAAATTCAAAACGAAATTAAGAGCCAGATAGAGAGCGGTCTCGGAAGCTATATGTCTTCTACAGATGCGGCAGCACTTGCCGCTAAGACCGACGTAACTCTCGGCACTAATAGTTTAACCTTCACAAGCGCAGACTTTGAAATTTCGATTACCGATGCAGGCGATAACCTTACAAAAACAGGCGCGACAGGCAAAAACTATACCGCTTCACGGATTACAGGTTCAATGTCTCCCCTCCCGACAGGAGAGCCGGCGCAGACGACAATGACCTTCACAAACGGCACCGACACAAAGACCATTACCGGAAAAGACGGCGGAAATATTACTCTTGACGACCTTACGGCGAGCGGATATTTCTCCCTTACCGCCGACGGACACCTTGTATCAAAGCTTAACGGCTATACGGCGGCTGATGCGGGAGCAGAGGCTCTTACTTCCGCATATTTCGGCGGATCAGGCACTACGCTTGTTTCTTCCTCCGGCAGTTCCGCTAAAATCGACTCCTCCTTTACGGGAATATATACGAAGGGCTCAAACGCTTCTATTACGGTTACCGACCCTTCCGGCGCAGAAGCAACCTACGAAAACGCTTCCGATGCTTTCACAGTCTCCGGCGTAACCTTCAATATAGAAGCTATGGACGAAATCACCGCCGCTGATGCTCCTGTAACCGTTGAAGTTAAAAAAGACACCGGCGCTATAAAAGACATGGTGGTTAAATTTGTTGACCAGTATAACACCTTAGTTAAAGAAGTCACCAAAATCATGTCTGAAAAACGCCCGACATCAAGCGGTGCGACATTTGAACCTCTTACTGACGAACAGCGCGAATCTTATTCCGAAGAAGAGATTAAAAACTGGGAAACACAGGCTAAGAAAGGTCTCCTCTATAACGACCAGACCTTACAGAATGTTCTGAACGATTTTTCAAACGCAATGATTACCGTTTCCGACGGCATGACTATCTTTGATATGGGGATAACTCTGTCAAAAGACCGTTCGGGCGGCAACATCTTCGAGATAAATGAAGAAGAACTCGATAAGGCTATTAATAAATACGGCGACGAAATCGCGAACTTCTTCACCGATGCCGAAACAGGGCTTGCAACTAAGCTTAACAAAGCGGTTGACGGAATGATTGAGACTTCCGAAAGCACTCAAGGCTACCTTACACAAAAAGCAGGTATTGCCGGAACGCGTTCCGCTACAACCAATCAGATTTATATGCAGATAAAAGAATATGACACTTTAATCGCTTCTTTACAGACGAGATATGAGTCTGAAACCGCACGTCTTTGGCAAAAATTCACCTCCCTCGAGACAGCTCTCGCTTCGCTTCAAGACCAAACCAACGCCCTCGCCCAACTCGGCGGTACAGGCGCGTAAGTAAGCACGAAGGCACGAATACTACCCTTAATAAAGGAATTTTGTTATGAATCCAAATCCATATGCAATGTATAAAAACTACAAGGCAGCTTCAACTGTGTCTATGACGCCGCTTGAAATACTGATTGCCCTTTACGACAAATGTGTGGTGGAGTGTGCGAAGGGCGCGGAGTATATGGACCGCGGACAGTATATTAAAGCTTCCGAGTCTATCCGCAAGGTAGAGCGGATAGTAGATGAACTGCGCTTTGCTCTTGATATGAAGTATGAAATAGCGCATAATCTTCGCGATTTATACGCTTATTACCGCACCACTCTCATTGATGCTACGAGAAACAAAGATTCCGCTTCGGTGCGCTATCTTATCCACCATTTCCAGACACTTAAGGAAACCTTCCAAAAAGTCGGCGCGATGGTTTAATAAACATGGATGAAATTTTAACTCTGCTGCGGCGCAAGCTAATAGAACTGGGCTGCTACAAAAACCTGACAAACCGCCTTCTCCACGAATCTATCGACATCTTTCCCGAACTTATTGCCGCACGTGATGAACAGCTTAAAGGTTTGGTGAAGACGGAGAAGGATATAGAAAAAGCCATACTTTCGGGAAATCGCGCGCTTTCTTCCGTCATAAAAGACGGGAAAGAGAGCGAGGACTACCCCGAAGTCAGTTTGCTCTGCGCACAGATTAGAGATGCTAAGGCTGAGATTATCGCGCTCGATAAAAAGGCGGCGGCGAGACTTCACGGCGAAATGGACCTTACTTTAGAACAGATTAAAGGCTCTGAAAAGTCAAACAAAGTCGCAAGCTATATAAAAAGCGCAAACTATGACGTTGCAAAGGGTGCGAAGCTTAGCGCGAAGTCGTAAAGGGCTGCAATGTACGAAATAATAACAGGAACTTCGCAGCGAAGACTACTTCGCAGCGAAAAGAGCTTCGCGGTGCGGAGTTCCTTTATTTTTAAAAAACTCTTGCAATGTTTACAAAAATGGTGTATAATATTCTGTATGGAAAAAATGAATTTCTTTCAAAAAATAGGTTTCGGGCTTAAAAAAACCCGGGACAACATAAATAAAAAGCTTAACCTTCTCTTCGCGAAGAAACTCGACGAAGCTTTTTTCGATGAACTGGAGGAACTCCTCATAACCTCCGACATAGGCATGAATATGAGCGAAAAAATTACCGAAAAGCTTAGACGTCAAACAGCGGAGAACGCTATAACCGACCCTGCGCTTGTCAGGGAGGAACTTATTAACATTATATCGGAGATGATTACTCCCGAAAGCACGGAGATTACTGCAAGCGTAATTTTAGTTATCGGGGTAAACGGCGCGGGGAAGACTACTACTATCGGGAAGCTTGCGGCAAGGTATAAAGCGGAGGGTAAGAAAGTTTTAATCGCGGCGGCGGACACTTTCCGTGCGGCGGCGGTGGAACAGCTTGAAGTCTGGGCTTCCAGAGCAGACTGTGAAATAATCTCGCGCCCGCAGGGGGCAGACCCCGCTTCTGTGGTCTACGATGCTATAGATGCCGCTAAGGCGAAACATTCCGACATACTCATTATCGACACGGCAGGGCGGCTTCATAATAAAAAAGGTCTTATGGATGAGCTTGCGAAAATCAGGCGTATAATCTCCGAAAAGACGGACGGCAACACCGAAACGCTCCTCGTTCTCGATGCTACTACAGGGCAGAACGCCGTCTCACAGGCAAGACTTTTTCACGAAGCCTGTGACGTTGACGGAATTATTCTCACGAAGCTTGACGGAACGGCAAAAGGCGGAATAATTATCCCTATAATGGCGGAGTTTAACATTCCGGTGAAGTTTATCGGCGTGGGCGAACAGGTTGACGACATTATTCCTTTTGACCCGAAAGCATTTACGGAGGCTTTGTTTGATGCCAAAGAAAATGAAAATAACAGCGGCGACGAATAACGCCGGGAAGCTTCGCGAAATCCGCGAAATTTCAGACTGTGAAGTAGTCTCCCTTAAAGATGCCGGAATAGTCTCCGAGCCGGAGGAAAACGGTAAAACCCTCCGCCAAAACGCTTATATTAAGGCAAAGGCGGCTTATGATTTGTTGCAGAAGTCCGCTTTAGATGAATTTATTATTGCCGACGATTCCGGGCTTTTTATTGAAGTGCTTTTAGGCGAGCCGGGTGTGAATTCCGCGCGCTTTGCAGAGCCGGGCAAGCGGAGAGCAAAAGTACTTGCTCTCCTTAACGGAATTGACGAGAGGGACGCTTACTTTGAAACTGTAATCTGCCTTCTTGACAAAGACTGCGAGCCGAAATTCTTCACGGGGCGGCTTGACGGAAAAATTGCTTATGAAAATCGCGGCGAAAACGGCTTCGGTTATGATTCAATTTTCGAGGTAAACGGACGTACTCTCGCGGAAATGTCCGAATCCGAAAAGAACGCGATTTCGCACCGCAAAAAAGCACTCGAAAAACTTAAATTATATTTGGAGAAACTATAATGTTATCAGCATTTCGCGCAAAACTTCGCTCACGCGCACAGACGGAAGACGTTATACTTTTTATCGGAAAAAACGGCGTTACCGATGCTACAGAAGCAGAAGCCGCCGCCGCATTTTCCCACCGCGACATAATTAAGGCGAGAGTCCTCGAGACCGCCCCGGAAGACATTAAAACCTGTGCCGAAAAGGTTGCGGCGGCGGCAGGCGCGGAGATAGTTCAAATTATCGGGAACACCTTTATACTATATAAAGAACTTAAAGAACCACAGAAAGCTAAGAAAAATGTTAAACCTAAACACGGACACCCTCCTGTTAATGTTAAAGTTCGGCGGCGGTATGCTCCTGATTCTTCTTCTCGTATGGGGAATCGCAATGATAACGCCGAAACTCGCAAAGATAATCGACCGAATGTTCGGGTTTACTCCAAAAACGGAGCAGATAAACCCGGAAAAGTTTACGGTAAAAGACCCATGGATGGGCGACCTCGACAGTCAGAATACAGAGGAAAGAGTACAGAATACAGAGGAAAGCCCGGCGGAAATAAATCAAGAAACGGAAGATAATGATAATGGCAAATATAAAAAATAATGCAATAACGGCAATGGATGAAGATTTTGCTAAGTGGTATACCGACATATGCATGAAAGCGGAACTTGTTTCTTACACTTCTGTTAAGGGGTGTATGGTTATACGCCCTTACGGCTATGCTATATGGGAGAATATGGTTTCTATACTTGACGGAATGTTTAAGGCGACGGGGCATGAGAACGTATGTATGCCTATGTTTATCCCGGAGTCGCTCCTTCAAAAAGAGAAGGACCATGTGGAAGGTTTTGCTCCCGAAGTTGCTTGGGTAACTCACGGCGGCGCGGAGAAGCTTGAGGAGCGGCTTTGTGTGCGCCCGACTTCCGAGACGCTTTTTTGCGAACACTACAAAAATATCGTACAGAGTTATCGCGATTTGCCCAAGCTTTATAACCAATGGGTAAATGTTGTACGTTGGGAGAAGACTACACGTCCGTTCCTTCGTTCACGCGAATTCCTTTGGCAGGAGGGGCATACTATCCACGAAACGGCGGAGGAAGCAGTTGCCGAAACGCGCCGTATGCTTGACGTTTACGCAGAGTTTTGCGAAAACTCCCTTGCTATTCCTGTAGTAAAGGGGCAGAAAACCGAATCCGACAAGTTCGCGGGTGCAGTTTCCACCTATGCTATAGAAGCTTTAATGCATGACGGAAAGGCTCTCCAAGCCGGGACTTCCCACTATTTCGGCGACGGTTTCGCTCACGCTTTCGATATTCAGTTCACCGGGCGCGACAACAAACTCGCCTACCCCCACCA
>JAISHJ010000021.1 GCA_031262625.1 Ruminococcus sp. | reverse complement strand
GGACTTTAAACATTTTTCTTGGCTTAATCTTTCATAAAGCACACATCCGTTTTTAAAAACCTTCCCTTTGAATTAGTCATAACTAAACCGCTCACAAATGCCATTCCGTAGAATGGTGTTTGTGAGCGGTTTTGTATATAAACATCATTCTTGAAAAGTTTAGTATAAATGTTTAAATACAAAACGCCATTCCAAGGAATGGCGTGTGTAAACGGAAAAGTGCTTTGCGAAAGCAAGAAACAAGAAAATGTTTAAAGTCCGGGAGAGGGAGGGGTCTGGGGAGGGGGAGGGGCGGGTCACCGCTCCTCCCCCTCCCCAGCGCGCCTTAGACGTTAAAGAGTAGATCAGCGTAGGTAGGGTAGGGCCAAATAGATTCGGGGGTAATGGTTTCGAGGTCGTCGGCGGAAGCGCGGAGTTCTTGCATGGCGCAGAAGACGTCTGAGCGGTAGAAGGCGGCGATGGCGTGGGTATCGCCGGCGTCTTTGGCTTTAAGGAGGGTATCCTCGAGTTTTTCTATGCCGGAGAGGATAGCGGTATTGAGGGCGGAGACTTTTGCAGCGACGAATTTTTCTGCATCGTAGGGAATATCGGCTTTAATTTTGGCGTTGATAGATTTAGCGAGTTTTTCGGAGAAGGCGAAGCCGGCAGGGAGAATTTGCTTGCGCGCCATGTCGATCATGGTGAGGGCTTCGATATTGAGAACTTTGCTGTAGTTTTCGAGGAGGATTTCGGTACGGGATTCGATTTCGGTGCGGGTAAGGACTTTGAATTCCTCGAAGATAGCGATATTTTTGGGGTTGGGGTATTCGGCAACGGCTTCGACTGTTGTGGGGCGGTTGGGGAGACCGCGGCGAGCGGCTTCGGCGAGCCATTCGTCGTCGTAACCGTTGCCGTTGAAGATTACGCGTTTGTGAGCGATATATTCCTGCTTAAGAAGAGTGTTGAGGTCGTGTTTGAAGTGTTCGCTGCCTTCGAGTTTGTCAGCGAATTCTTTGAGGATATATGCAACGGTGGTGTTGAGCATCATATTTGTGCAGGAGATTTCGTCGGAAGAGCCGAGCATACGGAATTCAAACTTGTTGCCGGTGAAAGCGAAGGGGGAAGTACGGTTGCGGTCGGTGGTGTCTTTGGGGAAATTCGGGAGTGCATCAACGCCGATAATAAATTCGCTGTTGGAATTTTCCTTAATCATCTCGCCTGTTTCGAGAGCATCACAGATTTTCTGTAATTCTTCGCCGAGGAATATCGAAATTACGGCAGGAGGAGCCTCATTTGCGCCGAGACGGTGGTCGTTACCGGCGGAAGCTACGGAAAGTCTTAAGAGGTCGGCGTATTCGTCGATAGCTTTGATTATAGCAACGAGGAAGGTGAGGAATAAAATATTGTCCTTCGGCGATTTGCCGGGGTCAAGAAGGTTTAAGCCTTCGTTTGTAGCTATAGACCAGTTGTTGTGCTTGCCGGAACCGTTTACGCCCGCGAAAGGCTTCTCGTGAACGAGACAAACAAGTCCGTGACGGAGGGCAATTTTCTTCATTACCACAAGCGCGAGAGCGTTTTGGTCGGCAGCAATATTAGAAGCGGTAAATATCGGCGCGAATTCGTGCTGTGCAGGAGCAACTTCATTGTGTTTTGTTTTCGCGTAGATACCGAGTTTCCAAAGTTCCTTGTCGAGGTCTTTCATGTAGCATGAAACGCGCTCTTTAATTGCGCCGAAGTAGTGATCCTCAAGTTCCTGTCCCTTGGGGGCTTTCGCGCCGTAAAGAGTACGCCCTGCGAAGATAAGGTCGCGGCGTTTGTCGTAAAGCTTCTTGTCAACGAGGAAATATTCCTGTTCAGGTCCGACAGTAGTTATAACGCGCTTTGCGGTAGTATTTCCGAAAAGGCGCAGTATGCGAAGCGCCTGCTCTGAAATAACGTCCATCGAGCGGAGGAGAGGAGTTTTCTTATCCAAAATTTCGCCCGTGTAGGAGCAGAAAGCGGTAGGAATATATAGAGAGTTGTCGTGAATAAATGCAGGGGAAGTCGGATCCCAAGCGGTATAGCCGCGTGCTTCGTAAGTAGCGCGAAGACCTCCGGAGGGGAATGAGGAAGCGTCAGGCTCACCCTTGATGAGTTCTTTTCCGGAAAACTCCATAATAACCTGACCGCCGCCGACAGGAGAGATGAAAGAGTCATGCTTTTCTGCGGAGATTCCTGTCATAGGGAAGAACCAGTGTGTATAGTGAGTAGCGCCGTTTTCGACAGCCCACTCCTTCATAACGGAAGCGATAACGTCCGCTGCATCGGGGTCGAGCGGACAGCCGGTATTTTTGGTCTTCATCCAAGACTTATAGACATTCTTGGGCAGTTTCGTCTTCATGAGTTCTTCTGAAAAGACACAGCTGCCGAAATATTCGGGAACATTGCTGCAAACGGTAAAATCAGCCATTATAATACCCTCCATAATAAAGCGCGGCAAAACACCGGTAAAACCGAGATAAGCCGCACTGCTTAGACCTGTATCCAAATAAATACAAGTTCCTATATACAATTAATAAACGGCGAATTGTTAATATGTATTATTCACCTAATGACATTATACTATACCAATTTAATTTTGTCAAGTACTTTTATGTAAAAATGCAAGAAAAAATATTTTTCTTGCATTTTGCACAAAATTACTGCCTGTTGTCAACGATTCTTTTAGCTTTTCCCTGAAAACGCTCGAGAGACTTAGGCTCAACGAGAGAAATGGTTGTGTCGATTCCGAGGATGGTTTTGAGATGGTCGTGAATTGAAATTTGAAGTTCTTCAAGTTTCGCGAAGTGTTCAAGAAGAGAGGCATCTGCGAGTTCTACCCGCACTTCAAGTCTGTCAGAGTAATTTTTGCGGGTTACCACAAGCTGGTAATGGGGAGCAATCTGCGGATATGTCATGAGAACCGACTCAATCTGCGACGGGAAGACGTTTACGCCGCGGATTTTGAGCATATCGTCCGAACGTCCCTTAATCTTGTCCATCCGCGCGAAAGTTCGCCCGCATTTGCAGGTGTCTTTCACAAGGCGTGTAATATCGCCCGTGCGATAACGGAGCATGGGGAAACCCTCTTTTGAGAGAGTAGTCACTACAAGTTCGCCCTGTTCGCCTTCGGGGAGTACTTCACCGGTAGCGGAGTCGATAATTTCGCAATAGTAGAAGTCCTCGTTAATATGCATACCGTCGCGGAATTCACATTCGCCCGAAACGCCCGGTCCGCCGAGTTCAGACATACCGTAGTTGTCGGTTACGAAAATCCCGAGGGAAGTTTCAATGTGCGTGCGCATTTCGGGTGTGCAGCCTTCCGAACCCAAAAGCCCTATCCGAAGTTTTAGCTTGTCGATTATACCCTTTTCGCGCGCAAGTTCGCCGATATATTCCGCGTAGGAGGGTGTCGAAACAAGCCCGGTTGTACCGAAATCTTCCATTAACATAAGCTGCTTCTCGGTGTTGCCGGAAGAAGCCGGAATAACGGTCGAACCTATCTTTTCAAGGGCATAGTGTAAGCCAAGTGCTCCCGTAAATAAGCCGTAGCCGAAACAAATCTGGAAAATATCGTCTTCTCTTGCGCCCCCCGCGTAAGCAAGGCGCGCCATACACTCCGCCCAGTCGTCAAGATCACGAGCAGTATAACCGATAACGGTAGGCTTGCCCGTTGTGCCGGAAGATGCGTGAATACGGGTAATTTTTTTCATAGGCTGTCCGAAAAAGCCGAAAGGATAGGTGCTGTGCATATCCTTTTTTGTAATAAACGGAAGATATTTAATATCCGAAAGCGTTTTAATTTTATCGGAAGTTATCCCTGCTTCCCCTAAACGTCTGCTATATTCGGCGTTGTTTGCGATGCAGTAGTCAATTTCCTTTTTAAGTTTAGCAAGCTGTAAACTTTCAATCTCTGCTCTTGACATTGTTTCGGCGGGTGAAAAACAATCGGGTGACATTTTTTAACTGCTCCTATTTTTTATTATTTATTTTCAGTATTATCCGTAGGAGGTGATTTCTCCTTCGGCTTATCCTTTTTTGTCAGCTTGAAAGACTTGTGAATACCCTTGTTAAATTCCGTCACGGCAGGCACGGGCATATAAGACTGTGTATCGGTAGGAAGCCCTTTTTTTCGGAGAAGGAATGCTACAAAGTCCTTAATTACAGTATACATTACCGCGAAAATAGGTACTCCTAAAATCATTCCTCCGAAACCGAAATGTCCTCCGATAAAGATTGCTACAATTACCCATATTGCGGAAAGCCCTGTAGAATCGCCCAAAATCCACGGACCGAGGACGTTTCCGTCAAACTGTTGAAGTACAAATATAAAGATAACAAACGGGATAACCTGATGCGGCGCGGCAATTAGGAGCAGAAGCCCCGAGGGTATTGCGCCGATAAAAGGTCCGAAAAACGGAATTATATTCGTAACGCCGATAATTACCGAAATAAGTACGACATATTCCATCTTCATGACAGACATTCCGATGAAACAGATTATGCCGATAATTACCGAATCAATAATCTTGCCGTTTAGAAAGCCCGAAAGGGTTTTATTAAGGTTCGCGCCGATGTTAACGAGTGAATCCGATGCGCGCTTCGGAAAAATTGCTACTACTACCTTTTTCATCTGTCCGAGGAAAACTTCCTTCGAGAAGAGAAGGTAGACCATAATAATTATTCCGATTAGGGCATCCATTAGAGTATTAAGCACCGAAAATGCTCCGCCGCCCACGCGGAAGAACACGTCGCGGATGTTGTTAAAGTCAAGGTTTGTAAGCTGTTGCGAGAATGTTACGAGGTATCGGTACCAGTTTGTGCTTATGTCACGAAGCGACTCCATTACGTCGTCTTCAAGTTCGGGGTAGTTTTCAAGCAGACCTAAAATCCACGTCTGGAAGCTTGCGAAATATGAATAGAAATTATCTGCTATAGACTGGAAAGACTTTATTATCTGCGGCAGGATTATCGCAAATGCTGCGCCGATAATTGCGAAAAATGCAAGTGTGGAGATGATAACCGCCAAAATCCGCAGAATCTTTTTGTGCTCTTTCTTCTTACATATAACGGGGCGAAGAACTCGCTCCGCGAATTTCATTATCGGGTTCATTAAATACGCGAAGACTACCCCCCACGTTATCGGCGCAAGGAGGTTCGCTACAGTTTTAAGTACGCCCGTAAGCCACGGAAGCCCGTTTATAAGTATAACAATTCCATAGCACACCGCAAAGGTGATTATTACATATACCGCTATGGTCGTGTATTTGCGGTTAAAATCTATTTTCATTCGCGTACTCCATGCGGGTTTAAAATAAGTTGCTGTGGGAGTTCATTTCTACGAGGGATAATATAAGTTCGTTTTCTTCATATCTGTAAATAAGTACCCAATCGGGAGTAATGTGACAATCTCTGTAGCCGTGGCGGTCGCCCGTCATTTTATGGTCTTTGTGCTTTGGGGGAAGCTTCCTGCCTTCGGCAAGCTCGTCAATTACCCACTTAAGCAATGGTATATCCAAACCGCGCTTAACCGCTTTTTTACGGTCGCGCTTAAACTGAGCAGTCGGTACGATGGTGTATTTCATAGTTCTTCGTCCTCTGCTTCAAGGTCTTGCCACATTTCTTCAGCACTTTTATAACCTTTGATTTTTCCGGCTTTATAATCCCTCATAGTCCGGTCGAATATCTCATCGAGTTTTCTAAAGCGCTCGGGATAGGTTAATTCTTCAATAAGTTCCTTCGGAAGGCTTTTTTTATCGGCAATACTACGAAAAAGACTATCTAAAACAGTTTCTAGTGTATAGCCGTTTTCGGTTATCCAGTTTTCGGCTGTTTTAACGTATGCGGGAGCAGTATTTATTTTAATGCTGTTAAAATTTTCTTCCATAGCATATCACCTTATTTATCCCCGTAGTGGGTTTCGACCGCGATAATTTCTGCGCGGTCTTCCTCAATTATGAAAACCACACGATTTTTCTTATCTACTGTCTTACTGAAAAATCCCGACCAATTACCTCTAAGCGGTTCTGCATGAGCATAACCGCTTTCATATCCGTTTCGTGCAATATCCTTGAGTATTGAAAAGACTTTTTTTCGCTCTTTTTTCTCAAGTTCGTCATAACTTTCAAAAACACCGTCGCGGAAGCAAATTTTATATAAGCCCATTTTCTCTACCATATGCGTCCCACTCTTCCGGAGTGAAAACAACATCCTTTGAACGGTCGGGATTTTTGTAGCGCTTCATATAAAGTGCCGATTGCTCCGGCGTGAATCCGTTTTCGTCAAGCAATTCGGTTTTCTTTTTCAGCCCGAGGTTCACGAGAAGGTATTCATAGCCTTCGTCGGAATTAAAGTAGAGGGTATCGCCCAAATTTTTAGGCAGAATGGATGGCAAACCATTATTGCTGTTTGCGTTCATACTAAGCATTATTATCACCTCACTATATTATACACAATTTCTCTCCGCTTGTCAAGAGATTTTTACAGTTTAACACGTTAAAACCTCCGAACGAAGTACAGAGGTTTTTAGAATCAATTTTGTTAAGTTAAAGATTTTCAAAACGCAAGTAGTACGAACGTTTGAGAAGTAATTTCACCAAAGCTTTAAGTCTTTCACCATCATTATAAAAGAGGAAAAGACGAAAAAGTCTTTGAAGGGGGTTTGGGGGAAACTTTCTTCAGAAAGTTTCCCCCAACGTACCCAGTTCCTAATGCGTACTCGTTACTTAGAGAAAGGATAAGAGGAGAAGAGGATGACACCGGCGGAGGAGGAAGCGAAAGCGATTTCGCCCTTGCTGTTGACGGTGACGGTCTTCTTGGTGAATTTACCTGTTGAGGGGTTATAGATTGCTACGTAGACTTTATCGCCGTAGTCAGCGCCGAGACCGATAGCATCTGCGGAGATACGATAGGTAGCGGATGAGCCGAAAGTGCCGGTTTGGGCGGTTTCGATAGCGGTTATGTCTGTGTTACCGTAAGCTTTGTAGAAGAGGGCAACAGCCTTGTTTATGTTAGAAGAGCTTGCGGTGATGGTAGTTTTAATCTGACGAGCAGAACTTACGGGGATAAGGATTGTACCGTATGTGCTTTGGATTTGGATTCTGAGGTCTTTATTGCCGGAAGCGTCAAGGAGTTTTTGCATAGCCGACTTGCTTATTGCTGTGGTGGAAGCGGGGAGGTTTACAGTGACAACGTCATCAGCGTAACCTCTTGAAATGGAAGCTTTTACAGCGTTTGAAGTAGCTACGGAGTTGAGAGTACCGGAGGTGTTAACGCCGGCGGTAACTGCGCCGGAGGAAGTATTGAGAGTTGCTGTAGCGCCGCCGCTTGTGAAGGAGTTGCGGTTAGAAGAAGAACTGCTGCCGCTGCCCGAAGGAGTTGTGGGAACTGTAGGAACAACGGGTGTAACTGCGGTTGCGCGGAAGTTAGCAGTACCTGTTGTATCGCCGTAAACATAAATTCTTGTGGGGTTTGAAGTTGCGCTGTAGCCTGCAACGTAGGTTACAGAGCGGTTAAATGTCCAACCTGTGAAGGCGTAGGTGTAGCCGGTGTAACCGTAGCTATAGCCGTATCCGCCTGTACCATAGAGGAGGTAATAGGGGTCGGTGTAAGCGTAGGGATAACCGGTAGTTCCGGTGTAGGTTGAAGAAGCTGTGAAGGTTACTGCATCGCCGTAGTTAGCGTAGGAAACGCTTGCGGAAGCAGAGCCGTAGCCGGTAGAAGTTGCGGCAATGCTGTATGTGCCGTAGTCGTCGTTATAAAGCCAGTTATAATCATATGGGCTGGAGATTCTTACGTGATCGTAAGGCATTACGAAAGTAGTGGTTGAATCCTGAATATTAGCAAGGAATCCGGCAGGTTGGTTATCCCACCAACCGGTGAAAGTGCCTGAGCCATTGTAGCGAATGGTTACAATCTCACCGGGGGTAGGATTTGAAGGAACAGCATAACCGCCTTGAACGCGAACGCTGTAACCTGTCGTGCCGTTATAGTTGTTAGCGGTAACGGTGAGAGGAGAGGAGGGCATATAGAAGCGAACATAAGCGTCATTCTGGTCATAGCCGGTAACGTAGGTTACGGGTGTGCTGAATGTCCAGTAGTTGAAGCCGGTTGTGGTTGCGGGATAAAGATAAACTTCTTCGCCTGCTGAGTATGAGCCGCTTTGGTCGTAACCATAAAGATTGCTGCCGCCGCGAACTGTGAGGGCGTATTTGCCTGCAGTGCCTACAGCAGTACCGTTATATGTTTTGCCGTCTGCATAAACTGCTGTTGCGGTTACTGCACTGCCGGGCATGGTGAATACAAGATAAGCATTTGTGCCGAATTCTGTGCCTTTGTTTGCGCCGACAGTTACAGGGGTAGAGAATACCCATTTGCTGAATGCCGAAAGGGAAAGGCTTGTTGCAGAAGCGACAAGAGCAACGCTGTCACCTTCAACAGCATTTACCATGGGGTTAGATGAACCGTCAACGGTAGCACCGCCGCCGGCAATGGTTAATGCATATGAACTTGCTGCGCCGATACTTACGGTTACTCTGTAATAAGTAGTTTCTATGCCGGTAACGGCTTTAAACCAAACATATTTAGTTGAACTCGGAGCAATGACACTTGCGGTTTCTAACAAATCAGTAACATAATAGTCATATGTACCTTGGACGGTAGTTGTGTAGTCACCACCAATTTCATATGAATCAGCTGTTTCGGAAAATGTTATTCTGACAGCGGTACCCTTAACTTTACTGTAATCTAAGGAAACAGATGAAGAAAACGGGTCGCCCGATGTGCCTGTACCAGATGCGAACGCAGTTGCAGATACTCCGCCGATTGTTACGTTTGATATAACCGGTGTAGCTGCGCTTGCTGCTATCGGAGCCATCGTGAGAGCCATAACGCCCGCTACGAGAGCCGCCAAGAGCTTTTTAAGTTTCATATTATTCACTCCTATGTATTTTTTTATATATGTGAAAGCGAAGGGACAACAAAACGAAGTATTGCAGACAATCTCCGGGAAAGTTTACATCGCCGCAATGCTTTCGCACCGCCGCCGCCGCAGTATTTTCGCACCGCCGCCGTCTCCCTTTGATAAATACCCCTGCCCCGTCGCCTTTATCGCACTTTCTATTATATACTATCAAAAATAATTTTGCAATACCTTTTTTAAAATTTCATATATTTTTTTATTTTGTAACCAAACAGATGTCATTTTGAGAGATTTTACTGTAAAATACAAACAAATATTACATAATATATAACAAAACTATTTCTTCGCAATGATTTTTCCGATACAGCGGATTTTGTGCTTGCCGGTGAGGGCTATGTCGTCGAGACCGGGATTGATGGAAATAAGCCTGCCGTGACCGTTTCCGCGAAGGTAAACCTCGCCGTCTACCGAAAAAACGCCGATTTCGCCGATTTGTATTTCGGGCTGGCGCTTTATTAAGAGAATATCGCCGTCGGAAAAACGGGGTTCGTAACCTGCGCCGTCTACTCTTACCGCAAAATTCGCTTCTTTGTAAAGTTCATTTTCGGGGAGACGTACAAGTTCGGTGCTGTCGAAAAGTTCGTCCTCTAAAACACCGTTTCCGGGGTAGAAGGGATGCTTTGATACAGGAATCTCGATGTAGCGGATATTTGAAGCGGAGACTGCGCTGTCGACAGTTCCTGTCAGGCGAACGCGCTCGTTTTCGGAATCGGTTACGCGCTCGACGGTAATTTTGCCGTATCGGTCGAGGGAGCGAAAACGATTAAGAAAACTCTCCTCATCCGGCGCAAGTTCGGGGTTTATCGGCGCACGCTCACCGTACATATCAACCGCAATCGCCGCAAGAAGATTTTTTACGCCATAGAGGGACGAAAGCGTTATCAAAGCGGTTATGTCAGGCTCGCCGCGCCCGTTCTCCCATGCGTTAACCGTCTTGCTCTGCCGCCCGACGGCGCTTCCTACCGCAGAAACGGTGAGCCCCGCTTTTTCGCGAAGCCGTCGGAGTGTTTTGCCGGTACTTATGTTGCTCACTGCGAAACATCGCCTCTAATCAAATATAGTAGGTCGGTCCGGTGAGGATTCCTCACCGGTTAACCGACTGGACAGTCTACACTAAATAAATAGTGCCTGTCGGTCAGTATCAAATGTCAGTAAATGCCTTTAGCCAATAAGTATAGGTTCGGTGACAAGGACTTCGTAAACAGTAAACAGCATCCTTTAGTCAATCAAAGTCGGCTCGAAATTTTCTATCCATGGTAAACCGCACTCATTAAGCTTCTCCATAAACGGGTCGGGATCGAATTCCTCGACATTTTTTACGCCGGGACCCTTCCAAACGCCTGTCAAAAACAACATTGCGCCTATCATTGCAGGAACGCCCGTTGTGTAGGAAATCGCCTGTGACTTTACCTCTTTATAACATACTTCGTGGTCGCAGATATTGTAAACGTAGTAAGTAACAGGCTTGCCGTCCTTCTGTCCGCGGTAAATACAGCCTATGTTCGTCTTTCCTTTGGTGCGCGGACCGAGGGAAGCCGGGTCGGGAAGCACCGCCTTCAAAAATTCAAGAGGAATAATCTGCTTTCCTTCAAAGTCAATCGGTTCAATTGACGTCATACCCACATTTTCGAGGCATTTTAAGTGCGTTAAGTAACTCTGCCCGAAGGTCATGAAGAAGCGAATACGCTTAATCCCGGGCATATTTAAGGCTAAAGACTCAATTTCCTCATGGTGGAGGAGGTAGCAGTCCTTCTCACCTACGCCGTCGAAGTTATAGACGCGTTTAATCTCCATCGGAGCGGTATGCACCCACGAGCCGTTCTCCCAATATGAGCCGTTCGCGGCAACTTCGCGGATATTTATTTCCGGGTTGAAGTTTGTGGCGAAAGGATAGCCGTGGTCGCCGCCGTTGCAGTCTAAAATGTCGATATACTCTATAGTATCGAAGTAGTGCTTGAGCGCGTACGCAGAAAATACCCCTGTAACGCCGGGGTCGAAGCCGCAGCCTAAAATAGCTGTTAACCCCGCTTTCTCAAAGCGTTCGCGATATGCCCACTGCCAAGAATACTCAAAATGCGCTTCATCACGCGGTTCGTAGTTTGCAGTATCGAGGTAATTTACCCCGCAGGCAAGGCAGGCATCCATTATGGTAAGGTCTTGATAGGGAAGCGCGACATTTACGCAAAGTTCCGGCTTGAAGCTGTTCATTAATGCTGTAAGTTCTTCAACGCTGTCCGCGTCAACCTTTGCGGAGGTGAAATTAACTTTACAGCCGGAAGCAGTTATATCTTCAATGAGGGCTTCTACCTTTGAGAGCGTGCGTGAAGCTACGCAGATGTCGGAGAAGACGTCCGCGTGCTGTGCCATCTTCCTGATTACTACTTGCGCTACTCCTCCGCAGCCTATTACTAATGTTTTATGCATGGGAATCACCGTTTTTTTCAGTTTTTTCCGCAAAAGGGGGGAAGCTTCCCGGTGTTAATTCGGAACTTTTTAAGACATTCAATACGTTTGCAAGTTTTTCTTTTGCTTCAAGCAATTCCGAAGGATTATTTAACGATTCGTAAACGTCTTTTAAGTTAAGGTATATGCTTAAGTTGTAAGCTGAAAATTGTGCGTCATTCATTTTGATGACCCCTTTTTCGAGCGTTTATCCGGTACAAGTCCGTCAGTAGAAGTTTTCAGTATCTCCATGAGGTATCTCATGTCACCCTGTACTTCGTTTGTCCCCGGAAGTTTCGTTATTTCATCGAAGATTTTATCAACGTAACCGTAAATTGACATCATATACGATTGGAACTGCTTGTCTGTCATTCCCATAAAAACACCTCACTCGTTTTCTTCTCCGAAATCGGGAACTTTTCCGTCAAAGACTGTTTTAAGAACACCCATCATTTTGCGGAGCTTTTTTTGAACGTGTTCTGAATTCGGAAGTTTCTTGGCTTCTTCCATTGCTTCAAGTGCATCACCGTATATCGAAGCGGCGATTAAAACTGTTTGCTTATCTGTAAGTTGTCCCATTAATTAATCCTCCTATATTTGCGAATGGTTATCGAGATACTCCAAAACCAAATCCACGGTAGTAAAGCAAAGAGAAGTACAGGTGTCGGCGCAGCCGTAGTATATAGCTATCCGCCCGGTGTCGGCATCAACGAGGTTTGCGCAGGGGAAGGTTACGTTTTGAACGTCACCGACCGTTTCGTAAATTTCCTGAGGGGAGATAAGGTAAGTTTCGCCGCGCTTTAAGACTTTCCAAGGCTCGTCCTTATCAAGGAGAGCAGCGGAGAAGCTGTATACATAGCCGTTACAGCTTGTGAGTACTCCATGATAGAATATCAGCCAACCTCTGTCTGTCTCTATAGGGATAGGTCCTGCGCCGATTTTGTGGACTCCCAACCCCCCCGCGGACCCATAACATGGCGGTGTTTGCCCCAATAGAGCATATCGGGAGACTGTGAAATATATATGTCTCCGAAGGGAGTATGCCCGGAATCGGAAGGGCGTGAGAACATAAGATAGTTTCCGCCGACTTTTCGGGGGAACATTACGCCGTTACGGTTAAAGGGCAGGAAAGCATTTTCGGAAAGGAAAAATTCCTTAAAATCATAAGTCCAGCCCACGCCGATTGTAGGTTTGTAGCCGTAGGCGTTACACCATGTTACATAGAATTTGCCGTCTTCCGCAAAATATGTAACTCTCGGGTCGTAGCCGTACTGGAAATTTTGCAGATCGGGGAGGGAATGAATAAACTCAATCCGTTCGGGGTTTATGTCGAAGTTAATTCCGTCCTTTGAGAAGCCGGCGTGAAGATTCATGTTACGCGCCTTGTCGTCAACACGGAAAACACCCGCATATTTATAGCCGTCTTTTCCTTCAAACGGTACAACAGCACTGTTAAAAACTGAATTTGATGTCGGTATAGCATTTCGCTTTATTATAGGGTTAGCGTCATACCGCCAGATAACGTCAGATGAGCCTGTCGGGCGTTCCTGCCAAGGAATATTCGGGAGAGATACGCCGTTAACAACCTTTGCCATATATAATACCTCGTAAAAATCTTATTTTAGAAAGTATATCATACTAAGCCCCTAAAGTCAATAGATTTTCTATGTTTTGCAGATGAATTCCTTTTGTACACTTTTGCATAATTTATTTTATAGCTTTCATAAGCAGAAGTTATCTCCTCACGGGTAATATGCAGTCCGCCATACACAGCCTTGTTTAAGGGTTCGGCTATCGGATTTAGATTTGCGCTAAAAATTATTTTTGCATATTCGGCTATTTCGTCAGGCGTTTTTGTAACAGTTTCATAGCTTTGACGTTTTCCCAAAATATAATTAATGCGAGAGAAAATTAGTATCAGCGCGGCTTTTCTGCCCTGTGTCTTTTCTGTAATCAGTACTTTCATCCGAAAATACATTTCCGCAAATGCCGGTCTTAACAGGATAATTATTACTGCAAGAACTCCTATAATCCCGAAAGCTATCGCGTAAGCTACCGTAAGAGCATCGTCATCGCCGCTTACATCCGCAGCGGTATTCCTGTCTCTGCCGTAAAGAGCGGAAACGGTAGGCTCGAATCTTCTCCAAAGCCCGTTTATATACACTTCCGGGTAGGCGTGGGCATCATCGGAAGTTATTTCGTAGTAGTCGGTTACGCTGTCAGCACTCCCGAAATTTTCGGTAATATATTCGATATCGTCAATTTCTCGCGGAATATAACCCTCTGTATAGCGCACCGAAAGCCCTGCATACCCGGCAAGGAGAGCGTAAGCTGTTGCGAAATCGGAGCAAGTCCCGATTTTATCGTTGAAGACGAAATTTTCCGGCGAGTCATTCTCTGCATCATAGCCTAAAATATAGGTGAAATCCTCCTCGGAAAAGTAGCTTTCTATCGCCGCCGCCTTCTCAGTAAGCGTAGTTTTTCCCTCCGTAATTTCAAGCGCTAACTTCCGCAAACTTTCGCTCTGATAGGTATTAAAGCTTCTCCAGTTCATCGCTTCGGTATGAACAGCAAAGAAACTGCGCACGGTGAGAGCCTCCTCCGAATTTCCGGGGAGGGAAGACATAACGTCAAGGAGAAACTGCTGATATTCATCATAAGAGAGGTTTTGCAGGCTGTCATAATACCCCATATTCCCGATATAGGGGGAGTAGTAATCAATATCAAGCTTTACATTTTGCGGAAGGAATCTGTCCGTTAAAATTCCTCCGCCGAAAAGCGTGTAAAAATTTGTGTTTGTACCTGTAACTTCAACTGCTGTTGTCCGCGAGGGAGAAGGCGCGAAAACCGAGGAGTACTCTGCCGCGATAACTTCTCCTTCATACAGAGGGTCAATATTAGCTTCATCAAATGGCGTTAATCCGTACCTTGAGAGCAAAGCTCTATCATTACGAACCGCCGCATTAATGGCTTTCGTTAAGTCTTCATAGTCCTTCACGCCGTCACCCTGTGAACCTAAGCCAAAGTCAGCCGCTTCGTTTGATATGTACCAAAAGTCTTCTTCGCCGTTATAGTAAGGGTAGGATTGAAGCTTTAGATAATCAAATTCCGGAAGTTCTGCAAAATATAAAAGCCTTGTTTCGCCGCGGTTGAAGTTATCGGCGTTACCGGAGCGGAGGGAGAGCCGCCCGCTGCTGTCCTCCCCTCTGTAACTAAGCGAAAACCTCCCCAAAAGCTTTGTGAAATCTTCATAATAGGGTGCTTGGGAGGGTTTCGGGAAAATCGCGGCGGCGAGTACAAGCGCTAACGCGAAGTCTGCGTAAACAACGAAGACGGATTTTCCTCCGGCTTTTTTGTCGTGCTTTCCGATAACTTTTCGGGTATTTTGAAGGTAAATAAAAAGCCCAAGCGCCGCGATTATTATTACAAAGGCGGCGGGCGGAGTTATCGCAAGTTTTACGAAGGCTGTGAAGGGGAGGAGTGCTATTACCAAAAGCCAGTGTTTGCGATAGATTCGTATTGCGAAATAGTAGACAGTGCTTGAAACGAAGAAAGAAAACGCCGGAATAAATGCCGCAAGGTAGACAGGGCGCGTAGGTTCGATAACATTCCCCGAAAAGAACCAGAGAAGAAAGTTCGCGCCGGAGTTGCCGCTTCTTACGACTACTTCTGAAAAGTAAAGGAGAACGAACATAGAGAGCGCGAAAAAAGGGATGCCGGGTTTATTTTTAATATGAGCGATTCTGTCGATTACGAAAAAGAACAGAAGTACTAATGATATAGTAAGGAGCGACCAGCCGCTTAATATCTCCTCGGTGTAAGCGTAGGTAAACGCCAAAACGACCGTTACGGAAAACGCAAAGGGAAAGAAATAGTTTATAAGTTTGGAGGGAATTTTACCGCTTACTTCGGCAGTGTCTTTAGTTATATTATCCATATTGTGAGAAGCTTGTATCAAAAAGCGGAGAAATTATAATAACGTCGGAAAGGTTTTCGGGCGGTTCAGGTTCTGTTTTTATAAATTGATAGCCGGCGAAGTATGTTTGAAGTTCTGTAATGTCGGACAAAGCCTTACATTCTTTACAGAAGTAGCCCTCGTCGTAAATATACACATCCGCAGTAAGTCCGCTTTTGACAAAAGCTTGCGCGTAACCCAAAAGCTTTTCTATCGCCGCTTCTTCCCGTTCCTCGTTACTGTCTGAAAAGGGCGAAAGCAGAATGTTTTGGTTGTTTGTTTCGGATTCGTCGTCAAGTCTGAGAAGGAGTACGCCGCGTTTTGCCGAAAGCTTGCGATTTATTCTCTTAATAGGGTCGCCCGGAACATATTCGCGGTGATTATACCCCGGAAATCCTCCGAAGATATTATTTTGTTCTAGAGTATCTTCATTCGGATTGTCGCGGTTCGCTTCAACAGCCGCCGTAAAAACGCTGTCGGCAGTGTTTATCTCCTTAATATTCGGGAAGACACTTATTACTTCCGGTAAAAGTTTCACCGGGTACGAAAAGGAGAACAGCCCTAAAAAGTCTCCCATACGGACACTTTCTATACCGAGAGTATATAGCCCTCTCCTTGTTGCTGAATACTCCATGGAATAGCTATGCGAAGCCCTTCCGGCTACAGCAAAGCGGATTAGTTCGCCCTTTTTGACAGGCTTTTTTTCGGAGGAATTGCCGCCGGTATTTTCGCCGGAAATGTCGCCCGATTTATCGTCCGAATTTTCGCCGGAAATTCCTGCTCCGCTCACGGGGAGCAATTTCACACGCAAATCCGGCACAGGCAAAATAGTACCGTTCTTTACTTCAATCGTAAGCTTAGCCGTTTCGCCCTTATAAAGCGCAGGGGAACTTATCCTAACCGTAACCGTTACGGCGCGCATAAGTTTTGCGGCAATTGTCGCTCCGAATGAAAGCACCAACCCTATTATGATAATAAGCAGAAATGTTAAGCCTACAGGTGCTGACATGAATAGCGCAACAAGCACCGAAACTATAATCATAAACAGAAGTTCTAATATGTTAACGATCATTCTTTTGGCACCGTTACGGTTTCAAGTATGAAAGCTATAGCTTCCGCCGCATTTTTATACGCTGTTTTGCCCTTTTGCGACAAAGTTATGCGGTGGGGGAGCGTTATCATCGCCGCGCGCTTTATATCGTCGGGAGTTATGTAGTCTCTGGAGTCAATCGCCGCGAAAGATTTTGATATTTTAAGCAAGGTAAGACTTCCGCGGGGGCTTACGCCGAGACGGATAAGGTCGTTATCTCTTGTTGCGGCTGAAACTCTAGTAATATATTCTCTGAGGTTTTCCGAAGCTTTTATGTACTTTACCGATTCGATGAGTTTAACCGCTTCTTCCGCCGTTATAACCGGGGAAATCTCAGGTGGTGAAAATTCATTTTCCGAGAGGATTTTAAGTTCAGTACTGCTGTCGGGGTAACCTATCGACATTTTTATCGCGAAGCGGTCCATCTGTGCTTCCGGGAGGTGATAAGTTCCGTATGTCTCGACAGGATTTTCGGTAGCGATAACCATATAGGGGGACGGAAGCGGATGAGTTACGCCGTCGAGAGAGATTTGGTGTTCCTCCATTACTTCAAGGAGCGCGGATTGTGTTTTCGGTGAAGCTCTGTTAATCTCGTCCGCAAGGAGGATATTACAGTCCGCAGCGCCGGGCTTATAGGTAAGGTTGCCGCTTTCTTTATCAATTATCGAAAAGCCTGTAATGTCGGATGGCATTATGTCGGGGGTTAACTGCAAACGGTTAAAACGCCCGTCAATAGAGCGCGCAAGCGCATCCGCAAGCTTAGTTTTTCCTACTCCCGGAACGTCTTCAATAAGAACATGACCGCCTGCTAAAAAAGCGGCGGCAAGTTCCTCGACCGCCTTCTTTTTCCCGAAAATTACGCGCTCGATATTATCGGTTATGGTTTTTATAAGGTTCATTATTTTCGTTTCTCCGCAAG
>JAISHJ010000019.1 GCA_031262625.1 Ruminococcus sp. | reverse complement strand
GGTAAAACTACCCTTACGGCTGCTATAACAAAGTGTTTGGCACTCAAAGGCTACGCTAAGTTTGAAGCTTACGACCAAATCGATAAAGCTCCCGAAGAGAGAGAGCGCGGCATTACCATAAACACCGCTCACGTTGAGTATGAGACCGACAAGCGTCACTACGCTCACGTTGACTGCCCGGGACACGCCGACTACGTTAAGAACATGATCACAGGTGCTGCTCAGATGGACGGCGCAATCCTCGTTGTTGCTGCTACTGACGGTCCTATGGCTCAAACAAAAGAGCACCTTCTCCTCGCTCGTCAGGTTGGCGTTCCTTATATCGTAGTATTCATGAACAAGACTGACCAAGTTGACGACGACGAACTCATCGAACTCGTTGAGATGGATATCCGCGAAACTCTTGACAAATTCGAGTTCCCCGGCGATGATACACCTATCATCAAGGGCTCTGCTTACCAAGCACTCATGTGCGACTCCAAAGACGTTGATGCTCCCGAATACAAGTGCATTTGGGAACTCATGGACGCTGTTGACGACTATATCCCCACTCCTGAGAGAAAAGCTGATCTTCCCTTCCTTATGGCTGTCGAGGACGTTTTCACAATTACAGGACGCGGCACAGTTGCTACAGGTCGTGTTGAGCGCGGTCAAATCAAAGTCGGCGAAGAAGTTGAAATCGTCGGTCTTACAGACGAAAAGAAGAAAACCGTTGTTACCGGTCTTGAAATGTTCAGAAAGCTTCTCGACTTCGCAGAAGCAGGCGACAACATCGGCGCACTTCTCCGCGGCGTTGCTAAGAACGAGATTGAAAGAGGTCAGGTTCTCTGTAAACCCGGCTCTATCAAGCCCCACACTAAATTCCGCGGTCAGGTTTACGTTCTTACCAAGGATGAAGGCGGTCGTCATACTCCCTTCTTCGGTAACTACAGACCTCAGTTCTACTTCCGTACAACAGACGTTACCGGTATAATCATGCTTCCCGATGGTAAGGAAATGTGTATGCCCGGCGATAACACCGAAATCGACGTTGAACTCATCACACCTATCGCTATCGAGGAAGGCGTTCGTTTCGCTATCCGTGAAGGCGGCAGAACCGTTGGTTCAGGCGTTGTAATTAAGGTTAACGAATAAGAGTACGTTGGGGGGAGGAGTGCTTGATGACCCAAGCATCCCTCCCTCAAACACCCTCTCTGAAAGACTCTAAAACTTATTTTACTATTAAATTTCATGAACTAACTAAATGTTTATTAAAAAATCCGAATTATTTTCGGATTTTTTGTTGCTTTTTTCTATTTTTTGTGATATAATTGATTCACTACATATTGAATTGGATTAGTAATTATGGATATAACATTTATCACTAATAGACTCAAAAAAATCCCAACTGTTATCAGAGTAGCAATCATTGTCTCACTCATTTCGGGCTTTATATGTCATATGATGGGGATGACGGAGTTTTTTCTTATCCACGACACTATTTATCAGCATGAAGCATTAAAAGATACTGTATCGTCCGGACGATTCCTTTTAGGTGTTTTCGGTTCGCTCTCATCGGATTTACATATACCGTGGATAAACGGATTAATAATACTTATCTTCATAGCGTTAACTTCTGCCGCGGTTGTTTCACTTTTTGATATTAAGGATAAATTTACCGCCGGCTTAATATCGGCATTAATGACAGTTACTCCTACAATCGGTTATTTTATAATTTACAGCTTTGCAGGAGATGCATATGCATTTGCATTGTTTTGTTCTGTATTTGCACTTTTACTCACAAAAAGATACAAGTTCGGTTTTATTCCCGGAATTATATTGTTCTGTGTATCACTCGCAATTTATCAAGCTTTTATTATGTTTGCGATTTCTGCGTGTGTGTTAATCGTTTTTTGCGATGCTATATCAAATAATATAAATTTTAAGTACTACGGCAGACTGATAATAACAGGCGGCGGAGGTGTTTTACTTTATCTTATAGTTAACTACTTAATACTTAATGTTTTAAATACAGATATAGCATCGTATCAGAACATAGATTCGCTTGTTTCAATACCTCGGCTTATTTCATTATTTAACTTTTCGGGTTCTATCGCCCAGATGTATTCAATTTTAGTTACTGAAAAGTACCTAATAGGTTTCGGTAATATCGGAATTATAGCTTTAGTATCAATTTTAACATTATGTTTTATAACAATTTCTATAATTTATAAAAATTTTAACAACCTAAATAAAAGTATAGTTGATAAAAAAACGCGTTCGCATTTTCTGATAAACACATTAATTGCAGTTATTTCAATCTTAGCATTAACAATAGCATTAAATATTATGTCACCGCTCGGTCAAGGCTATTACCATAAAATGATGCAGCAGCAATATATACTTATTCCCGTCGGATTTGTAATTATCATAAATAATTACAAGGATTATATTTCACACGTAATAATAAAAAGAATCGCTGCTGTTGCGGCAATTCTGCTCGTATTTACATTGACAGTACGTGTAAATGTCGGTTACACAAAATTTCATGATATGTCCGTTAATGTTCATACCCAATACTGTAAAGTTGCTGATGCTATTGAGCATACAGAAGGGTTCAGAGACGGAATGGATACAAGAGTGTTATCATATGGATATGCATACTACAACGGTGAATATTTCAGACCGGGTATAAATACAAATGCCATAAAGGAATATCTGAGGCTTTATGAAGGTATACATATCAATATCATTAAAAATGAAAAGGACTTTGACAGCGAAGAATTTATCAAAGAGCATTTCTCAGAAGTAGGAGTCTGTGATACTGTAGTGATTGACGATATATTATATGTGTATATAGATCAAACCGGTGTAAATACGGTTTATATCTACTACTAAAGGCTTTCAACAAAAATCTTAATTCCTATTCCGATTAGGATAAGTCCGCCGATAATTTCTGCTTTGCTCCCGAGGAGTTTCCCTATACCGCGCCCGAGAAGACAGCCTATCGCACAGATTATGAGTGTGACTATACAGTTAAAGAGCGCGAAAAAGACAATATTTACGGCAAGAAAACTCATACTTACTCCGATTGCGAGGGCGTCAATGCTTGTCGCAAGCCCCGAAACCAAACGCGACGGTATCGTTATCTTCGGAGGGGAGTTTACACTTTCATTTTTACTCTTTACCGAATCAAAAATCATTTTCCCGCCGAGAATACATAAAATTACGAGAGCGGCTATTCCGGCATATTTTCCGATAATGCCGGTGAAAAACGAACCTAAAAAGAAGCCGATAGTAACCATCGAACCTTGAAAAAGTCCGAAAATTATCGGCGGAAGTACAAAAGTTTTTGCGATACCGCCCTTCTTCCCGATTGAATTTGCGGCGGAAACGGCGAAAGCATCCATTGAGTCGCCGATTGAGATTAGGAGCATATCAAGAAAGCCCAAAATAATTTCCTCTACAGTCGTGTTGATAAAAGCGGGGAGTATTTGTTACGGAATTCCGTGAAATTTCCCGCTTTTATTGCTTCGCGGATTCGTTCTGTTAATGTGTTGTAAAAATAAAGATTATGCGTAACAGCAAGCCGCCCTGCAAGCTGCTCATTCGCCTTAAAAAGATGTCTGAGGTACGCTCTGGAGAAATTTTTACAGGTCGGGCAATCACATTCCGAATCAAGCGGACTCATGTCCGTTTCGTGTGACTTGTTCGGGAGGTGCATATAACCCTTCCATGTGAAAACCGTGCCGTGGCGGGCGTTCCGCGAGGGCATTACACAGTCAAAAAGGTCAATTCCGCGATAAACTGCTTCAATGATATTTTGCGGAGTTCCCACGCCCATAAGATAACGGATTTTTGTTTGCGGCATATGAGGTTCTACCGCTTCGATAATCCTGTACATCTCGTCAGCAGATTCGCCAACCGCAAGCCCGCCGATTGCGTAACCGTCAAGGTCAATCTCAGCAATTTCATTCATATGAGCAATGCGAAGGTCTTCATACGTTGAACCTTGGTTTATACCGAAAAGAAGCTGGCTTTTATTAATAGTATCGGGCAATAGGTTAAGCTTTTCCATTGCGGCTTTAGAGCGCACAAGCCATCGTGTCGTACGTTCACAGGAAGCTTTCACATAGTCATACGGCGCAGGATTTTCAACACATTCATCGAAAGCCATTGCAATTGTCGAACCTAAATTCGACTGAATCTGCATACTTTCTTCCGGACCCATGAAAATTCGTCTGCCGTCGATATGGGAGGCGAAGTAAACGCCCTCTTCCTTTATTTTACGCAGTTTCGCGAGGGAAAATACCTGAAAGCCGCCGCTGTCGGTTAAGATAGGCTTATCCCAGTTCATGAACTTATGTAAGCCGCCGCATTTTTTAATTATTTCGCTTCCCGGGCGAAGTTCAAGGTGGTAAGTATTGCAAAGTTCAACCTGAGTTTTTAAGTCCCGAAGGTCAATCGACGAAATTCCGCCCTTAATTGCCGCGGCGGTTCCCACATTCATGAAACAGGGAGTGGAGAATGTGCCGTGAACGGTTTGAAATTCGCCCAACCGCGACAAGCCGTCTTTTTTTATCAGTCTGTACATAAATCCTCTTAAATAATAAACATAGCATCGCCGAAGGAGAAGAAGCGATATTTTTCACTCACGGCATTTTTATATGCGGAAAGGGTTTTTTCATAACCTAAAAATGCCGATACGAGCATGATTAAGGTCGATTCCGGCAGGTGAAAATTCGTGATAAGTCCGTCCGTTATCTTAAATTCATAGCCGGGATAGATAAAAATATCGGTATCGCCGGAAAGGTCCCTTGCGGTTACTTCCATGTCGGAAAAATCCTGTGAGGAAAAACTCAAATCAAAGGCACTTTCGAGGGTTCTGCAAGAAGTTGTCCCGACACAGATTACACGCCCGCCGGAAATCTTTGTCCTTATAACTTTTTCGGCGGTCTCGGCGGGAATAAAGTAATGTTCGGTATGCATTTTATGTCTTAAAATGTTGTTTTCCTTAACCGGGCGGAATGTACCAAGCCCCACATGGAGGGTAACGAAAGCGGTATCTACACCCTTTTTGCGGATGTTAAGAAGCTGTTCGGGGGTAAAATGAAGCCCGGCAGTCGGCGCGGCGGCAGAACCGAGTTCATTTGAATAGACAGTCTGGTAACGTTCGTTATCTTCAAGCTTTTTAGTAATATACGGCGGAAGCGGCATCTGCCCGATTTTTTCAAGTAAATTATAAAATTCTGCCTGTGTTTGAAAATCACCCGAAAATTTAACTAAACGGTTGCCGTCATTAACGCTCTCTAAAATTTCGCCCTTAAGAAGTCCGTCACCGAATACAAAACGCCCGCCTTTATGGGCGCGCTTTCCCGGCTTTACAAGAGTTTCCCAAACATTAAAGCCTTTCGCTTTAAGGAGCAGGAATTCTACCCGTGCGCCTGTGTCTTTTTCGCCGTATAGTCTTGCCGGGATAACTCTGGAGTCGTTCATGACAAGCAGATCGCCGGGACGGAGCATATTTTCAAGATCGAAAAATTGCTTATGAGTAATTTCGCCCGAATCGCGGTCTATACACATTAACTTTGAGGAATTTCGCGGACTGACAGGGGTTTGTGCAATAAGCTCCTCGGGAAGATGATAATAAAAATCAGATTTTTGCATTTTTAAAAGTTTTTAATCCTTGTATATTGACATTAATGAACAATTATGATACAATATAAAAATAGCATAATTATTCGACAGCTTTTCTGTTAAATTTATGAAGCGTAAATAACTGTGGCATAAAATTTAAATTACCATACTATTATACTACATATTAATATAAAAGGCAATAGTTTAGTGTAAATTCTATTGAAAACGGTGAAAAGAAAATGAAGAAATTTAACGTCGGAATAATCGGAGCAACGGGGATGGTAGGGCAAAGGCTTCTAACCCTGCTTGAGAATCACCCGTGGTTTAACGTTACGGTTTTGGCGGCATCTCCCTCCTCGGCAGGGAAAAAATATTCGGAAGCGGCGGCAAAACGCTGGGCAATGAAGACTCCGCTGCCTGAAAAATTCGCCGAAATGATTGTCATGGATGCGGCGGCTGATATGGAAAAGATTGCGAAGTCAGTCGATTTTGTGTTCTGTGCCGTTAATATGCCGAAGGCTGAAATTAAGGCGCTTGAAGAAGCGTACGCTAAACTTGAGTGTCCCGTTATGTCTAACAACTCCGCATATAGAATGACGGACGATGTACCGATGATAATTCCCGAAATTAATCCTTCGCACGCGGAAGTTATCGCTTCACAGCGTAAGCGGCTCGGTACAAAGCGCGGATTTATCGCGGTGAAGTCGAACTGCTCTATACAGAGTTATGTTCCGGCTTTCCATCCGCTTATGGAAGAGTTTGAGGTAACGAAATCCACAGTTTGTACTTATCAGGCAATTTCCGGCGCAGGGAAGACTTTTGAGACCATGCCCGAAATTGTTGACAATGTTATTCCTTTTATCGGCGGCGAGGATGAAAAATCAGAGCAGGAGCCGCTCAAAATCTGGGGGAAACTTATTGACGGAAAAATCGTCCCGGCAACAAGCCCGATAATTTCGGCACAGTGTTATCGTGTTCCCGTTACGGACGGACATATGGCGGCGGTTTCGGTTTCGTTTAAGAATAAACCTACTAAAGAACAGATGATAAAAATATGGCGGGAATACGAAGGTGAACCGCAAAAATTAGGTCTCCCTTCTGCTCCTAAACATTTTCTTTACTATTTTGACGAGGATAACCGCCCGCAGACAAAACTTGACCGCGATCTTGAACACGGTATGGCAGTATCAATCGGTAGACTTCGCGACGACAGCATTTTCGACTATAAATTCGTCTGCCTTTCACATAATACTCTTCGCGGCGCAGCAGGCGGCGGCGTTCTCATGGCGGAACTGCTTGCAGCCAAGGGATATTTGGACTGACGGTTTGTACAGGCAGCTTTCTTATAGTAAACTGCTTGCGGCTAAGGTTGCACTGACTAACAGCTTATACAAAAGGTGATAATATGAAAAAAACTATTTTTACCGGGGCGGCAACGGCTATAATTACCCCGATGTTCCCGGACGGAAAGTTAGATTTTGAGACTTTCGGCAAGCTGATTGATTTTCAGATTGCCGAGGGGATTGATGCGATTGTCGTTTGCGGAACTACCGGCGAAGCTTCAACCATGTCCGATGAGGAACACATTGAATGTATAAAGTACTGTGTAAATCGTACGGCAAAGCGTGTTCCTGTTATAGCGGGGACGGGGAGCAACGATACTTATTACGCAACCGAACTTTCAAAATCAGCGGAAGCTGTCGGAGCGGATGCTCTGCTTCTTGTCACCCCTTATTATAACAAATCATCCCAAAAAGGCTTGGTAAAGCACTTTACACATACCGCCGATGCGGTTAATATTCCTATTATGCTCTATAATGTTCCTCCGAGAACAGGCATAAGTATCGAAATTAATACTTATAAGGAACTTTCGGCTCATCCGATGATTAATTCGGTTAAGGAAGCAAGCGGAAATTTCTCGCTTATTGCGAAAATTTTTGCTGTATGCGGAGATAACCTTAATGTCTACAGCGGTAACGACGACCAGTTTCTGCCTATGATTGCTATGGGCGGAAAGGGCGTTGTGAGCGTTCTTTCAAACATTGTTCCTAAAGTTACACACAACATTGCAAAGCTTGCGCTTGACGGAAATTATCCGGAAGCGGCAAAGCTGATGAATAAATACCTTGAACTTGCGAACAGCCTTTTTATCGACACAAATCCGATTCCTGTGAAGCAAGCGGCTGCACTTATGAAGCTATGCGAAGATACTATGCGGCTTCCGCTTGTTCCTATGGAAGAAGATAATCTCTCAAAACTCAAAGCTTCAATGGAAAAAGTCGGCTTAATATAATGGTT
>JAISHJ010000013.1 GCA_031262625.1 Ruminococcus sp. | reverse complement strand
TGTTTGTTTGTTTGTTTGTTTGTTTGTTTGTTTGTTTGTTTGTTTGTTTGTTCTTCCTCGAAATTAACAAAGAATTCTTTTGATTTTAAGAAGTCGTAAAGAACGGAGGCAATCGCTTTTTGTCCTCTTTCGTTCGGGTGTCCTGTATCAATGAAGACGTTGCCGCCGTAATTGTGCGGGCGCTCAAACATATTAATTGTATCCGCTGAAAATACGCCGTCGGGTAAAAATTGCGGGACGGGCACACCGGCTAATGTAGAAAAACTTGAAATAAGAATGTCGCCGGGTTTATAGTCGATTGCTTTCATTCTGTTAAAGAGATACAGTCCGCGGTCAAAAATACAGCAACCGTAATTTTCTACCCTGTAGTCGGTTATACCATTGTCAAGCAGGATTTGCTGTAAATACGCAGAAGAAGTTTTATCGTCAGGGCAACCTACTCCGAAAGTAGAACAGCCGCCGAAAACATAAATTGTCTTTTTGGCATTTTCATTGGCGTTCGGTACAATGCGGTGGTTGTTGACTATATTTACAAGTTTTCCGGAGTAATCATTAAGCTTAAGTTTGCCATCATCAACAAAATTTCTGACTGTATCGAGCATTTCAATTAGGTCAGGTACTGTATAGCCCAATTCTTCAAACTGCTTCGGCACGACAAAGTCAGGCTCTCGAAGTTTCGGGAGGAGTACTTGTTGAAAATAACCGCGTGTATTTTCCATGATATGTTTTTCCATATCGGAATAATCTTTTGCACTCGCGGGAAAATGCGGCTCGGGGAAAACTAAAATCGGGAGATAGGGGTGTTCTTCTCGTATTTCCGAGAAATGCTGCCCCATGATTGTATACCACCATGTGGGAATAGCTAAATTTACTATCGGGTGAATTTTCGGTGTTTTTGGCTTTATAAGGTAAATCGGATAGGCGTAATCGGAAGAAATGATGAAAACTTCGTCTTCGGGTGTGAGTTTTTGAATGTCGGCAGGGCTGAATGTGCAGTTATGGAGATTTTGGTAAGGAATTTTGCTGTCTAAAATTTCTTTTGAAAGGCGGTATTCTATTTCTATATCGGGAGATAAGAACAGGTCGAGATAGATAAGTTTTGCCCAATCCCAGTCTTCGGGATCGCAATATACAGATAACTTTGTTATACCTCTGTCAGTGAACCATTTTGCGAAAGAAAAGCCGTATGCAAGCATGAGGGGGACACGCTCGGCGAATTGTTCGTAATTTTTCCTTCGGTTGGGAGGAAGTTTGGTTAAATCAGTCATAATTTACATTCCTTTTTAGTTTTGTCTGCATATAGTTTATAAGCGATACCTGAAACGGGTATCGCTTTTAAGAGAGTGGAGGAAGATGGATTCGAACCATCGAAGCTGAAAGCAACAGATTTACAGTCTGCCCCCTTTGGCCGCTCGGGAATTCCTCCGAATATTATATTTTAGTACATATTCAACGCGCCTACGAACTCTGACCTGTCATGCGTCTACGCACTCTAACCTGTCACACGCCTACGCACTCTGACTTGTCACGCGCCTACGCACTCTAACTTGTCACACGCCAACGCACTCTAACCTATCTCGTGCCAACGACTAACCTGAATTTGCACCGGAAGCTGGTGAACGGACTCGAACCCCCGACCTGCTGATTACAAATCAGCTGCTCTACCAACTGAGCTACACCAGCGTATCAAAACATGAGACGTTTCGACAGCTTTATTATTATATCACGTGAATAGAGGAATGTCAATATGAAATCGTTAAATTTACATATTGTTAATAATTTCAGTATCTGCGAGGAAAAAGCATCCTCAAAGACTAATTATAAGCAATAATTTCGCTAACGGAAAACTGTAATACCAAAAGCCATATTTTAGCATCTTTTTCGTCAACGGAAAAGTGTAATACTTTCATAGGTAACAAAAATAATCACCCAGTCTTTCGGGGTGGGGGTCTGGGGGAGGGACGCTTGGGTCACCAAGCGCCCCTCCCCCAGCGCATCCTAAGAGCAAGAAGCACATTCGCCTATTTCGCCTACTATGGGGAGTGGGTCGATACCTTGGCGGGAGTAGTAGTCGGAGAGGGCGGAGCGGATGGCTTGTTCGGCGAGGACTGAGCAGTGGAGTTTTTGTGCGGGGAGACCGCCGAGGGCTTCTACGACGGTTTTGTTTGTGAGTTTGAGGGCTTCGGAGACGGGCTTACCCTTAACCATGTCGGTAGCCATGGAGCTTGTGGCGATAGCGGCGCCGCAGCCGAAGGTTTTGAATTTGGCGTCAGTTATTACATTGTTGTCGATTTTGAGGTACATTTTCATGATGTCGCCGCATTTTGCGTTGCCGACTTCGCCTATGCCGTCGGCGTTTTCGAGTTCGCCGACGTTGCGGGGGTTGGCGAAGTGGTCCATTACTTGCTCGCTGTATAACATATATAACTCCTTAGTGTAAATATCTGTATTAATCTTGTCCTGCTTTTTTGTCTGTTTGTGGGAGGAAGCAGTATTAAGTAATAAGTCTTCTCTTGTCAAGCGATCGGTGATAGGAGCGGCGCGAAGCGTTCCCAACCGCTCTGACCTTTGGTGAGTTCTTCCCAAAGGGGGCTCATTGCGCGGATCTTCGCGCAAACTTCGGGGACAACCTTAACTATATAATCAATTTCTTCGTCTGTGTTGTACTCATTTATGGACAGGCGGAGAGAGCCGTGGGCGATTTCGTGAGGAAGCCCGAGTGCTAAAAGCACATGGGAGGGGTCGAGAGAGCCGCTTGTGCAGGCAGAGCCGGAGGAAGCAGAGATACCGGCGATGTCGAGATTAAGCAGTAGACTTTCGCCCTCGATACCGATAAAACTCATGTTGACGTTGCCGGGAAGGCGCGGCTTGTTAGCGCTTCCTGCTCCGCCGTTGAGGCGAGAAGCGGGTATTTTTGAAAGTTCCTTAATAAGTTTGTCGCGCATCGGAGTAATTTTCGCAAAGCGTTCCTCTATACCTTCACAGGCGATAGTTATAGCTTCGCCGAGGGCGGCAATTCCGGCGGTATTCTCCGTCCCGGCACGCCGACCGCGTTCTTGCGCGCCGCCGTGGATAAATCTGTCGAGGGTAAGACCGTTTTTGCTGTAAAGAAATCCCACGCCCTTCGGCGCATGAATTTTATGCCCGGAAACCGACATCATATCAATATTCTGCTTCACAACATCAATCGGAACATTTCCTATCGCCTGAACTGCATCTGTATGGAAAACTACTCCCTTTTCGCGGCAGACTGCACCTATTTCTCCTATCGGAAGAATTGTTCCGATTTCGTTATTGGCATACATTATCGTAACAATAGCAGTATTGTCGTCAATTGCGTTTTTCACGTCATCCGCCTTAATATACCCTTCGCTGTCAACCGGAAGATATTTAACCGTAAAGCCCTCTTTTTCAAGCGCTTCACAGGTATGAAGTATAGCGTGATGCTCAAAATTCGTAGTAATTATCCCGGTCTTGCCCTTCGTCCTCCGAAGTCTCCTCGCCGTCTCCTTAACCGCCCAGTTGTCAGCTTCAGTTCCGGAACCGGTAAAATATATCTCATTCGTCTTCGCACCGATTGCTTTCGCGCACTGCGCCCGCGCCTTCTCAATAGTCCTAAGCGCATTCATTCCGAGGGTATATATACTCGACGGATTTCCGTAATTCTCCGTAAGACACGGAATCAAAACTTCCAAAATCTCCGGCGTAACCGGTGTCGTAGCGGCATTATCCGCGTAAATCTTCATTATTATGCCTTCATTCTATCATAAAAGTGAAATTTTTTTCAATACACTATCTATTATAAACCGCGATTATTAATTTTTCAAGGCTTATTTGTAAATTAGTATATTTGCACAATTTTTTCTCCCATTTTTCAGCACTTTAACGATTTTCAGCCTTTTCTATTGACATCCTCCAAACATTAATATATAATACAAATACTGTCCCCCCAAAACCAGCCCATCGCCCCAGTCCGCACATCACGGGAGTTTAGCTCAGCTGGGAGAGCATCTGCCCTACAAGCAGAGGGTCACAGGTTCGAGCCCTGTAACTCCCATCCGGTCAAAATTAAACGCTTATCGGTCTCTGTGCAGTAATTACTTATTACTTTGCAACATTTCTCTTATGACGTGAAATTTGACTCGGCTTTTGGTCCGGTAGTTCAGTTGGTTAGAACGCCGCCCTGTCACGGCGGAGGTCGTGGGTTCGAGTCCCATCCGGATCGTCCGTGCATCATTTCTTTTACTCGTCCGTAGTTTATCGTGCAGTGGTACAATTGCTCGTGCGGTTGTGCGGCAAGTGCAGAATTTATCTTGCGGTAAGTATGGAGTTACGTCATGCAGAGTTAGTCGGCGGAAGTGTCACATTCGGAAATAAAGCATACAATATAACCATGCGGATTTAGCTCATTTGGTAGAGCGCCACCTTGCCAAGGTGGAGGTAGCGAGTTCGAGCCTCGTAATCCGCTGTCCGTGCATATAAAACCTGCTCCATTAATACGGTGACGTATTTTCTATGCGGTGCGGTTTATAAAGCTTTGGAATCTTTCGGCGCTATAGCCAAGCGGTAAGGCGTGGGTCTGCAACACCCTGATCCCCGGTTCAATTCCGGGTGGCGCCTCTTAAAAAAGCCTTTCTCAGGCTTTTTTTATTTTTTAACAATTACTGCTTGCAATGAGAAACTAAATATGGTATAATAATAATGTATGAAGTAAGAACTTGTATTCGTAGCGTGAAGTCGTTCGAGAGCGGTGCGATTTTTTCGCTATGCGAGGAGGTTGCGCGAGCTTGCTCATCGCCTTCGCTGACACAAGGCAAGCAAAACTGACGAAGCAGAGCGGAAAAAGCGCGCTGCTATCGGGCGGCTGAACCTATGAATACAAGTTCTAAACAGGGGGTAACAGCTTGGCTGTAGTAATAGCTGTCGCGAACCAAAAAGGCGGCGTGGGAAAATCAACCACCGCCGTAAACCTTGCCGCCGCTCTCGGAAAACGCGGTAAAAAGGTACTATGTATCGACTCCGATGCTCAAGGCAACCTCACAAGCGGCTTCGGTATAAAGAAAAAATCTCTCGAATTCACCGTCTATGATGCGCTCTTAGGGCGAAAAACTCTCTCCGACGTAATAATTCCTACCGACTTCAAAAACGTCTCTATAGTTCCCGCTACCTCTGACCTTGCCGGCGCGGATATTGAACTTATTGAACTCGAAAACCGCCAGAGCCGTCTGAAAATGCAAATCCTTACCGTAAAGGCTGACTTTGACTACATTTTCATCGACTGTCCGCCGTCATTGTCACTCCTCACCGTAAATGCGCTCTGCGCTTCCGATACCGTAATAATTCCGCTCCAGTGCGAATTTCACGCTCTCGAGGGGCTTTCGCAGCTTGTCGAATCTATTAAGCTTGTGAAACTTCGCTTCAACCCGAATATTGACATTGAAGGAATCCTCTTTACCATGTATGACGGGCGTTTACAGCTTACTCATCAGGTAGTCAACGAGGTTAAAAAGCATTTTCCCACAAAGACCTTTGAGACAATTATCCCGCGTAACGTCAGGCTTTCGGAAGCACCAAGTTATGGTATGCCCTGCGTTTACTACGATAAAAACAGCAAGGGCGCGCAAAGCTACGAAAGCTTAGCCGACGAAATTGCAGCTAACCATAAGCCGCGCAAAATTCTTTCGGCATGAAGTACTAATTATTAGGAGTATTTAAAAATGGCAAGAAAAAGCGGACTGGGAATGGGACTCGGCGCACTCTTTGACGACAACAGCGGTCATGATGCCGTAAGTACCATTCGCCTTTCACAGATTGAACCTAATAAGTCCCAGCCGCGTAAAAATTTTGATGACAAAAAACTTCAGTCTCTCGCCGACAGCATTTCCCGAAACGGCGTATTACAGCCTATCGCGGTAAGAGATACCGGCGGCGGAAGTTATCGTATTATCGCGGGGGAAAGACGGTTCAGAGCCTGTAAAATGCTCGGTTTAACCGAAATTCCGGCGGTTATTAAAACTTTCGACGAAAGACAGACCGCAGAAGCTACTCTAATCGAAAATCTTATCCGCGAAGACTTAAACCCGATTGAAGAAGCGGCAGGACTTCATGAACTTATCGAAAAATACAAGCTTTCTCAAGAAGAGACGGCGAAGGTTACCGGGAAATCGCGCTCTTCTGTCGCAAATTCTCTGCGGCTTTTGAGCCTGCCGGACGACATAAAAAAGATGCTCGAAGACGGCGCGCTGTCTGTCGGGCACGGAAAAATCCTTGCCGGAATTGAGGACAAGCAGGAACTATTAAGTCTTGCGGAAGCTGCGCGAGACGAAAAAATGACAGTACGTCAGCTTGAAGCGGCGGTTAAACGCCTTTCGGAGGATAATAAACCACCCTCCTTGCTTCCGAAAAATACTTATTACGTTGAAACGGCACTTTCGCTCCGCGAAATTTTGGGGCGGAAAGTTAAGATAACCTCCTCAAAGGACGGTAAAAAGGGAAAAATTACCCTTGATTTTTCCGGCGAGGATGACCTTAAGGCGATTGCCCAAGTTCTTGCAAATCTTGATTCTTGCAAAGCTTAGTACTTAAGAAGATTACTGCCCGAAAAGGTCTAAATACTTAAATAAACTTATGAAGGAAAATATAATATGCTTGATATAAAATTTGTGCGTGAAAATCCTGAAATTGTAAAAGAAAATATGCGGAAGAAATTCCGTACAAACCTTGAAATTGTTGATGAAGCTATAGCCCTTGACGGAAAATTCCGCGCTTCAAAGTCAGAGGGCGACGCTCTGCGCTCCGACAAGAACAAGACCGCAAAAGAAATCGGCGGTTATATGGCAAAGGGTGAAAAAGACAAAGCGGAAGAAGCTAAAAAGCGTGTAGCCGAATATGCTAACAGGCTTGATGAACTTGAAAAAATTGAAGCGGAAACTGCTGAGACCCTCGAAAAAATTATGCGGCGAATTCCGCAGATTATAGACGACTCCGTTCCTATCGGGAAGGATGATTCCGAAAATGTCGAACTTCAAAAGTTCGGCGAACCTATCGTACCGGATTTTGAGATTCCTTATCACTCCGATATTATGGCGAGATTTGACGGAATTGACCTTGACTCAGCACGAAAGGTTGCCGGAAATGGCTTTTACTACCTTTGCGGAGATATAGCAAGGCTTCATTCGGCTTGCCTTACATTTGCGCGGGACTTTATGATAGATAACGGTTTCACATATTGCATACCGCCGTTTATGATACGTTCGGAGATAGTTTCCGGGGTTATGAGTTTCGCGGAGATGGAAGCGATGATGTATAAAATCGAGAACGAAGACCTTTACCTCATAGGTACTTCCGAACACTCCATGATCGGCAAATACATTGATACCATTCTGAAAGAGGAAACGCTTCCGCACACGCTGACAAGCTACAGCCCCTGTTTCCGCAAGGAAAAGGGCGCGCACGGCTTAGAGGAGCGCGGAGTTTATCGTATTCATCAGTTTGAGAAGCAGGAAATGGTAGTAATCTGCCGCCCCGAAGACTCCATGACGTGGTATAATAAAATGTGGGATCTGACGGTACAACTTTTCCGCAAGCTTGATATTCCCGTGCGTACGCTTGAATGTTGCTCTGGGGACTTGGCAGATTTGAAGGTTAAGTCGGTAGATGTTGAAGCGTGGTCGCCGCGACAGAAGAAATATTTTGAAGTAGGAAGCTGCTCGAACCTCGGCGATGCACAGGCAAGGCGGCTAAAAATCCGTGTCGCAGGCGCAGACGGCAAGAAATACTTAGCGCACACCCTAAATAACACAGTAGCCGCACCTCCGCGTATGCTTATAGCTTTCTTAGAAAACAACCTTAACGCAGACGGCAGTGTTAATATACCTGCTGCGCTTCGTCCCTACATGGGCGGTAAGGAAAAATTAATTCCGAAGAATTAATTCACCAAACGGATAAGCTAAAAAAGAAATTTCACACAAGTCAGATTAAACGGATAAGCTATTTTACGAAATTATATACAAGAAGAAAAAACGAAAAAGTCTTAGGAAAGGGGGTCTGGGGGGAAACCCTTCTTCAGAAGGGTTTCCCCCCAGCGTACCCTATGAAAAAGGTATTAATTGCTAACCGCGGTGAGATTGCCGTACGTGTTATAAGGGCTTGCAGGGAGCTTGACATAGCAACCGTTGCGGTGTATTCGACGGCGGACAAGTCGGCGCTTCATGCGCAGATTGCAGATGAAGCACTTTGTATAGGCAGTGCTTCTACTAAAGACTCGTATCTTAATGAGGATGCTATTATTACAGCCTGTAAGATTACCGGAGCGGATGCTTTGCACCCGGGGTTCGGGTTTCTTTCGGAAAATGCTGAATTTGCGAAAAAATGCGCTTCAAACGGCATAAAGTTTATCGGACCGTCTGCGGATTGTATCTCCATGTTAGGAGATAAGGCGAGAGCGAAAGAGACTATGAAAGCGGCGGGAGTTCCGGTAATACCCGGGTCTGACGGCACGGTCTCCTCACTTGAAGCGGCAAAAATTATCGCAGAAAAAATCGGTTATCCTGTGATGATTAAGGCGGCGGCAGGCGGCGGCGGGCGCGGAATAAGACGCGTTGACAGTCCGTCCGAACTTGAGAGCAGTATTAATGATGCAAAGCAGGAAGCGAAAAATTATTTCGGTAACGACGACTACTATATAGAAAAATTCATCATTAATCCTAAGCATATAGAGTTTCAGATTTTAGCGGACGAACACGGCAATACCGTTCATCTTTTTGAACGTGACTGCTCTATGCAAAGGCGTAATCAGAAAGTTTTGGAGGAGACTCCCTCCCCTGTAATGACAGAAGAACTTCGG
>JAISHJ010000108.1 GCA_031262625.1 Ruminococcus sp. | reverse complement strand
GCAGAGAGGGCTTTTTACCACGGCACAGGGAATATTTAAGCCCGGCGTAAACCTTTTCAATTTAATAATAAAATAATAGTGTTTCACTATAGCAAAAATGTTACGCGTAAAAATCAGCTTGACTATGTAAAAATAATAGTGTATAATTAATAATGTCGAGCCGATGACGAAGGTTAGTGATATTTCATTAGAAACGCTAACGACGTTTGAAGTATTCAAATTAAACAAAATCTATAAAGAGAGACAGAGAAATGAAATTTAATATGAAAAGTGCGGTATAAAAACTGTTTTAAGCGAAGAAAATTTTATAATCATACAGTCCGGAGATTGATTTTTTACGATGAAAAGACGATTAAACCGTTAATTTAATATAACAGAGGTGTGCTATGACTCTTAATATATCAGCTTTATTTTTAGCGATAGGGTGTTCCGTTGTATCGCTCATAATTGCCGGAATCGGCGGCGACAAGGCGGGCAGAGAGCGGCTCTCAAGCCTTACTCACCCCGACAACTCGTTTATGCTTAAAGTAATGCCGGTACTCGGTTTTGTCTACTATAATTATAATTTATCGGAATAGAAAAGGAACCATGAATGATAATATTACACTTCCCCTGCAAACAGATACCTACACCGATTGCCCCGTATTTGAAAGCGAACATTTCCTGCTTCGTTTTGTAGAGTCTACAGATGCGGAGGATTTACTTGCAGTTTATGCCGACCCGACAGCACAGGATATATTAAACGAATGCAGCGCTTGGAATTGCGATTTCGGTTACGGCGCAAAAGATTTGACTGCAATGCAGGACTGCATCGGCAAATGGATTGAAGCATACAATTACCGCTGTTTTGTACGTATGGCGATAACTTATAAGCAAAGCAAAAAAGCCGTCGGCACAATTGAAGCTTTTCGCAGTGAGAAAGGTAGTTTTTTCGGCGGTAAAATATGCTTGCGCCTTGATTTGCATAGTAATTATGAAAACGAAAAGGCAATTGATGAATTGCTTTCTTTGATTATCAAAAACGGTATAAATACTTTCGGTGCAGACGGCATTGTCACACGTGCAACTCCCATTGCCGCAGAGCGAATAAAAGCTCTTGAGAAAAACGGTTTCGTTCTTTCGGATGAAACCTTACAAGACAGTCACGGATGGGGAATAACTTATCGTGACTTTTGGATGAAGACGATATAATTACATATTTACCATACAAAAAATATAGCCCGTGTTTAAATAGAAACGGGCTATGAGAAAATTATAATTCTACATAAAAACATATTTAAAAGACGTCAGTGTGTAATTTACATATTGTCAAAATGGAACTCGTTATCTTTGTCAACATAGATCGTTACGTGTTTCCATTCATTTTTCACTTCGTATTTGGCAGTGTTGATACAGATACGGGTTTTGACGTAAACCGTTCCGCCTACAGTCATACGCAGATCCTGTACGTTCTCAAGCAGATGTTCAATCTCAATAATTCTTTTTTTAGCATCGCTTACCACACGGTTTTTTAATATTCTGGCGCGGACGGATTTTCCGAGCAAATGCTCCTTCTCTTCGGAAAGGGTAAAATCCACGCGCTTTTTTGCATTAAGGTAATCAACAATCATATTGAGGTCGATAATTTCATGCTCAGCACGTGCTATCTCTGTAGACAGCCTTTCTCTTTCGTCCGCTAAAACTGTGTTATTGCCGAGGAGAATTTCAGTCAGCGGATAGTGGGGAGAGCCGATATTGCCGTTTATAACCGCGCCGGAAAGGATAGTATAATGCCCTCCGATAAGTCCGCCTTTGCCGGAACAGACAAGCGTTCCGCCGCAATACACAGTAGAAAAAACCACAGTCTGAACGGTAATATCGCCGTTTGACGAAAGGTCGGAATATTCGCAGAAAGCTGCGTTAATGCTGCCGCCCGCATTGACAGTACCGTGGTTGCATACTTTCTTAAGCGTGACACTTCCGGCAGCCGTAATTTCTGCGCCGGAGAAAACCGCACCGTAGATAACGATATTGCCGCCGGTACTATGAACCTTAAAACCTTCGCCGACATTACCGTAAATATTAATGTCACCTATAAACTGAATATTCCCGGTGTTAAAGTCAATATCCGCCTTTATATTAAGTTCGCGCCTAAGCACAAATGCTGATTTTTCGTAGTTAATCACGCCGTCAATTGCGGCGATTATCTGTAAACCGTCCTCAGACAGCACAGTACCTACGCCGGTAGTGAACGCCGCCTTTGAGACAGGCTTCGGAGCAATCTCCCGCCCGAAAATATCGGTTCCGGGTATGCCCTCTTCCGGCGGAGTAATATCGGCGATAACGGTATTTTTAAGAACGCTCTTAAACAGCCCGAGTTCACGGTAGTTGACGTCGCCTTTCTCATTTTCTACAAGAAGTGCTGTCGGAACGCGGTCAAACCGATAGTCTATAAGCCCGTTTTTACCCGTAACAGGCGGAGTATATTCGGCAACGCGAATCTTTTTATTGTATATTTTTTTCTCAGCGATTTCTTTCAGTACATTTTCTTTTATACCGTAGCATACTCCCGCTTCATCAAGTGCTCTGTTAAGTATATTTACGGTAACATCACTGCCGCCGTATTTGGGCGCGGTAACTTCTATTTCGGCGAAGATACTCTTATCTTCGATTCTGACTGTTGCGAATGAGTTAACGGCAGGCTTCAGATTATTCTTGATATCGCTGTTCATTGTCTCAGCCCTTTTATTCGTTTATGTTGTTCACCATATCGGACATATCGTTAATTACCTTCAAAAGATTGTCGGTTTCCTCGAAGTGTTCATTTGCTGTTTTACTGTTTAGAGCCGATGTCTCTACGATAGTATCAACGCTTCCGGAAACATCTCTGACAGAACTTTGCTGCGACAGAGAGGAAACACTTATCTTGTCGATAACTTCGGTTATTCCGCTGATTTTAGCAGTAACTTCTTCAAAGTTAGCGGTAGCCTTTTCGACTATCTCTCTGCCTTCGTGAATCTTTTTGTTTGAGTTTTCGATTAATTTTCCTGTTTCTTTCGCCGCAGATGCCGACTTGTTAGCAAGCATCCTCACTTCATCTGCAACAACGCTGAAACCTTTTCCTGCTTCGCCGGCTCTGGCGGCTTCAACAGCCGCATTAAGTGCCAAGATATTTGTCTGGAAGGCTATATCGTCAATTATCTTCATAATTTTCGATATTTCTGCAGATTCTTTTTCAATAGCAAGTATTGAAGCGTTCATGCTCTCCATATTGCTGCCGGTTTGGGTAATGGTAACACTCGCTTCTTCCGAATATTTTCTTGCTGTCTCTGCATCCGCAGAGTTTGCAGAAATTGCATCGGAAAGTTCAGAGAGTTTTGTCTTAATTACTCCCGTTGCATTCATTAAGTTTGAAGTACTTGCCGCAAGTTCGTTTGAGCCCTGTTCAAACGCAGAAACCGTCTTTCGCATTTTCTGCGTGCCGTTTTTAATATCAGTCATCATCTTTACGAAAACTTCTGTAATGTTATTTACCGAGATTTTCAGTTTTTCAAAATCGCCGGAGAAATTTTTACTGATTCGTTTTGTAAGATTTCCGTTATTCACTGCCTGTAAAACATCTTCGGTTTCAACGATAATTCCGGTAACTTCCGTCTCAAGATTCTTAAATGAATCGTAAAGCAGACCGAGTTCGTCCTTAGGCTGTGCCTTAAAGAAGTCGTCGAGACGTGTACTGAAATCTCCTTCGGAGATACTCCGGGCGAAGGTTGTCATTGCTTTTATCGGTTTTGTAAAGCTTCTGATAAGGACAATTATTATCGTCAGCGCAGCAAGAGCCGTAATTACTACCGTTAATGCTATATCAAAGAGTGCATCGTTGATTGCGCCTTCGGAAATTTCTTTGTTTTTGAGAGTTATTACCGACCACGAGTCAGAGTCGCCCTCCATCGGTATGGAGGAGTAGCCGACGTAGTATTCTTTCCCGTCGATTGTGATTTCTTCCGAGCCGGATTCGCCGTTCATAACGCGTTCAATAAGCTTTTCGTACTCCGGGCTTATCTCAAACTTCTCCTCCGTCTCAACTATATTTCCGTCTTCAATTACAGCATTTCCGTTTGAGTCGAGTTTCGGAACATTCCGTGTTAAGGTTTTGAAGTTAGTAACTGTCGTAAGATAGGAGGTGTCGGGGTGAGCGACAACTGCGCCGTTGCCGTCTATGACGAAAGAATAGTAATCATCTTCCGTCTGCGAGTGCTTTACAACTATGTCCTGTAAAATGTCAAGCTTAATATCCACACCGATAACGCCGATCATTTCGCTGTCTTTATACATCGGATAATAAATTGACGTACAGGCGGCATTGTCGTTGACAGAAAAATATGTTTCCATTACAAACGGTTCGTAGTTACTCATAAAGCGAAGAAACCACGGTCTGGTGCTTCTGTCGCCCATTGCCTTGTCGTCCGAACGCCCTGTTTGCATACCGTCTGCACCCTGTATGTAGTAAAGGCTTGCATATGTATTATTCTTAACAATCCGCGCAAGTTCCGGATTCTGTACGGCAGTATCCATCGTGAGCATAGACGGCATCTGCGCCGTAGACTCCACCAAACTATACGCGCCGTCCATAAAGTTTTTTATAATATCGCCGACGTATTCGCTTGCTTTTTTTGATTCATTTAAGTTTACAGTGTCGTTGTTAGCTTTAAGCGACACATTAACTACAGTACTCACTGCAATAACAAGAACCGTAAAGATAACAATTACAGGGATTAAAAATTTCTTTAACATAAAAATTCCCTCAAAGTAGTTTAATGTCAATCATTATAGCATATTTTTTATTATTTGTCTATACAGTTTTCGCAAAATTCAACTAAATTTAATATGCTAATGGGCTTCAAAGAGAAGCCCATTTAACATGATTACGTTACAGGCTCTGTCACAATAGTAACTATTCCGCTTTTTTTAGTTTTTATTACTATGTCTCCGTCAATAACTTCCGCCGCAGCCTGATAAAGTGTTTTTGTCTTTGTATCGTAAATCAGCGCGTAAAGTTTCGTTCCGTCAAGAGTTTCTAAGCCGAGTTTATGAACGCTTAATGATAGTGTAGCGGTATCTTTCCAGCCGCCTGTCTGTGCAGTTTCAAATGCGCATAAAATATCGGTATCGTATCGTGAAGCTATGTAATTTTGTACTGAATAAATACGTTCTGTTTCAAAATGTAAGCCTGTGAGGATTTGCCCCATATCGGAGTTTTATTAAGCCGTATATTACCGATATTATCCCCGTTATTAACGTCGGCGAGGTTTATTATAATATCAAGACCGCCGGAAGCATCCACAAGTTTCTTAACAGTTGAAGAAGAAAGTCCGACTGCTCCCTCGGGGATTTCAAAGTATACGCTGTTTTCACCGTTTGCTTTCGCTATTCTTACCGATTCTTTCATCGCTTTTACTGCGGTTTCGGAGTTAACGCTCCCCGATTCATTAAGCCCGGCAGTAATAGTTATCAGCGATTCTGTAACCGTTATTGTAGATGTTACGTCTGATTTCGATGTAAATGTATAGGTGAAGTCTTCGCTCTCGGGCATAGGCACATTAGTAGTAATAATCGGCAATAACGGCGGTGTATATGAAGGAGTGGCAGGCGTAGGCGAGGGGCTTGGATTAGGGCTTGGATTAGGGTCAGGATTAGGATTAGGGTCAGGGTCAGGATCCGGATCGGGATTAGGATCTGGGTCAGGGTCAGGATTAGGCTCGGGGTCAGGATCGGGATCAGGGTCAGGATCGGGATTAGGATCTGGATCGGGGTCAGGATCCGGATCCGGAGCGGGTTCTGCCGCCGTTGTGAACGTCTTTGCCGGCGAAGGAGCTGTCAAAGCATTTCCGGCGGCATCTGTAAAGCTTGCGAAAGTAATTGTGTAGGTAGTGCCGTAGCCGAGGGTTGACAAAGTGTATGTTGCGGCGGTGTTTCCGTTCGTCCATGACGGAGAAGCCGCCGTTACACCGTTATCAAGCGTAATTGTGCCGTTCAAAGTATTCATTGCTTCGCTGAATGTAACGGTTAAAGCCGTTGTAGCTTGCGAAACGTCCGTACCGCTCGGAGTGACAGTTAATACTGTCGGAGCGGTTGTATCGGGTTCTGTCGCTGTTGTGAAAGTCATTGCCGGCGAGGGTGCTGTCAAGGCATTTCCTGCGGCATCTGTAAAGCTTGCAAAAGTGACTTCGTAGGTTGTGCCGTATGTAAGACCGGTTAAGTTATAAACCGCAACGTTTGTTGAAGACCATGTGCTTAGAGTCGCCGTGCCGCTGTTGTCAAGCGTAATCGTACCGGCGGCGGTCATGGCTTCGCTGAAAGTAACCGTTAACGTGCCTGTTCCCAACGACAAATCGGTTGCAGCAAATACAGGGTCGCCGCTGACTGTCGGCGCGGCTGTGTCGGGTGCCGCCGCCGTGGTGAATGTCTTCGCGGGTGAGGGTGTTGTCAAGGCGTTTCCTGCGGCATCGTGTAGCCAAACGCGCGTCTAAAGAAAATCGAGAGTGGAAAAGCCAACCTCACGATGTTTGTGAAGATGTTTATTCTGATTTTCGGGCTTGTGAACAACAGGAACACGGCATTTTGA
>JAISHJ010000081.1 GCA_031262625.1 Ruminococcus sp. | reverse complement strand
TTATAATTATAAAAACAAATATTAAGGTCAACAGGAGTATTGATTCCGTCAACTTCGCCTTTGTCTGTGTACTGCCAGATACGAAAATCATAGTCAAAAGTTGGGCTGTTCGGTTCATCAGCATCAAAATGCTCCGCATACCAAAAGTCATACTGACAGATTCTTCGCATATCAAGCTTTAGGTATGCCATCCGCTTGTTTGCGTAGACCATCGGGCGGTAGCCTTCCTCAAAGATACGGGAGCAGAAAGCTTCGCAAACGTCATTGAGGACTGCTCCGCTCACGATATTCTGCCTTACATTTTCGGCAGAAGTAATCTCTATATCGAGCGCGACAGGATAGGTAAGCTGATAAGGCTTAATCTGTTCTATAACGAATTCCGCTTCTTCGACAGCTTCTTTAACATTTATAGCTTGTGAGTAGAAATATACCCCGACATCAAGCCCCGCTTCAATTGCGCCTTCCATGTATTCGTGAAATCGCTTGTCAAGGTTAATTTCACCGTCAAGATAGCCGCGGTATCCTACCCTAATCATGGCAAAATCTATTCCGTCAGCTTTTACTGCTTCCCAGTCGATATTTTCGGCGTAGTAAGAAACGTCAATCCCGGTGCTTGAAGAGGTAAATCCGTCAATGGTGTAGTTATAACGCCCGTCTTCATAGTAGAGGTTTTCATAATCATAAGAAGCCCTCGCGACATCTTTAAGCGCAGGAATAGAAATCTCCCCGAGGTAGGAGTCTTTGATAGTTACAACGTCAGTATCAAGAGGATATGTATATACAGGCACAGCGGAAGCATACGCCGCAAGCGATAAGTTTTCGGATTTTATTTCCTCAAGTTTCAAAGACTGTATAATAACTATGGCAATAAGTGTCAATATTATAATCAGTGCAACTATAAATACTGCCCCGACGGCAAAGCGTTTTTTGTTCATATATAACTCGTTTCGACATTTCTTGCGGTAATTATACCATATAAATTAAAAAATTGCAAGCAAAAAAAACGATAGGATAAAAAATCCTATCGCTTATAAACATTTATGTAACCGCTCCGAAAATAATTATATACCTCTGAAATTCTGTACATTTTGTTGACTGCAAGAGAACATTGTGTAATTTCTACAGGTAAAACAACATCTCCAGAGCCATGAGCCGTCATCCGAATAGCTGTTGCAGATAGTAAAAAGCGGAGCGGGAATTGATAAGTACCCGTCGAAAGGACCGCCGTCATAACGCGCACCGCCGATGATATTTTCAAGTTCGGATTCGGAAAGTTCGGTTTTGCCTTCTGTTTTCTTAAACTGTTCTAAATATTTTGCAGCTTCATCGAGAGAAATTTCCTTGCCGCCTGTCTTAAATATAGTTATAATATCTTCCGGTGTCTTTGCGTTTTTGACTTCCGCTAAAAATTGCTCCTTATCCATATATACCTCCAAAGTTTGTTAATATAAACCGCATACATTTGTAACAATTACAGTATAACATATCAATTCAAATTTGTCAATGTGAATTCAAAATTTTTTACAAATTGTCACTTTACAAAGGGCTGAAAATATGTTATAATATAAAGATAGAAGAATTAAAATGGTAGTATTATGCAAAACAAAAGAAGAATTCCCCTCGGGGATGTGCTTACCGTCTTTTTCATAGTAGCCGTAGGACTTATGTGGGTCTTTTCGGACAAGCTCGAAATAAATATAATAAGCCTTTTGGGGCTTACTGTCTTTGCCATAGCCCTGATGATTAATTTCGTCGCCGCAAGAAAAGCAAGGCGGAAAACAAACGAACTCATCAAAAAGGTTGATGAAGTAAGGGAACATATCGGCGAAGACGACGACACAAACCAAAAAGATAAGTATTACTTTTAAATATCATATATATAGGACTTATAAAACATGGTAAAATCAACCCCAATTTATTTTACGGACAGGACCAATTCCGGCAACGCCTTCTTTAAGCTTGAAGTCGGTAGGTCTCTGTTAACCTTTTCCGAATTTGATTTTACCTTTTTCTGGGAGACTGCAATTGAAGCGGGCAGACAGGCGAAACGCACCGGCACTCTCCCGAAAGCTACAATGGATTCTGCGCGCGCTTCTATCTCTAAGGCTCACCCCTTTATATACGCAGGGCGCGACGGCGACTACTCCGATATAGTAATCGACTGTATTATAGAATATATCTGCCGTTCGGAAAGACTTTCCGAAGACGAACTTTGGATGCGCTGTATATCAAGCAAGATTCCCTATGAAGCGGCGATTTTCAAGAGGATTTCGGAATATAAAACTTTCCACGCCGCTAATGAATGGGCGATAGTTTCGGGTCTGCAAAAATACGTCAAGGATAAGATTAATTTTATCTATGACGGTGAGCATCAGACTTCTCTAAAGTGCCATACTCTGAAACAGTATTTCGACCTTGCGTATTCTATAGCATCGAACGAATGTTCGATTCCGAAAACCGCTCTGCCGTCGATAAGAGTTTATAATCCTTGCCTTGCGCCCTCTGCGGCATTTGCCGTGAGTTCTTCCGCCGCAAAGTCTATCTATAAACGCTTAGAAGAACAGCTTATGAACGTCCCCGACCTTTCGGGCTATGATAAATACAACACAGAAGTTTTGGAAGACAAATTCGCTTCCCTCGCCTACTCCTACTGTACAGGCTTAACCCGCCCGCAAGAGCCGGAGGAGGAACTTTTCGTAACCGCTCTCGAAAACCTCCCCGAAAAAGTCTATGTAGTGAGTTCTCTCAAAGCCTTAATAGACCTCGAATTTGATATAATGTCCGAAACAGGCGTTCACCTAAAGCGGTGCGAAAACTGCGACAGATATTTTCTCATTACAGCTACAGGCTTCGGCGAGAAATACTGCGACAGAATTAATTCTACAGGACTCACCTGTAAAGCGCTTGCGGAAGCTAAGCCGAAACCGCTCCTTAATTACCCCGATACGGAGGATTTGCTAAAAACTGCACAGCAGTATGCTCCTCAACCACAGCAGTACTCCCAACCGCCGGTTCCTCCACAGCAGTATGCTCCGCAAACACAACAGTATGCGCAACCGACAACGCCGCCTGTACAGCAGTACTCTCCACCTTTAGAATTTCCGCCGAGTGAATATCCTCCGGATGAACTTGACAGCGTGCCTTTTACTACGAATATTCCTGCTAAGCCTACGCCTACGCCGGTAGTAGATAAAACCGAGTACTTCCCCGAAATAGGGGACGTCCACATAAAATATTCCGCTCCCAAACGAGAGTTTGCACCTGCGGAAATCCCCGATAATTTAGAGAAAAGATGTCAGTCACTCTATAACAGTATCTATAAGCGAGTAGATAAATCCATCTCCGAGCACGAATTCCGCGAATGGTCTCAATACCTCTCGAACATGAAGCGGAATGTCAAGACCGGAGAGGGAAATATAGAACAGCTTGTGAAATTCTTAGACTATTCTGATAAGCTTGCGGATGAGATTAAGCGCGCCGCAAGACAGAAGAGGACTATTTCGCGAGAGCCTGTCGCAAGACTTGCGAGATTCGCGGAAGCTACCGACAATATGCATAGTATCGGGAATATTCCGTTCCCCGACTACGGACTTGCTCCGCCGCCGCCGCCCCCTGTGAGGGACAGCGACTACTCCGCATATTTTTCGGAAGAGCGCGCACCTTCATTCCCTTCATACTCCGTGCCGCCGCAATCTCAAGCCGCCCCACCGCCGAGAGCAGAAGTTATGCACAAAGTACCGTCCGAATCGGTTCAGAGTTTCGAAGCGCAAAATTTTGCGCCGCAAAACTTTGCAGAACAAAATGCAGCACCTGAAACCATTGCCGAAAACAGACTGTTAAAAGCGGCAGGCAACGTAAAACTAAAAGATGCGGAAGCAGTAGAAATCGACGGAAGAAAAGCAACCTTAGCAAATCCCGTATGGGAACGCGTTCAAAGGGATGAATAAAATGGACTTTTACGATGAAAAGACTGCGATTGAAGGCTTAGCGGATTTTATACTTCGCGGCGGGGTCAGTATGTATAACACTATGAAGTATATATACAGCCTTGCCGAGAGGGACTATTATAACGTTAACATAAAAGATGTAATTAAGCTTGTTATTAACAATGTAACGGACGTAGATTCACTTTCGGTGCTGGGGCTTCGCGCTGACGGCGAGACGGTTGCCGAGATGGAGACTGAAAGCTATAGAAGGCTCTTGCCGGCGATGGTATTTAGTCTTGCGGTGAGGACACCGGCTCTAAAACCTGTTTTAGTTAATGAAAAGGCTTTGACTGACGACCAGATATATAAAATCTACAGCGCCGTTATGCAAAAGGGCGGGGCTAATACGGACGAAATTGTGCCGGAAAGCTTTTTAGAGATAAAATACTTAGTAAAGAAGCAAAAGCCCCTGCCGCCGTTTACTGCGGACTGGTATAAAAACTACATCTTCAAAAAAGTACCGGAACTTTCGGCGATAACGAATAAAAACATCTTTCTCCTCGGCGCATCCGATATATTCTTCGGAATGTTTTACGCCTGCTTCTTAGAAGCACTCTCAGGACAGCTTGAGGAGTATGTAGCATAGAACTTGGATTGTTCCACGTGGAAAGAAGTTCGCGGTATAAGAAAAGCGTTCCGCTTTACCCCGCACGCGAACTTCGCGCTATGCCTAAGCGAATAAGATATTTGCGAAGGCGAAAGCAGATAAACTGCGGTGTAATGTTCCACGTGGAACAAGAGCAAAGCGGAACGCTGTTACTAAACAAGACGAAAGCAAGCATTTTGCGACAGCGAAAATAAATAAACCTCAAACTCTTTCAAAGAAAAAGACGAAAAAGTCTCTGGAAAGGGGGTTTGGGGGGAAACCTCTCCTCAGAGAGGTTTCCCCCCAACGTACCTATAAAGATGTATACAATTTTCCTAAGTGGTTTTATGGCGAGTGGGAAGACTACTGTTGCTAAGACGTTTGCGCGGATGACGGGGAGCGAGTATATAGATCTTGACGAGTATATAGAGAAGAAGATCGGCGCTTCGGTTAGCGAGATATTTTCGGAGCGCGGGGAAGAATTCTTCCGGAAGACGGAAGCGGAGTGCCTAAGGGAACTTTGCGGAAAGAGCGCGATTGTAGCTTGCGGCGGCGGAACGATGACGAACGGGCTGAATTTCGGCGCGGTTAAGCTTTCGGGCGGGTTTGTAGTCTTTATAGATACAAACTTTAACCTGTGCTTGAATAGGATTCTGCGTGAACCGGGAGTAAGACCGTTAGCGGACAGCAGGACGCCGGACGAACTTTTTGAACTTTTTTCAATGCGTTATCCGCTTTATGTAAAGAATTCTGATGCTATAGTTTCGGGGAATAATCCTTCGCTTATAATTATGGCGGATGTTATGGAAGCTGTTGCGGGGCTTATTGACGTTAAGACTGATAAGGATTCGGAAGAGGTTATTGCTGAATATCCGCCGGAAGAAGAGAGCGCAGATGAGCAGGCGGAATGAAAATTTCTCTGTAAGGGTGTTAATAAAATGAGAGATGAAGTACTTAGAAAGCTTTTGCGGGCAAGGACAGCGGAGGAAGTTGTGGACATAGTAGATGAAGCGGGCGGAGCGATAGAACTTGACGATGCCGAAAAGTATATAGCATACCGAAGCAGGAAAGAAATTTCGGAAGAAGACTTGGCGGCGGTTGCCGGCGGACAGCAGAGAGAATCTTCAAACTTTGTTGAGTGTCCGGGAATATTCATCTGCGATAATTATTCAAAGATACCGTTTTTAGTCGAGCGGAAGAATGAATGTTGCTCGTCATGTGTGAACCTCACGAATGAAATGTGGTGCGGTGCTTCGGAGAGACCGAATTACAGATGTTTTTGGAATAGATAAGGACTTCTAATGGAAACAAATAAACTGTCTGTCGGGATAGATGTAGGCTCGACCACTGTTAAGATAACTATTCTCGACAGCGAATATAATACTCTCTATACTAAATATGAGCGGCACTTTTCAAAGGTAAGGGAGACTGTCGCTTCACAGCTTCGCGAAGCGGATGCGCTTCGCGGAAGACCTTTTTCGCTCTGCATCACCGGCTCAGCAGGGCTTGGGATAGCGGAAGCGGCGAATCTTCCCTTTGTGCAGGAAGTATATGCTGCGTATGAAGCGGTAGAAAAGCGTTATCCCGACGCGGATGTTGTAATAGAACTCGGGGGAGAAGATGCTAAGATAATCTTCCTTACGGGAGGAATTGAACAGCGTATGAACGGCTCTTGCGCAGGAGGCACGGGCGCTTTCATCGACCAGATGGCGACACTTTTAGGGATAACTGCCGACGAACTCGACAGCTTAGCACTTTCGGCAACGAAAGTCTACCCCATAGCTTCAAGGTGCGGGGTTTTCGCGAAGTCTGATATACAGCCGCTCCTCAATCAAGGCGCAAAACATGAAGATATAGCCGCAAGCGTATTTCAGGCGGTAGTAGACCAGACCGTTTCGGGGCTTGCACAGGGGAGAACTATCGAAGGGAAGGTTCTTTTTTTAGGCGGACCGCTCTCTTTCTTAAAAGGGCTTCGCACAGCCTTTATAAAAACCCTCAATCTTTCGGACGAGGATGCAGTATTCCCCGAAGATGCTACTACTTTTATGGCGTACGGCGCGGCACTTAGTGCTGATAAACAGACCGACACATACACCTTAGAAGATGTAATAGAAAAGATAGAAAATCTTCACGTAAACACCGGAATAATTACTTCCGACCCGCTTTTTGCAGACGAAGCAGAATATGAAGCTTTTACTGCTCGCCACGGTCAGGTTGACGTGAAAAAAGCAGACATAAACACCTATTCCGGCAACGCATATTTAGGTGTAGATGCCGGCTCGACTACTACAAAGCTTACTTTAATAAGCGAAGACAACGCGCTTTTATATTCTCACTACGCGGCAAATATGGGGAAACCTCTCGACGTTATAGCTTCAAAGCTTTCGGAAATATACGCCCTTTGCGGTGACAGGATTACCATAAAATCCTCCGCAGTAACCGGCTATGGCGAAGACCTCATAAAAGCGGGCTTAGGCTTAGACTTCGGAATAGTAGAAACCGTCGCGCATTTTAGTGCCGCTTCATTCTTTGAGCCGGAGGTTGACTTTATAATCGACATCGGCGGTCAGGATATTAAGTGCTTCAAGCTTAAAAATAAGGCTATAGATTCTATAATGCTTAACGAAGCCTGCTCGTCAGGCTGCGGAAGCTTTATCCAGACTTTCGCGCGCGCTCTCGGCTATGGGGTAGAAGAATTCTCGAAGCTCGGGCTTTTCGCTTCACATCCGGTTGACCTCGGTTCGCGCTGTACTGTCTTTATGAACTCCTCTGTGAAACAGGCGCAAAAAGACGGCGCGACTGTAGGCGATATTTCGGCAGGAATCTCCTCCTCTGTAATTAAGAACGCCGTTTACAAAGTAATCCGCGCTAAAAACACAGAGGAACTCGGCAAACATATCGTCGTTCAAGGCGGAACTTTCCTTAATGACGCGGTTCTGCGCGCATTTGAACTTGAACTCGGCAGAAATGTAGTCCGCCCGGCAATTGCAGGGCTTATGGGAGCGTTCGGCGCAGCACTTTACGCTAAAAAACATTCCGCAAACGCTGTAAGCAAACTAATTACAGCAAAAGAACTCGAAAATTTCACATATAAATCTAAACAGGCGAACTGCGCCGGCTGTACTTCTAAATGCTCTCTTACAGTAATAACTTTCGGCGACGGTCACCGCTTCATTTCCGGAAACCGCTGCGAAAAAGGCGCCGGCTTACAGAAAGCCTCGGAGGAACTCTGCCTTTACGAATATAAATACAAGCTTTTAATGTCGCGCTCCGTGAGCCATGTGAAAGAGACTGTTACAAAACCGCTCGCAAAAGTAGGTCTCCCCCTCGCTCTCGGCTTGTATGAACAACTTCCCTTCTGGGTAACCTTCTTTAATGAACTTGGTTTTGAAACTATTATTTCGGAGGAGACCACCCGCGACACTTACTACAAAGGTCAGCACACCATCCCCTCCGACACCGTATGCTACCCCGCGAAACTTGCGCACGGCGCTTGCCTTAGTCTTCTTGAACGCGGCGCAGACTTCATCTTCTTCCCCTGCGAGACATATAATAAAGATGAGGGCGGCTCCGACAACCACTACAACTGCCCGGTAGTAGCCTACTATCCCGAACTCCTAAAAGGAAACGTTGTAGAACTCACCGACGAAAATTTCTACCACACTTTCATAAATCTAAACCGCAAAAATCACGTCTTAGATACTATGACAAAAGTCCTCAAGTCATACAAAGTTAAAATGAAAAATGTCAAAGCCGCTTTTGAGAAGGCAGAAGCCGCTATGGAGGACTATTTCCTTGCAATAAACGAAAAGTCCGAAGCAATTATAAAAGATGCGCGCGCGGCAGGCAAGAAAATTATAGTCATAGCCGGTCGCCCCTACCACATAGACCCCGAAATCAACCACGGTATTCACAAGCTTATAACGTCTTTAGGTCTCGCAGTAATAACCGAAGACAGCATTTATAACAAAGCCGCAACCCCCGACCTGAACGTCCTAAACCAGTGGACCTACCACTCCCGCCTATACAGAGCCGCCGAATACGTTACAACCCAGTCCGATATGCAGTTAGTGCAACTCGTCTCCTTCGGCTGCGGCATAGACGCCATAACCACAGACGAAGTCCGCTACCTACTCGAAACTAAAGGCAAACTCTACACCCAACTGAAAATAGACGAAATAAATAACCTAGGCGCAGCAAAAATAAGACTAAGGTCTTTGGTTGCCGCTATGGGGTAACTGGGTACTGGGTACGGGGATGATACGCTGGGGGGGAGAGGAGGAGTGACCAGTGTGGCGCTGCGCCACACCCCCTCTCCCCCCCAGACCCCCCCTCTCCCGGACTTTAAACATTTTCTTGGTGTTTTCTTTTTTGAATACGTTCCGCTGTTAGTCATAATGTTGATGTAATTATTGAGGATAATTATGTGCGAAAATAATGATAAAATCCGTCTCGAAAAAGTAGTGGAATTTTGCCGCAAAATTAATAAATCTATAGAACGCTTCGGCAAAGATTTCAATATTTTTAATGCTGACGATAATTTCTATTTATCGGTTTCATACAGTATTTTAATTGTGAGTAATAACCTCAATATTATTTCAGATAAATGTATCGAAAAAATAGACGATTTTAAATTGTTGTGGCATATTAGTAATATAGGTTATTTAATAACTCATTTCTTTGATGAAACAGATAAACTTTATATATGGAATGTCGCTATAAACGACATACCTATATTACAAAATTTTTGCGAAGAAACCCTAAAATCATATGAAGAAAAGCAATAGCTATTCCCCAAAGCAATCTCTCGAAGAAATGACGAAAAAGTCTTTGAAAGGGGGTTTGGGGGGAAACTTTCGCAGTT
>JAISHJ010000085.1 GCA_031262625.1 Ruminococcus sp. | reverse complement strand
GTAGCAAGCTTTTGCTTAACACGCTGTTTTAAGCGAAGATAATTATCACTTATGCGAATAGTGCTTAGGTATTTAGCGACAGCACCGACATTTTTTCCGATAGACATATCATTCTGGTTGAGAATGACAATCATATTCATTCCGGATTTTCCTGCATTATTTAGCCCTTCAAAGCAGAGACCGCCCGTAAATGCGCCGTCGCCTATTACAGCAACCGCCGCGTGAGGGTCATTTTCAATCGCCATCGATTCCGCAAGCCCTAAAGCGGCAGAAACGGAATTGCTCGAATGACCGGTAATTACGGGGGTATATTCCGACTCATCCGGGCGGCAAAATCCCGAAACACCGTCTTCACACCGTAAATGATTAAGACTCTCCCCCGTTATGAGCTTCGCGGCGTAGCTTTGGTGCCCGACATCCCACACAAGCTTATCTTTCGGAAAATCAAAAACACGGTAAAGAGCGGCTGTAAGCTCAACCGTACCTAAATTTGAGGCGAGGTGACCGCCGTTTTTTTTGCAGGCCGCAATAATATTCTTGCGGAGTTTCTTGCAAAACCTTTTCACCTCATAAATGTTCATGTTTTTAAGTTTAGTTATAATGTTCATACTGCAATTGGTACAATAAAGGCAATTCCTACTCCGAGGAGAGCTCCGCAGAATACTTCAAGCGGAGTATGCCCTAAAAATTCCTTTAGCTCTTTATTTTTGCGCCGTCTTGATTCCTTATCCGTAACCTTTTCAGGGTGAATATCGAACATTTTGTTAAGGCGGTTAATTGCTTGGGCGTGCTGCCCGGAAGCGCGTCTCACACTCATTGCGTCGTACATTGTTATAAGCCCGAAAACTGCGAACGCCGCGAAAATCGGTGAACCTATCGGTTCGGTCCTTGCGCAGGCGGCAATCGCCGCGCATACCATCGCCGAATGTGACGAGGGCATTCCTCCCGCACCGAAAAGCCGTTCAAACCTGAACGCTTTATTGAATATTAGATAAAGAGTGGTTTTGATTACCTGTGCCGCGCCCCACCCGACAACTGCCGACACTAAAATATAATTATAAAACACGGTCTGACCTTCCGTATATTTTTAAATATAATACGTTTATATTATAGCATAGAATTTCAACATATGTCAATATAAAAAAGAAACTAAATTTTAAGTACACAAATTCTAATAAAAAAATTTACATTTATTACACATATAACGATTAAGATTATTATAAGCGGTACGACATATATATTAAGTAATTATTTTCGCGTTTCCTTACGGGTAATATATATGTCACTACACACGAATATCTCTGCTCTAAGCACGATTCGATATATGGGTATGACTAATAACAACATATCTCAGATTATGCTTCGCATATCGAGTGGTTTAAAAATTAATAAAGCCGGCGACAACCCCGCCGGGCTTGCTATATCCGAAAAGATGCGCGCACAGATTGCGGGGCTTAATCAGGCTGTCGTTAATGCGGGTGACGGCGTTGATATGATTCAGACTTTTGAGGGAGCATTAACCGAAACCAACGCGATACTTCTGCGCATGAAGTCTATCGCTACACAGGCTGCTAACGGAATATACAGTGATGAGACTGACAGAGCGGCGCTCCAGCTTGAATTTGCGGAACTTCAAAAAGAACTTGACGATATTGCCGGAACTGATTTTAACGGAGTAACCATTCTTGACAGCGGTAAATCCGGCATGGACTATACCGAAGATCTAAAGCTTCAAGTCGGAGCGCATACTAAAGACTTAAAAACCTTCGATTTGGAATATGAAGATGCGTGGAATAATCTTGACGACCCGGATGCGGCGAAGAAAAAGGCTATAGGGGAACTCAAAGCCGATTCTGACACTACCGCCGAAGGTCTCGGCTTCAAAGATGATGAAATAAATGTCTCCACACAGGAGGAAGCAAACGCCGCGATAGATTACATTGACCAAGCGATAAACAAGGTTGTGCTTGTCCGTGCAAATTTAGGAGCGGTGGAGAATCGTCTTAACCATAAAATTAATAATCTTAATGTTAACATTCAAAACATAACCGATGCCGAATCTCGAATCCGCGACACAAACTTAGCAGACGAGGCGCTTAACCTCGCACAGGCGCAAGTTTTGGCGCAGGCTCAACAGTCGGTCTTAGCTATGATTTTACAGAATCAATACGGAGTTTTGGAACTGCTTAAGAGTATACAGATGAGGTAGAACGTAGATTATTGTCAGGGGAGGATGGATTGTGAGATTGAAAATTTATCTGGATAATTGTTGTTATAACCGACCGTTTGACTACACTTCATGGCGTGAAAACCTTTGGGATGATATAACGCCGGATGAATTGTTTCAAAATGCAAGATTAACGGCTCAAAAATACTTCATACCTAACGGCGTAAAACAAATATAGATATTTGCAATATTAAAAAGGGATTACGTTTTTCGTAATCCCTCACCTTTTTATTCCGTAGGATTGAAATTAAGATACTCTTCCGGTATAACATCTAACATCTCCACAAGCGTATCGTAGGTGAAATATTTGTTTTCCTGCGCGCCGTGGGTGCTTATCAATTCTTGCGGGAAATCCTCTAAGAGATAGAGCGACAATTCCCGATGGTTTGAGTTATAATAAGTCATTGTCGGGGTTAGTTTCACATTCTCAATTGCCTTTTTGTCCTCCGTCATTACTATATCGAAGGTTACAAGTCCGCCCACCATGTTCCGATAATAGCTTTGGGTCGAAAGCAGGTTGCCGAGCGAATATATTACTAAAGTTTCCTTGCCCTCCTCGTTCGTCAGCACCTCAATCGGCTGTAAAACGTGGGGGTGAGTGCCTATAATTACATCTGCGCCGTACTCATTACAGAGGGCGGCGTAATGCATTTGGTCGGCGTTCGGCTCAAATGTATCCTCAAAGCCCCAGTGGAAAGATACAAACACAAAATCCGCATTTTCTCTCGCTTCGGTTAAGTGCCGCTTTACAGTCTCGTCATCCGGCAAGGGTATCACAAGTTCATATTTATCCTGTAAAGGAATCCCATTCGTGCCGTAGGTATAGGACAAAAACGCGATAGTTACGCCGTCATACTCATAGTAGCGGATAGTATTATAATCTTCCTCGTTAAGATAGCCGCCGATTTGCAAAACATCTTGGCTATCCCAATAGTCTATAGTCGCAACAAGCCCGTCGTCACGCATATCAAGCATATGATTGTTGGCAATATTTATAATGTCGAACCCCATCTCAACAAGGTTCGTACCCATCTCGCGCGGGGTGTTAAACTGCGGATAGCCGCTGTAGCCGAATTCCTCACCGGCAAGCGGCGTTTCTTGGTTAATATAGGCAATATCTGCTTCTTTTACAAGCGGGCGAATTCCTTCATACATACCCGAAAAGTCGTACGCGCCGGTAAAACCGAGCGCTTCCGCCCGTTCAGAAGCATCCTTATAAATATAAGTATGGATAAGATTGTCGCCGACGGCAAGAAACTCTATCCGCTTATTAAGCGGCGGAGCAGTTGTTGTAGTAACCGTCGTCGTTACAGGGGCAGTCGTAGTCGTAATCGTTGCGGATTCGGTTATCCTCACCGTTTCGGGCGGCTCTGCTTCCCCGATAGGAGTACAACCAACAATACAACAAAGGCTTAAAAGGAATAATAAAGCTTTTAACGGCTTCTTAATATTACTCGACATTAATATCCTCAAAAATTACCGGCAGTAACTTTTTAAAGTCCTCCAGAAGCGGCAGTACAACTTCTCTCATCTGCGGATGAGAGCGGTTAGAGCCGCGAAGCTTGAAAAAGTGCCGCCATTCGCGCAGGTTCATTGTCACCGCAATTTCCGTCTTAACGGAAGTCGGTAGTACGCTTCGCGCCTCCTCGGGAGTAGCACCGCTCTCAATAAGAAGTTTGTAAGCGTTCTCCGCCGCCGCCATCTGCGCGTGCCATATCAGATAATTTTCCGAATGTTCATCCCAAAAGCAAGGTCTGATAAAGGTTAATTCCGAACCGAATTTTTCTTTCGTGTAATTACAATATCTGGTACTTTCTTGGCTGTAGCTGGCTATTCTGTGGCGGACAATCTCATGAGTTACGCCGCGGTCGCAGATGAAACGAACGCTGATTTTTTCATGCTCAATTACCGATTCGTGACCGCTTTTAATTATATTTCGGATGAACTTCTCCGCCGAATCGTAAGTAATCCTGTCTTCGGATTTATAGCAGATACGTCCGATTTTTTCTATGTTCAGCATTATGGAAACGGGGTCAACGTTATCTAAAATTTCTGTGGAAGGAGGAATTATTATCATTTTGTTACCTCAAGATTAAATTTTATCGGCAATTTGAAGCACTATTTTCATAAAATCGACACGGCTGTCCTGTGTGAGTTTACCTAAGGTGCGCGAGTCCCATTCGTCAGCATCTAAACTGTCGGCAGAATAGAGAATGTAGTAGACTTCGATGTTGCGAAAATCTGCTGCGGCTTGCACCGATGCACATTCCATATCGACAGATATACAGCCGTCAGCCTTTCGTTTCGCGGTATTTCCGGCAGTTTCGCGGAAAAGTGCATCAGTCGTCCAGTTTCTTCCGCTTGTGTGCGGGATTTTCATCTCAGTCAGAATTTTATCAAGTACCGGAGCGGTTTTTATGGTGACATAGTCGGAAGCCGGGGCGTAGTGGTAACTTGTACCTTCATCGCGATATGATTCGATAGGAACTATAAGGTGGAGCGGAGGAATGTTTTTGTCGAGAACGCCGCATGAGCCGAAAAAGATGAACTTTTTACAGCCCTTCTGCACCATAAGTTCCAGAAGCTGTACAGCGGCAGGTCCGCCGAGAGTAGAACAGTAGACAGCATAGTTTTTACCGTTTGAAGTTAATTTATAGATCGGAACAACTACAGCTGCAATAATTACGTCAAGCGTAGCTGCGCCGCAGATTTCGTCAAGCGCATCAATAAAACGCTCGCCAAAGCACACGAGAGCTGTCACCGGGAAGTCCTGCTTTTTTGCAGCCATAACGCCGGGGTTTATAAGTGCCGGAGTTTTATCATCAAATGTGTTAATGATTGACATTACAAATTCTCCTGCTAAACAAAATAAACCGACAGAAAGTCGGCATATACGAGAATATCAAAAAGCAAAATGAATTTGACACAGCGGAATCACATTTCAAAGAACAGGCGGACAATTTATTAATAATTGCACCGGACATGGGGGTTAATAATCTCACCGAACATGGAAACTAATAATTGCACCCAACATGGAGGCTAATAATTGCACCGGACAGGGGCAGAAGGAATCGAACCCTCGGCACGCGGTTTTGGAGACCGCTGCTCTACCTGCTGAGCTATACCCCTAAAATTTAATTTTGCACTCGTTGTAGTACACAGCACACTTTAACACATCGCACATACATTCAAGCCGTTAAATATTATTCCAACTTGTAACGTAAATATGCCGGACTGGACCATCAGGGACTCGAACCCGGGACCTACCGGTTATGAGCCGGTTGCTCTAACCAACTGAGCTAATGGTCCGTGGAATATGAATATAACAGCCGCAGGGCTGTTATACACATATTTACGGAAAAGTGCCGGCACGTACCTATTTTCCCGCCTCGTCGCCAAGGAAGTATCGTCGGCGTGGCAGAGCTTAACTTCTGTGTTCGGAATGGGAACAGGTGGAACCTCTGCGCTATC
>JAISHJ010000083.1 GCA_031262625.1 Ruminococcus sp. | reverse complement strand
AACCAGAATGATATGTCTATCGGAAAAAATGTCGGTGCTGTCGCTAAATACCTAAGCACTATTCGCATAAGTGATAATTATCTTCGCTTAAAACAGCGTGTTAAGCAAAAGCTTGCTACTTTGCCCTTTATCGGCGCGCCGATAGCGGCTGCAATGCTTAAGACGAAGGATGTACTTAAAAACGCTCTTTATTATAACTCCACAATGTTTGAACAGCTTGGTTTTGCCTATGTTGGACCGATTGACGGGCATAATATCAAAGCCCTTGAGGAGGCGCTTTCCGCCGCAAAATCTATCGCAGGCGGAGAAGTAGTTACTCCGCGCCGACCGGTACTTGTCCATATTAATACAATTAAAGGGAAGGGCTATAAGCCTGCCGAGCGCAACCCCGGGGCTTACCATTCAATTCCGGCATCGTACAGTAAAAATTGTCCTCCGGAGGTTGACTGTAACAGCTTTTCATGTGTTGTAGGGAGCGAACTTACGAAAATTGCCGCGAAGGATAAGAAAATTGCGGCGATAACTGCTGCAATGAAACACGCAGTAGGGCTTGCGGAATTTTCGGACAGATACCCCGAAAGATTTTTTGATGTAGGAATCGCGGAAGCACACGCCGTAACCTTTTCGGGCGGGCTTGCTTCCGGCGGAATTACTCCGGTATTTTGTGTGTATTCAAGCTTCTTACAGCGTGCTTATGACCAGATTATCCACGACCTTGCGATAGCTAACCTTCACGCGGTAATATGCGTTGATCGTGCAGGGTTTGTCGGGGAAGACGGAGAGACTCATCAGGGGCTTTTTGACATTCCGCTTCTGACTTCAATTCCGAACGTAACCGTATTTGCACCGTCGGGTTTTGCGGAAGCAAGGGATATGCTTCGCCGTGCTGTTAAAACAGATGGAATAGCCGTTGTGCGTTACCCGAAAGGTGCGGAAGAGATAATAACGGATGAAAATTATTACAAGGACGGCAGCCCTTATAAGCTGATTAAAACTTACGAAAAAAACAGGCTTTTAGCAATCGGTTATGGTAGGCAATTCAACGAAATCTTAAAAGCTTCCAACAGAAACTTCGATATGTTAAAGCTTAATCAGATTTACCCACTCGTTCTCCCCGACATATCCTCATATCAGGGGATAGCAGTCTTTGAAGAGTCGATGGAGAGCGGAGGAATAGGCGAACATATCGCTTCAAACCTTTTAAAGAGCGGTTATTCCGGAAAATATGTAATTACAGCTGTAAGCGGCTTTGTAGCGCAGGCATCCGTATCATCACAGCTTAAAAAATATCGGCTTGATAAGGATGGTGTAACCGAAGTTATGCAGAAGCTGATTACCCAAACCGCAAGGGTAGTAGAGGTATCATTACAGCCATCGAGCCAAGTTAAGATAAAAAAGACTAAGCACGGTAAAAAGCGGTAGGTTATGCGTCTTGATTTATATCTCGTGCAAAAAGGCTTCGCGGAGAGCAGAGAGCGGGCAAAAACGCTTATAAAATCAGGCGCGGTAGCAGTAGACGGGCGGATTATCACCAAATCGGCAGAAGATATTCCGACCGGACAAATTACACCGACAGACGGAAGCAACACAGCGAATATTCCAGCGCCGGAAATTGAAATTCTCTCTCCCCTTAAATATGTCAGCCGCGGCGGGTACAAGCTTGAATTCGCTCTCGACAGTTTCTCCGTCTTTCCGAAAGATAAAATCTGTATGGACATCGGCGCATCAACGGGGGGCTTTACCGATTGTCTGTTACAGCGCGGAGCAAGAAGAGTTTATGCCGTTGACGTAGGCACTGCACAGCTTCACCCCACGCTTTTTGCCGACCCGCGGGTTATCTCCCTTGAGCAGTCGGATTTTCGCACGCTTGAGTTTTCCGGCGAAGCTATCGACCTATTTGTTTGTGACGTTTCCTTCATTTCGGTTACGAAAATTCTCCCCGGAATCTTCGCGCTTATGGGAAGCGGTTCCTCCGCGCTAATCCTTATAAAGCCGCAGTTTGAAGGCGCAGGCTATCGAAAAAACGGAGTAATTAAGGATAAGCGCGAAAGGCTAAAGGCGGTAACAAATGTCGTTAGTGAAGCAGAAGCTTTCGGTTTCGCGAAAATGGCCGTTAAGGAATGTCCCTTCACAGGCAAAGACGGTAATGTAGAGTACTTTTTATATGTAAATGTTTAAGCCTTTACATGAAAATTGTAAATATATGTCGTGATAACATTTTATAATATTTTTTGCATACGAAGGTATTTATATGAAAATAGTGATTTTTACAAATACCGAAAAGCTTTACGCCGAAGAAACGGCAAAAAAGACTGAAAATCTGCTGCGTGATAAAGGCGCAGAAGTAAGCAGGCTTGACATTAACGATGTGATCAGTTTTGACCCGACAGGAACTGATGTGATTATAGTAATCGGTGGTGACGGAAGCATCCTTAAGGCGGCGAAGATTGCCTCAATAAGCGGAATACCTCTCCTCGGGATAAATACCGGGCGGCTCGGTTTCATGGCTTCTATTGAACGGACAGAACTGCCGCTGCTTAGCAACCTTATCGGCGGAGACTATGTAATTTCGGAGCGTATGAGGATCGCCGGATATGTGGTGCGTGACGGTAAGGTTATAAGCGAAGTTACCGCGACGAATGAGATTTCGGCTATTCGCCCTGTCACAAAGATTACAGATTTTGAGATTTTGGCAGGCAATACAGAAAAAAACAGAACCGAAAGCGACCGCCTTTGGCATGAAGGGGAAGCGAATTTTCATACCGTCTGCGCTTTCAGAGCAGATGGAATTATTATCGCCGCGCCTACCGGCTCAACCGCCTATGCACTTGCAAACGGCGGCGCAATAATCGAGCCGAACGCCGACTGTATGGAGCTTACGCCCATTTCCGCGCATACCCTTTCAATGCGCCCGATTATCTTTTCGGGGAAAACTCTTTTGAAGGTAAGCTGTAACCTTACAGCCGCTTATTCAGAGTCAGAGCCTGTTCGGGTCGTAGCGGACGGTGTGGTTACCCAAAGCCTTAAAACGGGAGACACGCTCTATATTAAAAAATCCGACAAGCCGCTGCGGCTTATCGACTTAAAACCCAACGCATTCTACGAATCGGTAAACGGAAAACTATTCCAAAGCCTAAAATAGCCCGACAGGAAAGGTTAAAGCATATGAAAGCCGCCCGTCAGGACAAAATCAATCATATTTTAGATAAATATTTCATCGCCCACCAGAGCGAACTGCTAAAGCTTCTTGAAGCCGAAGGAATAAACTGCACTCAGGCGACACTTTCGCGTGACCTTTCCGAAATGGGAGTAAAGAAGGTTCGGGACGGCGGCAGACTTCTTTATAAGATACCGTCAAAGAATACGCCGTCGGTGCTTTCCGTCGGAATTGTTGATGTAAGGCTTGCAGGAAATATCGCTGTAATTTTATGCGAAGCGGGTGCGGCGGCGGCGGTTTGCGTGCGGATTGACGAGGCTTACGGTTTTGAACTCGTCGGGACAATTGCCGGAGATGACACTATATTTTGCGCCCTCGAAACGGCAGAAGCGGCGAAACGTTTTACGGTAAAGATGCGGAATTTGTTACACGGTTAGTAGAATAATTGTAAAATAAACAAGAAGTATTAATTTTGGAGGATAACTTTGGAAAAAGGCTCGATGGTGAGGAATAATCGCCCGGAAACGCTCTTAAAACGCGGTATGAAAGGCATAGGGTATCTTTTTTTATCGCAAGTTCTAACCATTTTCATTAACCTTTCGTTAACGGCAATTCTAAGTAAGTTTATACTCTTTTTAATATTTGCTTGCGTTTGTACTTTATGTATAACACTTGGTTTAATGTTTAACTGGAGCTATAATGCGGCTAAAACGGATGAAGCACTCGACCGACAGGGCACAAAGCCTTATGATAAATATATGCCCGCAAAAATGAGCGTAATCGCCGGAGCAATTCCACTCATTTTATATGTATTATTGGTGCTTAGCAGAGCAGGAGTTATCGGAAATTTTTTACCTGTTTATAGTATCACTGCAAATTGGCAGCTTCCCTTTAGGGCGCTTTTTACCTCAGCTGTAGAGATTGGAGAAATAAGCATCCCCGCAATGGTAACCTTCGGTATTCTTACGCTTTTGATACCCGCCGCAGTTGCAATAACATATGTTTGTGTAAAGCGCGGTGTTGACTTCTCGAAATATATCTACGAGAAGAAGGATTAACGCGAATTATACTTATTATTTTATCCCTTAGCTGTATCATAATCGCAAAGGCCGGAGAAGATTGTAAAAGCTACATTCGACTGATATTCCGGAGTAACGAGAAGAGCCGCTTCTTCCGGGTTCGAGAGGAATCCGCATTCAATCATAATCGTCGGATTTGAACAGTAGTAGCAGAGGAAAAGTTCATTCCCGCAAAGCTTGATTTCGCGTTCGTTGTAGGGCTGAATAGTTGAAGCGAATTTCTCCTGCATAATCTGAGCAAGGAGTTCGTTATCTTCGTTGCTGTCGGAATAGAACATCTGCGCACCCTTAAATTGCGGGTCGGTATACATATTCTGGTGGACTGAAACGCAGACTGCACCGGGGTTGCTGTTGAAAATCTCGAGCCTGTTATCCATATCCGAAACTTTTTGGTTGCGAATTCCGGTTACGCCTTTGTCGTAGATGGATTTATCCGTTTCACGCGTAAGAATCGTGTCGTAACCGTAAAGCGTTGCTATACAGTCGAGGGATTTTATAATATTCAGGTTTATATTTTTTTCAACATCGCCGTTTGCGGAGGAGCATCCGCCGTCAATTCCGCCGTGTCCGGCATCAAGCACCAAAACAGGCTTAGCGGCAGGTACACCGTCCGCCCCTGTCATAACCGAGACCGCCGGAACGATATTAATGACCGCAACGGTAACCACCGCCGCACAGATAAAAAATGCCGCCGCTATAAACCATACATTCCATCTTCCGAGCCTTTTTTTCATTTAATCACCCTAATATAATCAAATTAAAACTATGTAAATTTATGCTTGTCTGATTGATTTTATGACAAGCTATCATATTCCCGGAGTATATAATGGCAGCTAAATCTGCAAAAACGATTTTTGTCTGTAATGAGTGCGGCTTTGAATCCTCAAAATGGAACGGGAAATGTCCCGAATGTAATGCTTGGAACAGCTTTGAGGAAACCACTCCGAAAATAATACCGAAAACCGCCGCTAAAGCCGCCCCGGGCAGTGTCGGAGTTGGCGGCGCGGCGCAGACTTTCTCCCTTAAAGAAGTCGGAACGACCGACGATATTCGTTACGATACAGGCGTAGGGGAACTTAACAGAGTACTCGGCGGAGGGCTTGTTAAGGGTTCTTTAATACTGCTCGGCGGAGAACCGGGGATAGGAAAATCTACACTGCTCCTCCAAATTTGCGGGAAGTTTAATTCCGCTCTTTCGATACTTTATATTTCGGGAGAGGAAAGCCTAAGGCAGATAAAGCTTCGTGCAAAGCGTTTAGGGGTCGCGAATGAGAAGCTTTTGCTTGCTTCTTGCAACGATGCAGATTCTGCTTCCGATACAGTTTTTGCGAATAAGCCCGATATAGTAATAATCGACTCGATACAGACCATGCATACCGAAAATGCTAACGGAACTTCCGGCAGTATATCGCAAGTCCGCGAGTGTACGAATATTTTTATGCGGACGGCTAAAACTTTGAATATCCCGATTTTTCTTGTAGGACACGTCAACAAAGACGGCGGAATCGCCGGGCCGAAGGTTATGGAACACATTGTTGATGCGGTTTTGCAGTTTGAGGGAGACAAAAACTACACATATCGAATTTTGCGCGCCGCTAAGAATCGCTACGGCTCTACTAATGAAATCGGCGTTTTTGAAATGACCGACAGCGGTCTTGCGGAAGTGCCGAATCCGTCAAAGGTTATGCTTGAGGGCAGAGCGCCTAATATATCGGGGAACTGTGTAGCCTGCGTTATGGAGGGTTCGCGTCCGATACTTACGGAAGTACAGGCGCTTGTCACAAAATCCACTGCCAATTATCCGGCAAGAATCGGAACAGGGCTTCCTTTCGGGCGGCTGGGAATTCTTCTTGCGGTGCTTGAAAAGCGCGCCGGGCTTTACTTTTCGCGCCTTGACGTTTTTGTTAATATAATCGGCGGCATACGGCTTGACGAACCGGCTGGGGACTTATCCCTCGCAGTCGCACTTATTTCCGCAGTTTACGATAAGCCGATTGACACTGAAAACGTAAGCACAATGGCTTTCGGTGAAATCGGGCTTGGCGGCGAGATTAGAAATGTTCCGAGTGCTGCCGGGAGAATCCGCGAAGCGGAAAGGCTTGGCTTTTCACGCTGTATAGTCCCGAAAGCCTGCCTTAATGAAAAACTCCCAAAAGGTATTGAAATTATTCCCATTACTCACATTAATGAAGTGCTTGGAATCTTCGGGGTTATACATACTTGACAAAGAAGCTTTTTTGTGCTAAAATTATATATAATACTATTACCGCAAGGAAAATATATGAAAACCTATGATTTAGTCACCCCGGCGGGTACTTCCGACCTGCTTCCGCCCGACGTAAAGAAGCTTCGTGCTGTTGAGCGTTCGCTTTCCGAACTGTTTATAAAAAACGGGTTTGCCGAAATTATAACTACAGAACTCGAATTTTTAGACGTTTTTAATCTTAAGAGCAGACATTTTCCCCCCGAGGGCTTATATAAGGCAATTGATGACAAGGGCAGAATTTTAGCTCTCCGCCCCGATTCAACCATGCCTATCGCAAGGCTTGCCGCAAGCAGACTTAAAGCTTATGCAGACTTGAAACTTTTCTACAACCAAAAAGTTTACCGAAATTCTCCGGGCGGACGCCGCCGAAATGATGAAATGAGGCAGATGGGCGTTGAAATTATAGGATTCGATGACATATATAAATCCGATTTTGAAGCGGCTGGGCTTGCTCTCGATATATTTAAGCTTTTGCCGGATAATACTAAATGCATACTTGAAATCGGCGACATAGGCATAACTAAAATGCTTCTTGACCTGCTACCGACTGACGGTAAAACTAAGGAGCAGATAAGAAACGCAATTGAATCGAAAAACACTCCGGAACTTACGGATATTTTAGCCGGTATTGACGGTTCGGAAAAGATAAAAAATGCAATAAAGAAACTTCCGCGCCTTTTCGGGAGCGATTCTGCGTTTAACAATGCGTTTGATATTATCGACGGCGAAGGAATTAAGGAACGGATAAATAAACTCCGTAAATTCTACCTTGAATTATCAAAACTTAATGACAGGAAAAATACTTCAATTACTGTAGACTTCGGCTGTGCAAATAAGATGGACTACTACACCGGAAATGTACTGCGCGGCTTTATCGAAAACGCCGGGGAAGCTGTAATAAACGGCGGCAGATACGATAACCTTATAGGAGAATTTGACCCCGATGCTGCAAAGCCCGCGACAGGATTTGCCGTTAACATAGACATTTTGGTAAATGCTTTCGAGACTGAGAAACAGGAAGATGCTTTGTCAAATCTGTCAATTTCCTCCGACGCTCCTTCACATACCCTGCGAATAGCTCTCACAAAGGGCAGACTTGAAAAAAATGCGGTGAAGCTCTTTGAAAAAATCGGCTTTGACTGTACAGAAATTCATGATAAAGGCAGACGGTTAATTTTAACGGTTCGCGGTACGGACTTTAGTTTTGAAGCGGTGCTTGCAAAACCTAACGACGTTATTACATACGTTGAATCGGGAGTTTGTGACCTCGGAATCGTTGGCAAAGATACTATCCTTGAAGACGGCGGAAAATTTTTTGAAATGCTCGACCTCGGTTTCGGAAAGTGCAGATTTGCCGTTGCCGGAAAAGCAGGGCAAAGAGAAACTACTGCCATAAAGACGATTGCTACAAAATATCCGGCTGTAGCAAGAAGCTATTTTGATGCGCTCGGCGCTGATATAGATATAGTTAAGATTGAAGGTTCGGTTGAACTTGCGCCGCTCCTCGGGCTGTCCGATGCAATCGTTGACATTGTTGAAACCGGCTCTACTCTTGTAGAAAACGGGCTTGAAGTTTATGACGACATAGTTAACCTTTCCGCAAGGCTTATCGCTAATCGTGTCAGCCTTAAGATGTACTCCGATAATATTAAAAAGCTGATTAGAGCGATTGAAGCAAAGCAAAAGGAGAATCTTTAATGAACATAAGAAAAATAATCGGTGACGGCAAGACCGAAAAAGACTACCTTTCGGACGTACGCGGACGCGGTTCCGATACGGACAGGCAAGTTACCGCCGTCGTTTCCGAAATTATAGATGCGGTTAAGGCCGGCGGCGACAAGGCAGTAAACAGCTATACCGAAAAATTTGACGGAAAGCTTCCTAAGTACTTTGAAGTTCCGCGTGAAGTTATAAATGATGCTCTAACCGATGCTGATGAAAAGTATGTTAACGCGCTGTTAAATGCGATAGAGAATATTTCCAATTTCCACAACCGCCAAAAAGAACAATCGATGATAGTACCGATGGAAAACGGCTGTATCCTCGGACAGCGTGTGAGAGGGCTTGCGAGAGTGGGGCTTTATGTTCCCGGCGGACGGGCGGCTTACCCTTCAAGCGTACTTATGAACGCTATTCCGGCGAAGATTGCCGGAGTGGGCGAAATTGTAATGGTAACCCCTCCGCTTTCAGACGGAACGCCTAACCCCGATATACTCGTTGCGGCGGCACTTTGCGGCGTGGACAGGGTATTTTTGTGCGGCGGCGCACAGGCTGTCGCGGCGCTTGCGTATGGTACGGAAACCATCCCGAAATGCGATAAAATCGTCGGACCGGGCAACATCTATGTTGCGACCGCAAAGAAAATTCTTTTCGGAACGGTTGACATTGATATGATTGCAGGACCGTCCGAAATTTTAGTCGTTGCCGACAAAAACGCGAATCCTTCTTACCTTGCGGCGGATATGCTAAGCCAAGCGGAACACGACCCCATTGCTTCGGCGGTGCTTATTACCGATTCTGCGGAAATTGCCGATAAGACTGTAGAGGAACTTGAAGTACAGCTTGAAAAGCTTTCGAGGAAAGAGATTGCGGCAAAATCGCTTGAAAATTTCGGCGCAGTAATAGTAATGCCCGACATCGACAGTGCAATTGCGCTTGCGAATGATTTTGCACCTGAACACTTAGAACTTCAGATTGATAATCCGCTTTCATATATCGGTAAGATTGATAATGCCGGCTCGGTATTTTTAGGCGCGTATACCCCGGAAGCTCTCGGGGACTACTACGCAGGACCTAACCACGTTCTCCCGACCTCGGGTACGGCAAGATTTTTCTCCCCGCTCTCCGTCTATGCGTTCACCAAACGGAGCAGTTTCATATACTATACTAAAGAAGCGCTTCGTGATGCGAAGGACGATATCCTGACTATTGCGGATAAAGAAGGGCTGACCGCACATTCTAACTCCGTTAGTATACGGAGTTAGAATGTGCTGCTCATCTGCTAATTCCGTAGCAATCCGCAATAACTAATACCTACCGTTAAACTGAGGTTAATTATGTATGAACTAAACAGAAAACTGAGCAAAATTGAAAGTTATGATCCGGCGGCGAATTCGTCGCGGATTATTCTTGACGCAAATGAGTCTCCCTTTAACGTAAATGAGATTTTTCGAGACGAAATTTCGGAGAGTGTCGCGAAGCTGTCGCTGAACCGCTACCCCGACCCTAACGCAAAGGAAACTGTTGAAGCCTTCGCAAAGTTTTATAATATATCCGAAAAGTTTGTAACCGCCGGAAACGGTTCGGACGAACTTATCAGTATTATTACCTCCTGCTTTTTAGAAAAGGGCGATAAGATTTTAACGCTTTCGCCGGACTTTTCGATGTACGCTTTTTACGC
>JAISHJ010000070.1 GCA_031262625.1 Ruminococcus sp. | reverse complement strand
TTAATTTTATAGAGTACTGCCGAGAAAACATTCAAGGCGAAGAAGGTAAATACCATATTAACGACAGGCATATTAAGACTGTTTACAAATATATAGCCTGCCGCCAAAAGAACAAATCCGGCAGCATAAATTATCTTATGATTAAATCTTCTGCGGTATACCCCTGAAAAAAACATAAAAATTAAGCATATATTAGCGATTTCATATAAAAACAATGAATGATCTAACAGAAATTCAAACATATCGGTTAACAATTTTTATCTCCCTCCGAGTTCTACAATAACCTTCTTTGAGAGCGCGGCATAGAATTCGTTTTTTTCTCTGTGTGCGACAGGAAGTATCGTATCGTTTGACATTTTAACCTTTCCGTCGTCTGTAATCGCCTTAACATGACCAAGGTTCACGATAATATCACGCCTTATCCTGAAGAAATTGAATTCGGAAACCCTCTCATAAAGTGTGTCGAATTTTTCCGTAAGCGTAATCATTGAACTATTCGTGACTGCTATAATATCTTTTTTTGCAACACAGTTAAAGTAAATAATATCGGAAGGCAGGAGCATTAATGCTCCTCCCGCGCTTTTAACTTCGATAAGTTTCGGTTTAGCGTTATCATGGCGGCGAAAATATTCGTCCATAACATTCTTAACTATGTCGGAGGTAAGCGGCTTTGTTACTAAAGACAGCGGAAAAACCGAGTACGCCACAAGCGCAAAAGAGGTGTAGTTTGTTACATACACAAACGGCGTCGAAATCCCTTTTTCGCGAATCTTTATCGCTGTGTCGATACCGTTTCTTCCGGGCATTTCTATATCGAGGAAGATTAAAGAAAAAAGAATACTGCTTTCGATAAGTTCTTCCGGGTCGTCAAAGCAAATAATCTCAAAATCCGTTATCCCTCTGCCAAGCAGGTCCTGTTCGATAATGGTACGGTTGCTTATAATGTCATCCTTATCATCATCGCAGATTGCTATACGAAACATTTTATTTTATCCTCAGCTTTATAAAAACTCACCGATAACAACAGTTAACGGCGAGTATACAGAATACAGAGTACAGAGTACAGAATACAGAGTACTGAAATTTTGCGTACGGAACTTCTCTGCTGTCAACCGTAAATACTACCGCGAGAACGCGAACTCGTATTTCGGGGCGGTGTCGGTAATCTTTGAAACTGCTATAAATTCGTCTTGATGAGCGGTAAAAATTTCTACAAGGTGGGGGTCAAAGTGTTTGCCGCTGTCCGAGATGATAATCTCCGCCGCCTTTTCATGCGGGAATGGCTTTTTATAGGGGCGTTCGGAAACAAGCGCATCATATACATCTGCAATCGCGACGATACGCCCGGAAAGGGGAATATCCATGCCCGAAAGCCCGAGGGGATAGCCGGTGCCGTTCCATTTTTCATGATGACTGTATGTAATTTCGCGCGCAGTTTCAAGGAACGGGTCTTCGGAATCGGATTTCTGAAAAGCTGCAAAGAAACGTTCGCCGTAAACAGGGTGCTTTTTAATTACCTCAAATTCTTCCGGAGTAAGCTTTGCAGGCTTAAGAAGAATACTGTCGGGAATGGCGATTTTGCCTAAATCGTGGAGTTGGGCGCATTTAATAATACTCTGCGCTTCTTCTTCGGAAAGTTCGTAGCCTGCCGGAGGGTTGCGGTCTTCGCGTAAATGTGTAACAATTATCCTTGTGTAGCCGGTGGTGCGGAGGATGTGTCCGCCTGTGTCCTCGTCACGCATATCGGTTATGCGCGCAAGAAGATTAAGGGTCGAGTCTTCACGCTTTTTAAGACGTTCGTTAGCCCTCCAAAGGTCTTCGGTACGCTCGGCGATAAGGTATTCAAGGTCGCGGCGGTGTTCGGCAAGTTCAAGCTGGTTTTTTACTCTCGTGAGGAGTACCGCCGGGCGGATAGGCTTAACTATGTAGTCAACCGCTCCCATACGAAGCGCGGTTACTTCGCCTTCAATGTCGTCAACACCGGTTAGGAATATTACGGGAATTGAAGCGGTATGCTCTTGTTCCTGCATACGCTTAAGCACCTGAATTCCGGTCAGATCGGGCATATTATAGTCAAGCAGGCATATATCGGCAGTGTGTGCTTCTAAGTATTTAAGAGCAGTTGCTCCGCTTGTTGTAGGGATACATTTATAACTTTTTTGCAGGATAGTCACTACAGTATTAAGCTGTACAGGGTCGTCATCAACAATTAATACAATCGGAACGGCTGACATAAAATGCCTCCTAAGCACAGAAAATGTTCCATGAAAAATTTAGAAAAAAACGGCGTGCCTGTTAGTGCAGGCACACCGAATAACAAGAAGGGCACGGCGTCCGTGCGGGTAAAAGTTATTGTCTGCAATCAACAACTTTTATTGAATTCACACATTGCTGTGTGAAAAATTAACATAATTAATTAGGATTCGGGAGAACACAACCGCCCGCACTCCCATGTAACCGTCCGCGTTCCAATACACAACTGTCCGCACTTCAATGCACATTGCTGTCCGCGTTCCAAGACACAACCGCCTGCACTTCCATGCACCCCATCAGCCAACGTATTTGACAACCGGGAGGACGAATTCTAAGCCTTTTTCGCGGAAGGTGTCGATGATTTCCGGCATAAGGTCTGCGTTAACGGAACTTACTGCGTGGAGAAGCATAATTTCGCCTTCATGTGAAGCACTTGTTATGCGCTCGAATGCTGTATCGGCATTGGGTTGGTTATTTTCTTCCCAGTCAACGTAAGCGAAACTCCACATCAGGGTTGTGTAGCCGAGATCTTTCACGGCTGCCAGCGAGCGTTCGGAGAATTCACCGCATGGGGGACGAAAATACATCATGTCGTAATCAAATTCTGCCTTGACAAGTTCGTGGAGGGACATTATGTCTTCGGTTAGGCTCTCTAGCGACAGTCCGGGAATGGACTTGTGCTTCATGCCGTGGTTGCCGATAATGTGCCCTTCGTCAATCATTCTTTTAACGAGCGCCTTGTTATCTTTAACATAATCGCCTGTTACGAAGAAGATTGCTTTTACGTTTTTGCCGCGGAGGGTGTCGAGGATAATTGAGGTGTAGCCGTTCTCGTAACCTTCATCGAAGGTAAGAACTACTCCCGAGCCGGGCTCAAAGATTGCGTATGCACCAAGGCTTCCGTAATCTGCGTTAAAGCTGTCTGCGCCATAAGGTCTGCCCGCGCTGTCAGTATCTCTCCCCATGCCGTAGCCGTAGGAGGTATCGTCTAAACTTTGATAATCGGAAGTTATATTATAAGGTATGGAATCTGCCGCCGCCGGTAAAGACATTACGGAAAAAGTAATAGCACCGACTAAGGCGATTGCAGTAAGTTTCATTATTTAGCACCCCTTTTTTAGGGGTATTATTTGAAACTTTCACCGATATTATTATAGCATAAATTTTATGGTAATGCAAGCGAAATTAGTTACAAAAAGTGAACAAATTTATGTCAATTTTTTTGGTTATTTTTTCGGCGAAAGTGCGAAAAAATGAGATGTCCGCGCCTTGTCGTCAGCCTTGCCGCAACTTGTAACTCTGTGTTGCCCACTTTGCACGCTTTAACTGTCCGACTTGTCGCTATCGAGGTAAACGCGAACGAGGTCTTGAAGGAGTTCGTCGCGGTCAAGACGCATGATTTTTGAGCGTGCGCCGTTGTGAGTGGTTATGTATGTCGGGTCTTCGGAGAGGATGTAACCAACTATCTGATTGACGGGGTTGTAACCTTTTTCCAGAAGGGCGCAGCCGACTTCTTGGACATTTGTACGAAGAAGGCGTTCTTTTTCTTCGGTTACGGAGAAAAGCATTGTTTGGTCCATGTTCATGGCGTCGTCGCTCCTTTCGGGTAAGGGAAAATTACTCTACATACATTGTATCATATAATATGCGGAAATTGGTGATAAAAATATAGATAAAGTGTGAAAATTTTTTGTAAATTGGAAAAGAAAAACTTGCTATTGTCAACAAGAAATTTTAAAAATAGTGTTGACAATAGCGTTTATATTTGGTATAATGTATTTATGAAAAATATAAAATTGCTTACCCTCGCAGGAGTAATGACTGCTTTAACCGCAGTTTTGGCGAACCTTTCCGTCCCTTTCGCCGGGATAGTTTTAACTCTCGGCGTATACGGAGTTTTTTTGACAGGCTTTTTATTGCCGCCGCGATTTGCGGTTTTGTCGGTTGCCGCTTATATCATACTCGGTTTGGTCGGCGCGCCTGTTTTTGCGGGATTTCAGGCAGGTTTCGGGGTGCTTTTCGGTCCTACAGGCGGCTTTTTAATCGCGTACCCTTTTATGACCCTTGCTGTTTCTATAGGCGCGAAAAACGGTATTAAGGGCAAAACTGCTTTGCGAATTGCTCTTTCTGTGCTGTTAGCTTTAAGTCTCTGCTACCTTTTCGGAAGCGTTCAGTACAGCTTTTGGGCGAATACAGACATTTTCACTGCGCTTAAATTAACCGCGATACCGTTTATTCCTTTCGATATCGGAAAAGCCGTCCTTGCGGCATTTACCTCTAAGGCTATGTTAAAGATTACAGCATATGTAAAAACCTGATCTTTTCGAAAGTGTAAGTCGAAAGCGGGCGGTCGATACTGTCGTCGGAATGTGCCGCAACCTTAATATTCGCAAGGGTTGCTGGGCTTCCTACTTCGGTTATGAAAGGCGTGTGGGTAAAAACGCCGTCCTTAAAAGACATCTGCACCAAATCTCCGGGTTGTACCTCAAATATTTTTACTTCGCGGGCTTTCGGACCCGCGCCTTTATTTGTCGTCAAAAAGTTATAGAGATACTCGGTGGAGGACCACGCGGGCGCTCTGTCATGTAGACTGTTGTAGTACCAGCCGAATGTGGGCTTATAGTTTTGTACTCCGTATCCTGTAAAAAGCGCCTGTGAAGCAAAGTTTGTGCAGTCTCCGCCGATATTTTCAAAATCATAGTAGTTAGGATTTCTCGACAAAGCCCATTTGTTAGCGTAGTCTATTGCCGCCTGGCGGTTATAAGCCGTAAAAATTCCCCCTTAGAAATGTCAATTTGTTTACATATAAGCATAACCATATTGACAAAACGCGAAATATGATATATAATATAGTTTGTATACTTATTTAGATATGGAGTGAAAAGCAGATGGAGGGCGACAGTGTCCGAAGTACTTTACTGTTTTTTGTAATATTATTCATAATTTTCTTCCTTTATTCTCTTGCGGAA
>JAISHJ010000032.1 GCA_031262625.1 Ruminococcus sp. | reverse complement strand
AAGCCCGACGGCTTCTAAGCACTCAATTATTGTGGGGAGGAGGAGTACAGAGTGGGAACGTTCCGCTAAAAAAGTCTTCTCCGACAAAATTTCTGTGCCTTCTGTAACAGCAACCGATAAGTACTTCCCGGAGGTGGTGAGTCCTAAAATTTTCATTATTTTTCTTCTATAGTAATTAATCGCTCGGTTTCGCCGGTAATTTCTATACTTACTGTATAGGTTATTTCAACACCGAAGTCGGCGATATTTTCATACCATTCTATAAGCTTAATACCATCTGTATAATCGTAAAATCCGATACTTTCGAGATCGGATTCGGATTTTATGCGGTACATATCGAAATGGTAAATTTTAATATTTTCGTTTATATATTCGTTGACGATAGTAAAAGTAGGGCTTGAGGTTTCGGTGAAGCTGAAATTCTTTGCTAACCCGCGGATGAAGGCGGTTTTCCCTGCGCCGAGACCGCCGAAAAAGGCGACAGTGTCGCCGGGGCGGAGAAGCTTTGCAAAATCAACGCCCGCTTGTTCGGTTTCGGCAACGCTTGAAGTCTTAACAGTCCGCGCTGTCTGTGCGCTATCCGTGATTTCCTCTGCCGTACCGCCCGCCGTTTTATATGACTTGAGCATTTATCACCCTGAAATTTTCGCAGTAAAAATTAATATCATCGTCTTCGAGAGAGCAAACTCTGTAATTTTCGCCGGCTTTCACTATCCCGAGGGCTTGGAGCGGCGTTCGCAAACCTTTAACCCCGATCTCGAAATTCTGCACATTGTCGAAAATAAGTTCGCAGGAGAGTGCCTTCGGCTCGTTTACATAAAATGTCATATGTAAATTCGGAATATCTTCGCCGCTTTGATTTTTTGAAGCGTAGAACCTGAATTCGCCGAAGGAGTCGAAATTGTACCAGTAAAAATCGGGAATATGTTCTAAAATTTGTTCTATACCGTAGATATTATTGAATTCGCGCTGCAACTCGCAGAGTTTTTCTTCACAGGCAGGCTTTCGCATACCGTATGAGCAGCGCTCAAAACCTAAGCGTTCGTACCAGCGTTTTAAGCTGTCCTCACAAAAAAGCTGTACCGTCACGCAATACTGCCCCGATTGGCAAAAATAAACAAGTCGCGAAACTATCCCCTCGCCGATACCGCGCCGCCTGTAGTCCTGTCTTACGCAGATTCCGCTCATAACAGCGACGGTTTTTCCGTCCGAAGCTACTCTCCCGAGACCGACGAGTTTTCGCTTGTCATAGGCGAAAACCGAATAGAAGCTGTTTTCGGCAGCCCTGTCGATTTCCTCGTCTGTATAGCCGGGAAGCCCGTACCAGCCGAGAGAAGTATAGAGTTCAACAATGTCGGAGGGTTTTCGTGTTTCGGTAAAATACTCAATTTCCATGATACTATCTCTAAATTTTCCGGCTTGATAATTTTTGGTATGACAGTTTTTCAGAATAATCTCTTGTAAAGCGAAGCGACAGGCAGTCCCATTACATTTTCATAGTTTCCGACAATAGATTTCGTGAAAAGCTTAACGAGATCGTCCTGTATTCCATAACCGCCCGCCTTATCGAAAGGACTTCCCGTTTTTATATAGTCGTCCATTAAGCTTTCGGGGATTTCTGCAAATGTTACGATAGTTTCTTCGGTAAAGCTTAGAGTTTTGCCGGCTTTGAATATGCAAACGCCTGTATAGACTGAGTGGGAAGTACCACACTGTGGAGTACCCGACAAAACTTTAAGCATACGCTTTGCATCCGCACTGTCGGCAGGTTTCCCTAAAATGCCGTCCTTTACCACAACGGTGTCACAGCCGATTACAGTGTCTTTCGGGAATTTTTTCGCAACGTCTAAGCACTTTATTATCGCTAAGTACTCCGCGACTTCATCAGAAGCAATCCCCTCCGGGAGTGTCTCTTCTATTTCGGCAGGGCAAACTTCAAATTCAGTAGTAATAAGCGATAGAAGCTCTTTACGCCGGGGTGAAGCTGACGCTAAAATTAACATATTTTGTACTGCTTCGTTCTGCCTTTCTTGTCGGTTTCGGCTGCAAGCCCTAAAGAGAGGAGTGTTTGGAGCGCGCCCCACGCGTACATTCCGAAAAGTCCGGAATGTGCGGAAAAATCCTTCTGTGAGAAAATTTCGGGCAGTCCGTCTGTAAAAATGCGCCAGTCGTCAAGCGAATTAAGTGTAATTTCGTCGATAATTTCGTTCGGTAAACGATTAAGTTTTACCGCTTCTCTGCCTTTTCCGGAGCGGTTTTCGATAACGGTCAGGAGTACTAAGACAAAGTGAAGATTTTCATTCTGTAAAAATTCTCTGATTTTATACGCTTCGCTTAAGAAGCTGAACTTATTTTTCTTTTTCGGAGAAGCATATTTTCTTTTAGTCTCGACATTGTAGATTGTGGTCTTAATAACTACAGGGTAAACTATAGTAACCCTTCCCACCGACAAGAACGCTTCAAGCTTCTTTTTAAGATTCTCGAACGCTCCAGTCTGTATCTCTATAATTCCGTTTTCGCCCACAATGTCTGCTATAAAACGCCCGACCCTTATTTCGTGGGAGTCTGAGTACTGCTCGAAACGGCTTTTAAGGAAGGCGTGGACAGACTTTTCGTTAAGAGTACCTATTATAGGCTTGTCGCTCATTTTATAGCGATTCCCAAAATATCAAGGCTGTCGCTGTCAACAGGAGAGGGGCAGCCGCTCATGAGTTCCGAGGCGTTTTGAACCTTCGGGAAAGCGGTTACGTCACGGAGACTGTCCGCGCCGCAGACAATCATAGCGAGACGGTCGAGACCGATTCCCATGCCGCCGTGGGGAGGTGCGCCATACTTGTAAGCGTCAACTAAGAAGCCGAATTTCGCTTCTATTTCTTCGGGAGTAAGTCCTAAAAGACGGAACATCTTCTGTTGAAGTTCATAATCGGTAATACGCATAGAGCCGGAGGAGAGTTCCGTCCCGTTCACCACAAGGTCAAAAGCCTTCGCGAAAACCTTTTCGGGAGCGGTTTCGAGGTATTCTAAGCACTCGTCTTTGGGCATAGTAAACGGATGATGCATAGCATCCCAATTAGAAGTTTCTTCGTTAAATTCAAAGAAGGGGAAGTCAACTACCCAAAGGAAATTGAAGGTGTCAGGGATGATAGAGAGTTTCGCGGCGGTTACATTACGGAGCGCGCCCAAGAGGGGCAGAACCTTATTTTTCTTCCCTGCCGCAAAGAGGATAATGTCGCCCTTTTCAGCGCCTGTCGCAGTCAAAATTTCGTCAAGCTTTCCTTCCGGGAGGAATTTCGCAAAAGAGCAGTTCGGCTTTTCATCAGCCCACCTTATATAAGGTATGCCGCCTGCGCCGATACCCTTCGCGTATTCGATAAGCTTATCCATTTCTTTCCGGGTATAGACAGAAGCGGAATTTTTTATGTTTACAGCGCAGACTACGCCGCCCTCTGAAATAGCAATGTTAAACACTCCGAATTCAGTGTCTTTAAGTACTTCAGTAACGTCTTCTATAGTATTCCCGAAGCGCGTATCCGGCTTGTCAGAGCCGTATTTTTCCATAGCTTCGGTATAAGTAATACGCGGAAGCGGTAAGGGTATATTTACCCCTAAAACTTCGTCGAAAAGCTTTGCTATAAAGCCTTCGGCGGTGTTTAATATGTCGTCAACATCAACAAAACTCATCTCAAGGTCAATCTGCATAAATTCCGGCTGACGGTCGGCACGAAGGTCCTCGTCACGGAAACACTTTGCAATTTGTACATACCTGTCAAACCCCGAAATCATAAGGAGTTGTTTGTATATTTGGGGAGACTGCGGGAGGGCGTAAAATTCACCGGGATGAATCCGCGACGGAACGAGATAGTCCCTCGCGCCCTCGGGAGTTGATTTCATAAGGCACGGCGTGTCAAGTTCCAAAAAGCCGTTGTCGTAAAAATAGTCGCGGGCAATTTTGGTAATCTTGCCCCTTGTAATCATATTTTTTTGGAGCACCTGCCGCCGCAAATCAAGATAGCGGTATTTTAAGCGCAGTTCCTCATTAGCGTTGCTGTCGTCAACAATTTCAAACGGAGTGGTCTCCGCTTTTGACAGAATCTTCATTTCGGAAACGGCAATTTCAACCGCTCCGGTAGGAATATCGGGGTTGGCTTTCTCTCTCGCTCTTACTTCACCGCTGGCGATAAGTACAAATTCGCTCCGGCACTGGAGAGCCTTCTCGAAAACGTCACGCGGAGTGCTGTCGTCAAAGGCAAGCTGGACTATCCCCGTGCGGTCGCGAAGGTCTATAAAGATAAGGTTGCTCCCGAGTCTGCGGCTTTTCTTTACGAAACCGCCAACGGTGACGGTGTCGCCTACATTCGCAATTTCTGCCGCTGTACCGCCCGGAATTGCCGCCGCGCCTGCCGCTATACCCACGCCGCCAGCGCTACCCGCGCCGCCTGCCGTTCCGCAATAGCCGGTGCGTTTCATACTGCCCATTGTCTCAGCCATTTTACATTAATTCCTCAATCTTTACAATCTTTTCGTCCCCGGTAGTCATGTCTTTCATACGTATCTCGCCGCTTTGAATTTCGTTTTCGCCGATAATACAGGCGAATTTCACGCCGCTTTTGTCCGCGTATTTCATCTGCGCTTTGAAGCTTCTGTCGGAAATGTCGGTGAGGACTCTAAAGCCTTTTTTCCGTAGCCCTGCGGCAATTTCAAGCGCCTTCTGCTTCTCATTATCGGAAGCGCCGCTCCCGATATAATAGATAGGCTTTACGGGTTCGGGTAAAAACGCTTTCTGCTCCGTCATAGCAAGAAGAAGCCGCTCTATCCCCATAGCAAAGCCAAGCGCGGGGGTAGGCTTACCGCCGATTTCTTCAAAAAGCCCGTCATAACGTCCGCCGCCGAGTACTGTCCCCTGCGTGCCTACGCCGGAAGCTATAAATTCAAACACGGTTTTCGTGTAGTAATCAAGCCCGCGTACTATCCTCGGGTTGACAGTATATTTCACGCCGTTTATAGTAAGAATCTGCTGTAATTTTTCAAAATGTTCCTTACATTCGTCACAGAGGTAGTCTAAAATTATCGGCGCATCAGCCGCAATCTCTTTACAAATGGGAGATTTACAGTCAAGTATACGCATAGGATTAGTTTCGAGACGATTTTTACAGGTGTCGCAAAGAGTTTCTATATGCTTCGCAAAATATTCTCTAAGCGCGGCAGTATAAGTCTTTCTGCACTCTTTACAGCCGATTGAGTTTATCTCAAGGTCGATATTATTAAGCCCGAATTTCGCGAAAATCTGCGCTCCAAAGCCGATAAGTTCGGCATCCGCGTAAGGGGAATTGCTCCCGAAAACCTCCGCGCCGAACTGATGAAATTCTCTTAGTCTGCCTTTCTGGACATTTTCGTAACGATAAGCAGTAATATTATACCAAATCTTCTGCGGTAAGGGGAAATTTCCGCTCGTCAAGCCGTTTTGAAGCGATGCTCTTACCGCGCCGGCTGTGCCTTCGGGGCGCAGTGTAACGCTTCGTCCGCCGCGATCGTTAAAAGTGTACATTTCCTTACCGACAATGTCGGAACTTTCGCCGACAGAACGCGCAAAAAGCTCGGTATACTCAAATACCGGGAAGTGAATTTCATAAAAGCCGTAAAGTGAAGCAAGTTCTGTGAGAGTTTTTTCTATATATTGCCATTTATAAACATCAGCCGGAAGTATATCTTCCGTGCCTTTGGGTCTTTGTATCATATGTTCTCCGTAAAAAGGAAATCGTTAATGAGGTGTCGTGACTGCTGACGTGCAACCGCCGTCGTGCAACCGCCGCCGTAACCGTAGTCATGCAACCGCCGCTGTAACTGCCGCCATGCAACCGCAACCGTGACTGTCGAATCAGAACAGATTATCCGAAAGAAGTTCGGTAATATCAGTGTTTGCGCCGCTTGAGCCTTGCCGCCAGTCGAGGTCTCCGCGCTGGAGAGCCAAGATTAAAGCTTCGGCTGTAGCTATATTTGTAGCGACAGGAATATTGTGGGAGTCGCAAAGCCTTAAAATATCCGATTCGTCAGGGTCGTTTTTTTGCCTTGTAACTGGGTTACGGAAAAAAAGCAGCAGATCAATTTCGCCGCAGCTTATCATTGCGCCGATTTGCTGTGCGCCGCCCGATGCCCCCGGGAGAAATGGCTGTACCGTCAGACCTGTTTTCTGGACTATAAGGTTACCTGTACCCGCGGTCGCGCAAAGCGTATGTTTCTCTAAAATCCCGCTGTATGCAAGACAAAACTGCACAAGCAGTTCCTTTTTCGCGTCATGCGCGATAAGCGCGATATTCATGGCGTTTGCCCTCAGTTTCTCTGCAATTTGCGGCTTAACTTTCCGCAATTATAAGTATAACACAAATTGAATAAAAATGTAAGTACATTTTGTTATAAATTTGTGCAAATTTATGAATACCTTTTATACAAAATAAAAGGTATTACAAATATTCTCATTTCTGATAATTATTATTGACAGATTTTATAAAATTATATAATTTCGCGTAAAATTAAGTAAGCAACTGTGGCGAGAGATTTCGCTTCAACATAGTTTGCATCTACGATATAATTGCCGTTTTCGAGTTCCTCTTTAATCGTAGTTACTTCCGGCAGACCGCGCTTAACTTCGGTCATATCGGGCATTACGAAACAGGCTTTCTGCATAATCTCCCGAATTTTCGTCCGAAGCCCTAAAGGAATAGGCTTAGCATCAGAGCGGCGTAAAAACTTATAGCTTGTGAGTGTGTCGGTATTTACCCATTTTTCGCGCAGACGCTTTGTAATCTGTTCCGCGCAGGAACGCCCGAAAACAAGCGCCTCAAGAAGGCTGTTTGAAGCAAGCCGATTGTTGCCGTGAACGCCCGTATGCGCACACTCGCCGCAGGCATAAAGACGATTTACGGAAGTCTGCCCCGACACATCAACATTAATTCCTCCCATAAGGTAGTGGTGACAAGGGAAGACAGGAATTTTGTCCTTCGTCATGTCAATTCCTTTTGAAAGCAGATACTTATTTATCGCCGGGAAGTGTCCGCGGACAAAATCTGCCGGCTTGTGAGTAATATCAAGGTAAAATTCGTCAGAATCAAGGCGTTTCGCTTCGGAGATTATAGCATGAGAGACCACGTC
>JAISHJ010000023.1 GCA_031262625.1 Ruminococcus sp. | reverse complement strand
GGATTGAGGGAAACATACGGAATCGGAGCAGATTATAATTTGATAACAGGTGAAATTTAAGATGGAAGTAAAAAAGATAGCCATTTCCGGCGCAACAGGCAAGATGGGGCGCGTAATTGCTTCAATAATTAAGGCGCGAAACGACTGTTTAGTAATTTGCGGGATTGACAAGCTTAATCCTGCGGCTTATTCAGACTTCCCTGTTTATGAAAATTTTACCGATATTGAAGCTAAACCTGATGTTATCATTGATTTTTCCCACCCGTCCGGGCTTGACAGTATACTTAACTACTGTCTTACGACCGGAACTCCGGCTGTGCTTGCGACGACCGGCTACTCCTCCGACCAAATTCAAAAAATAGAAAAAGCATCGGTACAGATACCTCTGTTTTTCACATTTAATATGTCCCTCGGTATTAATCTTTTGGTAAATCTTGCGCAAGATGCCGCTGAAATTCTCGGAGAGGATTTTGATGTTGAGATAATTGAGAAGCACCATAATCAAAAGATAGACTCCCCCAGCGGTACGGCGTTAATGCTTGCGGATGCGGTTAATAAAGTACGCGGCGGGAAGATGATTAATACATACGACCGATACGCTAAGCGTAAAAAACGTGATGCAAATGAAATCGGGATAAGTTCTCTTCGCGGAGGTACTATTGTCGGTGAACATGAACTCTGTTTTTGTGGCAGAGACGAGGTTATAACGCTTAAGCATGAAGCATATTCAAAGGAAGTTTTTGCTGTCGGGGCGGTTAATGCCGCGCTGTTCCTTTGCGGGCAATGTCCCGGTATGTATGACATGGGTACGCTTATTCATAAAAAGAAACATAATACATCATCAATATTTTAACTGATTGAAGGATGCCGTTAAAAAGCATCCTTTTCTGTTTGTAAGAATATAAACGTTTTATACAAATTTTAGCTATAAAATATTTACATTTCACCCCTTTTTACAAAAATAATAAATGGTATAATGTATAAGTACGAAATTAAGAATGGGTATGTTATGTTTCAGTTAAAATGGATATGGAAAAACCTTGAAGGCAACCGCGGTATTTATTTTATCGCTGTTATCTGTACGATTATCGCGCAGTCAATAACGATAATTTCACCGATGATATTCTCAAAAATTATTGATACGTTTATTGAAGCGCCTAATGCGGCTGTCGTGCTGAACGAACAGCGGCAGCTTCTTTACACACTCTGTATTTCGGTTGTTGCGATACAGCTTGTTCGCTCTGTAACTTTTTTCTCCGCAAACATGATGTATGAGCGCGCATCACAATCAATGCTCTATAAAATCAGAACTGCTATTTTTGCTAATATCCAACGTCAGGATATGGCTTATTATGACACTAATCGTACCGGCGACCTCATGACACGTCTCACCGGCGACCTACAGTCTGTTCGCCACGTTGTCGCTTGGGTAGGGAAGACTCTTATAGAAAATATCGTACTCTTTTCTGCATCTACTGTTTATTTTTTCATACTTGATCCTTTAATGGCGCTTGCGCTTCTTGCGCTTACCCCCGTGATACTCATTATATCCAATGTTTTCCGCAAACGTGTAGGACCGATGTATGTTAAGCTTCGCGAAACATTTTCGGGGCTTAATATCCGCGCACAGGAGAATATTGCGGGAAACAGGGTTGTTAAGGCTTTTGCTCACGAAGAATTTGAGAAGGAACGTTTCGATAAAGCCAATAAGGAATATTCCGACGCGAATAAAAATGCTGCGCTTGTTTGGCTTCATTACTTCCCTTACATAGAATCTGCGGCACAGGGGTTATCGGTAGTACATCTGCTTGTCGGCGGACTTTTCGTAATGATTGGGCGGCTTACCTTCGGCGAATATATAGCGTTTTCGAGCCTTATCTGGACGCTTGCGAACCCCATGCGCTTTATCGGTAACCTTGTAAATGACTTACAGAGGTTTATGGCTTCTGCAAATAAAGTTATCGAAGCTTACTATGCCCGCCCGATGATTGTTGACAGGCAGGATGCTAAAACAGACAGCGAATACATAAACGGTGAAATCGACTTTAGGAATGTATCATTTAAATATTCAAAATCGAACAGCTACGCTCTTGAAAATATCAATCTTCACATTAAGCCGGGAATGACAGTTGCGATAATGGGGGAGACGGGAAGCGGAAAAACGACGCTTATAAACCTTATCGCAAGATTTTACGACCCTACCGAGGGAGAAGTTACCGTTGACGGAATTAATGTACGTTTCCACAAACTTCGCGGGCTTCGGAAGAAGATCGGTACTGCTATGCAGGACGTAATTCTTTGGTCTGACACAGTCGAGGGGAACATTGCCTTTTCCGACATTAATATGCCTGAAGATGATGTTTACCTTTACGCGAGACTTTCAGATGCAGACGGTTTTGTGCGGAAACTCTCAGAAGGTTACGAAACGATTATCGGCGAACGCGGCGTAGGACTTTCCGGCGGACAGAAACAGCGTATCTCCCTTGCGCGCGCCTTAGCGGTTAAGCCGTCGATATTAATACTCGACGACACAACGAGCGCGGTTGACCTTGAAACAGAAGCGATTATACAGGATAATCTTAATAATCATCTCGGTTATCATCCGACGAAGCTTATAATTGCGCAGCGTATCTCCTCCGCAAAGGATGCCGATATAATAATAATCCTCTCACACGGGAAGATTACCGAGCGCGGAACTCACGAGGAACTTTTACAAAATCCGGACGGCTACTACAGGCAGATTTACGAACTTCAACACGGCACTATCGCCGAAAAATCCGTATCTTAATGGCAGGTGAAAAATCTTGGCGCGTAATAAATTTGATATAGACGAAACCCTTGATACCCCATTTGACCTAAAACACTTAAAACGTGCATTTGTTTACATGAACCGCTATAAAAAGAAGATGATAATGTCACTTGTCATTTCCGGCATTGCGGTTATAATCGGGCTTATGGGACCTTTTATCGCAAAATATGCGATTGATACAGTTATACCGGCGAAAAATTACGGTATGCTTATTCTGCTTGCTGTTACTTTAATGGCTATTATCGTCGTTAATGTAAAGCTTTCTCAAACGCGTTCGCGTACTATGACTATTATCGGGCAGGACATAATCTACGACATACGCAAAGATGTTTTCGCACATATGCAGCGTTTGCCTTTTGAATACTACGACAGCCGCCCGCACGGTAAAATCCTCGTCCGCGTAGTTAACTACATAAATGAAATCGCGGACTTTATGTCAAACGGTATCATTAACTTTGTTCTTGAGACTTTTAACCTGATATTTATTCTTATCTTCATGTTCATTATGGACTGGAGAATGGCTCTCGTTATCATGATCGGTGTGCCTATCTTAGCGGTAGTAATTCTGTCTATAAAAAATAATCAGCGCAGAAGCTGGCAGCAGGTTTCAAACAAAAACTCCAATCTTAACGGTTACCTCCACGAGGGACTTGAGGGAGCGCGAGTTACACAGATGTTTGTCCGCGAGGAGGAAAATGACAAAATCTTCGCAGGACTTTCAGAAAAATCCCGCACCACATGGATGAAAGCGGTTTTTTGGAATAATATTCTGTGGCCTTCGATTGACATAATAGCAGCAAGTATCCGTGTACTTATTTACCTTGCCGGACTTCTCATTATCCCCGGGGTGAGTTTCGGTACTATCATCGGTATGGCAGACTACGCGGCGCGCTTTTGGCAGCCGCTTATGAATATTGCCAATCTTTACAATAATTTCATTAATACAATCGCTTATCTCGAACGTATTTTCGAACTTCTTGACGAGCCTGTAAATGTAAAAGACATTGAAGGCGCTACTGAACTCCCTGTTATCAAAGGCGAAGTGGAATTCAAAAACGTTACATTCAGCTATGACGAAAGTGCTGTTATCCTTGAAGACTTATCCTTCAAAATTAACCCCGGCGAAAGTATAGCCCTCGTCGGACCTACCGGCGCGGGAAAGTCAACCATAGTTAACCTCATTTCACGCTTCTATAACGTCAACGGCGGCAGCGTTCTCATCGACGGTAACGACATCGCAAACGTCACCCTCTCGTCCCTCCGCTCACAAATGGGAATTATGCTTCAAGACAGTTTCGTTTTCTCAGGTTCGGTCGAAGACAATATTCGCTACGGAAAGCTTGATGCTACCTCCGAGGAAATCCGCGCCGCTGCTCGCATCGTCTGTGCGGACGAGTTTATCGAAAATTTCAAAGACGGTTACGACACTATAATAACCGAACGCGGAACAGCTCTCTCCCAAGGTCAGCGCCAACTCATAACCTTCGCCCGCACTCTCGTTTCCGACCCGAAAATATTGATATTAGACGAAGCTACAAGTTCCATCGACGCCAAAACCGAACGCCTTCTCCAACAAGGTCTCCTTCAAGTTCTCAAAGGACGCACGTCCTTCATCATCGCTCACCGTCTCTCAACCATCCAAAACTGCGACAAAATTATGTACGTCTCAAACAAAGGCATCACCGAGTGCGGCACCCACGAAGAACTTCTCGCCAAACGCGGCGACTACTACAAGCTATATAACGCACGTTCCGCTTAGGTCTTATAGGGTACGTTGGGGGAAACCCTCTCTGAGGAGAGGGTTTCCCCCAAACCCCCTTCCCAGAGACTTTTTCGTCTTTTTCTCTTATGTATTGAAAGTGAAATCCTCTTTTCTTTTGTGAAATGCTTTCCATATTATTTAGTGAAAGCTTTTTTCTTATGTGAATTGCTTTCATTTATATTAGGTGAAAAAATTAAGTCTTTAGTTAATAATTTTCTGCTCGTTTTGTAACGAGCCTTTTTTTGTAAATTATGGTGTAGGATAAAAAGATAAATCTTCTGTATAATAATACTATGGAAAAGAAGAAAAAAGGTAAGCTTTACTATGCTCTTTGCGGAGCGGTAATAGGAACGGTTAACGGGCTTTTCGGTTCAGGCGGCGGCGTGGCGGCTGTTCCCGCACTCAAACACGCAGGACTAACCGTTAAAGAATCACACGCTTCAAGTCTTGCTGTAACTCTCCCTCTCTCGGCAGTATCTATGATAGTTTACTCCATCGGGCAGGATTTTAAGTGGTCTGATGCGCTTCCGCTTATTCCGTTCGGGCTTGCAGGAGCTTTAATCGGCGGACTTGTACTTAAAAAAATTTCCAATGTATGGCTTAAGCGTATCTTCGGCGGCTTACTTATCCTTGCCGGAGGGCGAATGTTATTAACCTAAGGAAAAGTTATGATTTGGAGTTTTATTGCGGCGTTTGTGACAGGCATACTTGCTTCGCTCGGTGTAGGCGGCGGTATGCTCTTAATTATATATCTTACTGTTTTTGCCGGTTTTGATCAGCTCTCCGCACAGGGCATTAACCTTCTTTATTTTTTACCTATAGCGCTTCTTGCAGTAATTCTCCATACAAAAAATAAACTCATTAACTGGAAGCCTCTCATTCCGGCGATACTTGCAGGCATTATCGGAGCTGTTATTGGGAGTATTATAGCGAAATTTATCGACAAGGAACTCCTCCGAACCGTATTCGCTGTCTTTGTTTTAGTAATAGGGGTAAAGGAAATATTATACAAGAAACAGGATGAAAAGATGCCGATAAAATATAATACCGCTGTTTCGCCGAAGACATATCGGGGTAATTACAAACATTCATAAATTTCTCGTTAGCTATTGACAGCGGGAAATTTTTCTGCTAAAATAGATAGGGGCAGTGTATATGGAATATGGCGAGAAGCTTTTATATAAAGGCGAAAAATATCCGATACAAAAAGGCAAAACGGCTTTTAAGAACGGTGTTTTCTATATTACTTCCGACGAAGATAATAAACCCGACATTAATGTGATAATTAAGCTTTACAGGAAGCTTGCCACACGAGACCTCACCAGACGGACTGTCGAAATGGCGAGAACAATGGGAACTATACCTGTTTCTGTGAAAATCACAGGGGCGAAAACCCGTTGGGGAAGTTGCAGCATTAAGCGCGGTATAAACTATTCGTGGCGGCTTATTATGGCGGACGAAAAGTCAATAGATTACGTAATTGTACACGAACTTTCGCATATAATTGAGTTTAATCATTCCGAAAAATTTTGGAATATTGTAGAAACTTTCCTTCCCGATTATAAATCCCGCCGTGCGGGACTTAAGGCAGTTCAGGCGGAGATTGAAAGCTATAATCTGTAGTCAGTACATATTGAAATAAATATTTCTGCATGAGGAGAATTATATGAAACTAATGCTCACCCCTACTAAAAACGGCAGCGTAATTAATAAAAACATCTACGGGCATTTTTCCGAGCATCTCGGCGCTTGTATCTACAATGGCATCTATGTCGGGAAAGATTCGCCTATCCCGAACACTGACGGTATAAGAAATGACATTATAGAAGCGCTCAAGAATATCAGAGTGCCTGTGTTACGCTGGCCCGGGGGATGTTTCGCGGACGAGTATCACTGGCATAACGGTGTAGGCGAGCGGACACGTATGATAAACACCTGCTGGGGCGGATTTGTGGAGGATAATTCCTTCGGAACGCACGAATTTATGGAACTTTGCGAGCTTATCGGCTGTGAGCCTTACATATGCGGAAATGTCGGCAGCGGAACTGTTCGCGAGATGAGCGAATGGGTTGAATACATGACATTTGCGGGCGATTCCCCTATGGCGGCGGAACGTCGTGCAAACGGTAAGGATGAGCCTTGGAAGCTTAAATATTTCGGCGTCGGTAATGAAAACTGGGGCGGCGGCGGAAATATGCGTGTCGAATATTACTCCGACCTTTACAGACAGTACCAAACCTTCCTTAAAAACTACAGCGGAAACACTCTCTATAAAATTGCCTGCGGACCTTCCGGCGGTGACTGGAACTGGACAGAGAAGCTTATGGAAAGCGCGGGTAAGATGGTTGACGGCATAGCGCTCCACTACTACACCTTACCGACCGGAGACTGGAACGACCACGGTTCTTCCACCGACTTTGACACCGAAGTTTACTATGATACTCTCCGCGAGACACTTAAGATGGAGCATCTTATCGAAGAACACAGCCGTATTATGGACAAGTACGACCCGGAAAAACGTGTAGGACTTGTTGTTGACGAGTGGGGAACATGGTTTAATCCCGAGCCCGGAACAAACCCCGGATTCCTTTACCAACAGAGCACAATGCGCGATGCGATTGTTGCGGCGGTTAATCTCAACCTCTTTAACAACCACTGCGACAGAGTTTCGATGGCTAATATTGCTCAGATAGTTAATGTATTACAAGCAATAATTCTCACCGAAGGGGAGAAAATGCTGCTTACTCCGACCTATCATGTTTTCGACCTCTTTAAAGCTCATCAGGATGCTTATCTTGTGGAAACATATATTCAAACTGAGGAAGCATCTGCGGGTGTACCCTGTCTTTCCGCATCTGCTTCGCTAAAAGATGGGATTACGACAATAACTCTCGTTAACCTTTCAGCCGACAAGTCTTACGAAATTCGCTCAGAATCACCGAGTTTATCGCGTATATCCGGACGTATCTTAACCGGTCCGATTGATGCAAAAAATACCTTTGACGAGCCGGAAAATGTAAAGATTACCGAATTCAACGCCTTTTCAACCATCGGCGGAGTGTTAAAATTCACCATTCCTGCCTGCTCCGTTATCGAAATCCGCATAGCTTAAGAATAAATACCTGCTCCCGAATAAAATCGGGAGCGGGTTGTTGTTTTTGTCAGCCAAATTACAACTGTTTTTATCATACATTTTAATTTATTTACATCTAAACTTTAATTTGTTAACATAAAAATGTTATACTCTGATAATAGGGTATGACTAAATAATAATCACGATTCTCTTTTTGAGCGGGCGGTATAGTATTCGGTCATTCTGAATTGAGAAAAGTATTACATAGATACCCGTAGGTGTAAAGATTAGTATGGATGATAATAATAAAATTACAAATCACCTTGACCATGTAAATAATCTTGCTGATAAGATGCTCGCGCCGGAAACAGAAGAGGTTATTGTTAAGAAAACAGTACGTGATCTTGCCGCAGATATTGACATTTATTCGGACGTTGATCCTTTGACGGATGAACAGGATTATTTTGTTTCCGAATATATTACTCACGATGACTATGAAGCAGATTCGCCTATAGTTGCGAAGGATAAAATTACATATTCGGGTGAAGATAAACGCAGACTCCTTCATGATTTGGGTGCAGACCGCGATACATATGAACTTGAATACGGGCGCAAAACAGAAATAGTTATTAATCGCAATGAGAAGCGCATTGAACCGGCGGAACTTGCGGCAAGAGAACTTGAAGAGCGTGAGCGCATTGAGGCGGAAAAGTTACATATTCCGAAAGCTTCTGTACGCAAAAAGCGTGTTCCGGATGCCGAAACAATCAGAGCAGGAAGAAGCATGATAATAATCACGCTTGTTATTCTTGCGGCGCTTTATGTTACGAGTTTCTTCTACGTTAGAGCCGTTAATGCCGCTGATGTGGAGGATGCACGGAATGCACTTCTTTCCGTTAATACTCATCAGATTATAAATACGATAACGAAAACGGACAGCACCGTTTCTGCTTCTGATAAGGAAAAATACGACCTTTCGGTTTATAAACTTGATACAGATGAAGACGGACTTACCGACCATTATGAGATGCTTTATTCAGGTACTGCTCCCGCAAAATTTGACACCGACGGAGACGGCGTCCCCGACGGGATTGAATATATGGCAGGTACGGACCCGATACGCCGTCAATCAGACACACATACCGAAGATTCGGAGCGAACTTTCATCTACTCCATGTCGCTTGGTCCGGCGATGGTTCGTGCAACCGGGAAATGGGATATTTATAAGAGCAATTTAACTAAATATCCGATGAATGTCGAAAATTATCCCGGCATACTTTCGCCGGGTATAGAGATAACGCTTAACGAAAACAATCCCCGAGGTTTCCTTTACTATGACCTCACAAAGGTTAACCTTACAAAATGGGGAGAAAACCCTGATGTAAAGATTTTCAGATATAATCCCGAAACCGGAACAATGTCGATTGCCGGCGGGGGCGGGACTATATCGGACGACGATGCTATAATCACCTTACAGGTACGTACGGGTATATACTTTTTAGCGGACAGAAATTTCCTTTCGGCGGACAGCGGCGTTAATATAATGTTTGTTATCGACAACAGCGGTTCGATGTATTCTGACGAAATTGTTGCCGATTCAGAAGAAAACGATCTTGAATTTAAACGGCTTGATTTTGCCGAACAACTTATTGAACGCATTGGTGAAAATGTTAACTTCGGTGTGGGTAAATTCACCTTAAAATACTCTACTCTTTCTCCAATTACGGACGATGATGAAGCGGCGTGTTCTGCTCTTGAAAGCATACGGACAGGGAGCGAAAACTTTGACGGAACGGAGATTTCAAATTCTATAATCTCTGCTGTCAACGCATTTGAGGATTATCATTCCGACCGCAACTATATCATTGCTATTACGGACGGTTTACCTACAAATGCCAATTCCGGAACGGAAGAAAGAGCAATTTCATACGCAAAAGATAATAATGTTTCCGTTATAACAATCGGTCTCGGTAAGAAAATTGATTCGGAATTTTTATCGAGAATTGCCGAAGAAACCGGCGGCGTTTACTATCAGGCAGTCAATAACGGTACTTTCGATTCAATAAGCGAAAAGGTTGAAACTCTGGTTAATTCCGGCAGAACAGAATTTATCGGCATTAATGCTAACGAAGCGGATATGCCTGTCGTCGGAACAGAAGAATCAATAAGCGGTGAGTTAGGAGTAATAGTTTTAGCAGATTCCGGGTTTGTTGAAAATGAAGATATGCTGAGTGTAAACGACATTCCCACAGTGTATGACAGATTTGGTTCCGATCTCGGTTTAGCGGCGTTTGCTTCCGCTTACTACAGCGGTACGCTGCCGCTTAAGGCAGATGGCTATGTTACTAACAGTAATACAAACGTACCCGGCTACGACCTCACGGGCAGCGAGTTTTTCACCTCCGGTAAGCAAAATTTATCGGAAGTTCTTCTCCCTGACACTGCTGGTTATGATGCATATAAAAAACTGACCGATCGCTGGGATTTTAATAATATTTTTGACGGAATACTTCCGCTTTCGGATTTGTCCGTCAGTGCGCTTAAGCCCCTCGAAGGGAAATATCAGATCCTAACGGCAAATTATGACTGGGGCGGCGGCAGAGATATACCCGGTTTCCTCCGCGCAATAACTTTCCAACCTCAGCGTATCTTCACAAACTATGAATACCCAGCATTTGATATAGATGCACTTCCTGCTGATACTGACGAATACAGAACATGGCGTGCGGTTAATTATTACAACAATTTCGCCGACAAGGGCGGTGTGCAGTGGCTTTCATTCTCAATCGACGGACTTGACGCTTATGACGAAATTTACAACCAGCTTACCCTTGGTATACCGTCCGTTTTAATTGCAGATGGGAAGCCTTATATTGCGGCGAAACTGTCCCGAAGTCAAGAAGATGCTAATATGCTGTTCATCGAAGCGTACGACCCAAACGACGTGAATGAGCATCCGGTTTACATAAACCTTAAGGCAACGGAACTTCTATATAATTCTATGCCTTATCAGTACACTGCATCAATTTCCGGCACCGAAGTAAGCCTTTATATTATGAAAACACAAGGAGAATGAACTTGACATTTAAACGGTGTTTTACGAAAGAGCTGTTGTCGATACGAAACAGCGTGATTTACCTTTTAGTACTTCTTTACATTATAGTTTACCTTTTGGGTTACCTTGAGGTTTTACTGCCCTTTACCGGAAACTTTCTTACGCCGGTTTCAATCTTGGTCTACGCTGTTTTAAGCGCGTTTTTAACCGCTAAGTTTACTACTCCCGACAGGAAAAAAGACGATGATAAGCTATATAGGGTAGTACAAAACGCCGCTACCGGTGAGCGTTTACTTTCTGTTTCGGAAATAAGTTCCGGCGACAGTATCTCCTTTTCCGGAGGTGAATATATACCTCTTTCAGGCGATGTTGTCGCGGGGGAAGCGTATGTTTATGAGAACGGCAGTTTAACAGAAAAAAAGCCGGAAGCCGGCAGAGCACGGAAAGAAAGCTATTATGTTAACGCAGGTTCGACCGTTTATGCCGGTAATATCACTGTAGAAGTCGGCTCAAACTCTAAACAGACAGAAATAACGAATGATGAAAACTACGAGTTTAGAAAAAACGATATATTTTCATGGGCAACTCTCGGAGCCGGTGTCTTGGGATTAGCATTATTCCTAATCCGCTTTTTTGCGGGAGAAATGATAGAACTCGGAACTTATGAGGCTCTCCTTGACAATTTGGTTTTAGTTTTCGCGATTGTCAGTTTATCAACACCTTTTTGCACTTCCGCGAACTTTCTGGCGAAAGTTTTCGCGAAATTTCATAACATAACCGTTAACAAACCCGGAGCGGTTGAAACTGCCGGAAAAATTAATAATATCGCCGCGGATGCAAAACTTTTTTACCCTTCGGGTGAGCCTGTATTTTTCGCTGTAACTCCTGACAACAGTAATTCCGAATATCAAAATATGACTGATATAAATTTGCTGCCCGACCCGATTAGAGGGCTTGTAATTGACAACATTAAGACACTCACAAAAAGTTTTTCTGCTCTGTCAAAAGATACTGATATGATTAGTTTACGGCATTTTGCCGGACTTGGCGATGATGATACGGAAATGGCAAATGTTGATCTTTTGGCGGAAATTCCGTTTCTACCCGAAAGCGGTTATGCCGCGGCATCTTTTCGCAGTAACGGCGTAATTGCTACCGAATATTACGGAAAACCTGACTTTTTCGGCAAGTCGCTAATTATAGGCGAAGGCGGGCGGGAAGAATTAACCGATGCGATACGCGAAAAGCTTACGTCAAACCTCACTCTTTTATCCCGCGAAGGAAAGCGTATAAGACTCCTTGCCGTTAACCACAGTCGGATCAGAAACGGTTTATTGCCGCAGGACGGATGGCTTATACTTGGGTTTTTCGTTTTCCCGGCGGTACCTACATTTGCTGTAAAAAAGGCTGTAAATACCGCTTCCGAAACAATGCTCATAAGCCTTCTTCCTACATACGAATCACAGGTTTACGATGAATATCTTATAAATACACTTCGTCTCTCGGGTAAATATACGTCTGAAAATGACAGTCTTACTCCCGATAAAAAGACCGCTTCTATTGTTTTTGATGTTGCATCAATACTTTCTGCGGCAGACGTAAAAATCGCACCGAATGTGTCGCAGGACGGTGTAAAAAAAGCGGCGGATATTGTTACAAATACTGAAGATTTTGCAGATGCATTTTCGGATGCAGTAGGAATTATTGAGCACTGTAAGAAATTCCGCGTTGTTTATAAACTTTTCGGAGTTCTTACGGCAGTTTTGCTCGTTGCTATGTTTATTTTCTTTGCGTTTATTCTTCGCCCGCTTCCGGTTGCTTTCGGAGACGATGTTATCCCTGTGATGATGCTTTTATCGCTCCTTTTGGGACTTTCGGAAACTTTACTCTTAAAAAATACTTAGTGAGCTTTTAATGGAAATTCAAGAAATGATTGACGCCGGGATTAATATTCCGGCGGGCGAATATGAGGGACCGTTTTTGATTAACCGCCCCTCTGTGACTGACGGCGGAGGCTCTGTTTTATATATTCGCGATACAAGCACCGCCGCACTCAATATCAGTTCAGGAAAAGTAACCGTTAAAAATATCAGTCTTGAAGCTGCTTCTCCTAATTCTCCCGCGCTCTTAATGTCGTCTGATACTATGCTCGAAAATGTTTTTGTTTACGGCAGTGTTATCGGGAATGTGTCGGAGGAGGGCTTTTTTGATATACCATACGCCCTTGATATAGGCGGTGTTCCTGCCGATGAACCGTTTGAATTTACTATTAAGATTAATGTTCCCGCCGCCTGCGATATTATCGCAGAGCGTGGAGCAGCAGTTTCGGTAAGTAAATTAACCCCCGGGATAAATACACTAGGAATAAGGCTTCCGGGCGCGAAAGCCGGTTCTGTAATAAGAAGAAGCATTTATATAAAGACCGCTGTATATCGTAAAATGATATTTACCGCAAAGGCTTTAACGGAAGTTCCGCTAAAGGGTTATGCACCGCTTCTTTTTGAGCCGGAGGGCATACAGCCTGTTCTGCCGGATTTACTTAATACTGCAACTGTTGTAAATAAAATTAATAATAACGATAATTTGGTGCAGAAAGTTTCGGAGCAGATTTCATCCTCCGTACAAAAAGTAACTGCTTTCCCGAGAAAAAATGTCGGAAGCGGCATAACTTCAATTTTACCTAAACCTCCGGTTTTGGGAAAGACGGTAATTACACGCGGTATGCATTATCCTCTTCGCCCGGACGATTACCTTGAGATTGAATTTATGACAGATTCTAATGCAGACGCTTATGTTTTTTTACATGACGGAAGCATGATAATGCGTGACAGCCGTAATCTCATCTTTTTCGGGAATGACTGCGCAGTAAATAATTCGATAAGTTATCTTCACACAAATTTGCGCCGTGCGGTATATATTGATCTGCAAAAATTAAATAATACTATCGGTGAAATTGATGTTGTTTACGCTTCCTACGACAACACATTAATTAAGGGGACGGTTATAATTAAGACACGGGGGGAGACCATTTCTATTCCGACTGACGGAAGTTCTTCCGTTATAACTGCGTTTCAGATTACGACAAATTCGCCCGGATTCGTACTTACGCCGCTAATTATGCCCTACAGGCGCGGTATTGCAGAACTTATCCGAAGCTATGGGCTTGAAGTAAAATAAATTTTGAATATAGTAAGTAAAAATCTCGCATAATATTATTACTTTTGGAGTTAACATTTGAAAGTTGAACTTTTTTCTGACGGAGCCTGTTCGGGAAATCCCGGTCCGGGCGGGTACGCTTGTATACTCCGCGCTATGGGCAAAGAAAAGGAAATCTCCGGCGGGGAAGTACTAACTACCAATAACCGCATGGAACTTCGCGCTGTAATTGAAGGGCTAAAAGCACTCAAATACCCCTGTGAAGTAACGGTAACTACAGACTCGAAATATGTTTGTGACGGTTTCGCAAAAAACTGGGCGAAGGGTTGGAAGGCGAGAGGCTGGAAAAAAGCCGACGGCAAACCGGCACTTAACAGCGACCTATGGGAAGAACTCCTAACGCTTACTGAAACGCACAAAGTTAAATTTGTCTGGGTTAAGGGACACAATAATCACCCGGAAAATGAACGCTGCGATAAGCTTGCGGTAGAAGCTTATGAGAAAATAAAATCAACGAAAAGCACTGAAAATTAAGCAGATTCGCTTATTAAAAATTATGAAAAGATTACTTTTTATTTATAATCCTACTGCCGGGCGCGGACTTATTCGCCAACATCTTTTTGACATTATTGATATTTTTTCTGAGTACGGTTATGACGTTATCGCGCACCCTACACGCGGTGCGCTTGATGCTTTCAATGCAGCTGAATCGGTCGATTTTGAAAAAAACTCCGCCGATATTATTGTTGCGAACGGCGGTGACGGTACTCTCGGCGAAGTGATTAAGGGGGTTATGTCCTCCGGCGCACAGATTCCTCTCGGATATATTCCTGCCGGAACGATGAATGATTTCGCGGCTTCTCACAATATTCCGCTCAATATGAACGAAGCGGCGCGGATGGTTATGACGGGGACTGCTAAGAGGTTTGACATCGGGCGGCTCGATACTGCACAGACTTACGAATATTTTACTTATGTTGCGGCGTTTGGAGCATTTACGAATGTGAGTTACGAAACAAGCCAACAGATGAAAAATATTTTCGGCGTTTTTGCGTATATGATGAAAGGTGTTTCTTCCCTCGGTTCGATAAAGCCTTTTCATCTCACCGTTTCACATGACGGCGAAACCGAAACGGACGATTTTTTATTCGGTATGGCTGCGAACGCAACATCTGTCGGCGGGATGAAAGGAGTTACCGGCGATAATGTAAGTCTTGTGGACGGAATTTTTGAATGTGTTTTCGTTCGCGCTGTTCCTCCGTCACAGATTGCAGCGCTAATTAACACGGTTATTAATCTCGATTTTGACAGCCCTTATATCTATAGTTTTAAAACTGCGAAATTGACTATTAAATCAGAAACACCGCTGCCATTTACCCTTGACGGAGAGCGCGGCGGAGAGCATGATATACTTACAATAGAGTGCATAAAAGAAGCGATTTCATTAATCGTTTCGGAACATAACGAGTAAAATCGGCGGTGAATAGATTCCGCCGATTTTTTTAATTATACAGTTAATTTGTGCAAATTTTATTCGCACATTTTATTGAAATCTTCTTCGTCAATGATAGCAATTTCTAAAGATTGCGCTTTGGTAAGTTTACTTCCTGCATCTTCGCCGGCTAAAACATAATCGGTCTTTTTACTTACGCTTCCTGAAACTTTTCCGCCGAAATCTTCGATTATTTTCTTTGCCATATCACGCGAATATGTCGGAAGCGTTCCCGTAAGAACAAAAGTCTTCCCCGCAAAACGTGTGTCAGACGATTTTTGAAGTTCGTATGACATTTTTACTCCTGCATCTTCAAGCTTTTTTAAAAGCTTAATATAATGCGGATTCGTCATTGCATCAACAACATTTTCAGAGAGAGTTTCGCCGAAACCGTCGATATTTTCAAACTCACGTGCCATTGCGGCTTTGATTTTTTCAATCGAAGGATAATTTGCGCAAAGAAGCTTTGCAGTTTCCGCACCGATTCCGCGAATTCCTATTGCATTAATTACTCTGTCGAGAGGATTTTTTTTGCTGTCCTCAATTGCTTTTATTAAATTAACCGCAGACTTTTTCCCCATTCGCGGAAGAGCGGCAATTTCATCTTCAGTTAAGCTATAGAGGTCGCCTGCATCCTCAATTAATCCGCTTTCTAAAAGCGCAGTAATTACCGCTTCACCACAGCTGTCAATGTTCATTGCCGATTTGCTGACAAAATGAATTATTGCCTGCCGCCGTATTGCCGGGCAGTCGATATTTACACAGCGAAGCACCGATTCATTATCAAATTTTACTGCTTTTTCACCGCAGACAGGGCAATTTTCAGGAAGGATAAACGGCTCCGATTCCGCTTCATGCGAAATACTTTTTATAACCTCCGGGATAATTTCACCGGCTTTTCGTACAAGAATTTTATCGCCGATTCGTATATCTTTTTCCGTGATAAAATCCTGATTATGAAGAACTGCTCTTGAAACTGTCGTTCCCGCAAGGGAAAGCGGCTCAAAGACGGCTGTCGGAGTTATTGCGCCTGTTCGCCCGACATTAAGTTCAATTCCGGTTAGTATTGTATCTTTTTCTTCCGGCGGATATTTAAAGGCAACCGCCCATTTAGGAAATTTTGATGTCGCACCAAGTGATTCTCTGTCGGCAAAATTATCTACCTTAACTACCGCGCCGTCAATATCAAAGGGGAGTTTTCCACGCTCACTGCCTATTCGTTCAATCTCAAGTTTTACGCTTTCAAAATCATTGCATTTTTCATATTTATTTACCTTAAATCCGAGTTTTGAAAGGTAATCGAGAGACTGCGCATGAGAGGAAAGCGTAACGTCACGGATTTGTTGAATATTAAAGATAAAAATATCTAAATTTCGCTTTGAAGTAATTTTCGGATTCTTCTGCCGCAGTGAGCCTGCCGCCGCATTACGCGGATTTTTAGCCGGTTCTTCACCGTTTTCAAGCTGATTTTCCACTAACTTTTCAAAAGAGTTTATAGGCATGAAAACTTCGCCGCGCACTTCGATAAATGAGGGTATATTATCACCGAAAAGTTTTGTCGGAATTGATTTTATTGTCCGAAGATTATTTGTAACATCTTCTCCTGTAAAACCGTCGCCGCGTGTTGAACCACGTGTAAATAAACCGTTTTCATATTCGAGCGAAACCGATAAACCATCAATTTTGCGTTCAACTATAAAACTCACATTCGGTATAGTTTCTCTGCATTTATTAACGAATTCTGCTACAGACGAAAGGTCAAAAACATCCTGTAAACTCCCCATCTGTACGGCATGGGTTACCTTTTCAAAGGTAGTCAGAGCTTCGCCGCCTACACGTTTTGAGGGAGAATTAGGGTCGTCAAATTCCGGATATTCGCGCTCAAGTTTTATAAGTTCTTCGAGTGCTGAATCGTATTCGTAATCGTCGATATCAGGATTATCTAAGACGTAATACTGATAGTTTGCCCGCTCTAATTTTTCGCGCAAAGCTGTTATTTTTTCTTTGATGTTCATATTAAAATCGCTCCGAAACTTTGTAAAAAAGGGAAGCGAAAAATCCGCCTCCCTTTCTTTAATAATGAAAATTTACTTTTTGAGTGACATTGAAGCCTTAACTGTCTTAACGATATTTTCAGCAGAAAGTCCGAATTCTTTAAGAAGTTCGGGCGCAGGACCGGAATGACCGAATTCGTCGTTCACACCGATTTTAACTACCGGAACGGGAACGGAAGCTGTTACAACGTCAGCTACAGCCGAGCCTAAGCCGCCGATTACGGAATGTTCCTCCGCTGTAATAAGTAATCCTGTTTCCTTAGCCGCCTTGATAATAATTTCGGAATCAATCGGCTTAATTGTATGGATATTTATAACGCGGGCTTTTATACCGTCAGCTTCGAGAGTTTTTGCGGCTTCAAGCGCTTCGCAAACGAGAAGTCCTGTCGCGATAATTGTTACGTCTGAACCGTCCTTTAGCGTTACACCTTTTCCTACTTCAAATTTGTAACCGTCATAATCATTTATAACAGGAATAGCGAGTCTTCCGAAACGAATGTAAACAGGTCCGTCAATATCCATCGCCGCGAAAACTGCCGCTTTCGCTTCAACGTCGTCGGAAGGGTTGATAACTGTCATTCCGGGGATAGTACGCATTAGCGCAATATCTTCACAGCACTGGTGAGACGCACCGTCTTCACCTACCGAAATACCCGCATGAGTAGCACCGATTTTTACGGGAAGATGAGGATAACCAATCGAGTTGCGGACAATTTCGTACGCTCTACCTGCCGCAAACATTGCGAATGAACTTGCGAAAACTTTCTTACCGGCAGCCGCAAGTCCTGCTGCGATTCCCATCATATTTGCTTCTGCGATACCGCAGTCAAAAAATCTTTCGGGATA
>JAISHJ010000077.1 GCA_031262625.1 Ruminococcus sp. | reverse complement strand
TCTTGGCAGATGGCAGTAGCTTCAATCACTGGTCTCGCCGCAAAAGAAAACGTAGTCTCAACCCTCTCAGTATTATTCTCAGCAGACGGCAATATAAACTCCATCCTCTCCTCCCACCTTACACCCCCAGCCGCCTACAGCTTCCTGCTCTTCAACCTCCTCTGCGCCCCCTGCTTCGCCGCCATAGGCGCTCTCCGCCGCGAAATGAATTCCCCCAAATGGACCATCTTCGCCATAGCATACCAAACTATCTTCGCCTACTTAGTCTCTTTCCTCGTCTACAACATATGGCGAGTACTATAGAGTACTGGGTACGGGGATGATACGTTGGGGGAGGGGAGGAGCGGTGACAGTGTGGCGCTGCGCCACACTCCCCACCCCTCCCGGACTTTAAACATTTTTCTTGTTTTACTCTTTGTTTCGCACGTTCCGCTTTAGTTATAATTTTCTTTCGTTTTTTATTACACGCGTTCGGATTTAGCGCTTTTCCGTACATGAATAAGATTTGAGGTTTTATGAAAACTATTATCGGTTCTGCTGTAGTGATATTGGTGCTTGTTGTGCTATTGTGTTTTGCAATCGGCTATATGATTAAACAAAAAAAGAAAGGGCATTGCGCTACCTGCCCCTACTATGAAAATTGTGAAAAACGTAAAAAAGAGGGAGATTAATTCTCTCTCTTTTCATTTAGGAATGTTTTAAGTTCTTCAAGTGACGGCTCGTATAATAACGATATATTAAAGATATTTAAAAGACGCTCTATAAAATCAAGGTATTTTTTAGTTTCGGAAATTACGGAATCTTTGTGCGGGAGGAGTACTGCGCAGATTATTCTATTTTCGTCGTATATTAGGTAGTCGATATAGCGGTCGCGGAGGAAGGCTTTATAGGCACTATGCTCACTGTCTGAAGCGGTAAAGAGGTCCTCAAGACGAACATAAAACGACACGGCAAAGGGCAGACCATCAAGTGCAGGACGTATGACCTCTTTATAATAAGCGGAAGAACCGGGAGTTTTTGCGAAAGCAAAGGCTTCTTTAATATCTTCATCTTTCGGATAAGAGAGGTCGGTTTGCATGAATATGTCTTCGGAAGACTCTGCGGAGGGTTCGGAATTCGGGATAATATACGATAAAATCTCACGCCGCAGGTTTGCGACATCCATATTCTGAATCTGATACAGCTTAATTATATTTGATACGTAACCTTCGATACTTAACGAGCGGTTGTTAAGGGATGATTGAAGCGACATGAAGCTTGATTTGAGGTCGGCAATTTCAGCGGTGAGCGAAGCAGTCTCATCAGGCGGCTCGACCCATGAAAAGAATCCCATTTGACTTCACATACAACAGAATTTATTCTGCTGCCCTTCTTTTATTATAAAGTGCCGGTGGAGAAAACTAATTAAAGCGGAACGCTTGCAGTAAAGAGTAAAACAAGAAAAGTGTTTAAAGTCCGGGGGAGGTGGGGGTTTGGGGGAGGGGAGGGGAGTGTGGCGCAGCGCCACACTGTCACCGCTCCCCTCCTCCCCCAACGTACCTTAGCGTAAGTACGAGCTAAGGATTAGCAAGAAAGAGTCGGCGTCTATGGGTTTTGAGATATGACCGTCCATACCGGCATCGAAGCAGCGTTTTTCGTCTTCTTTGAAGGCGTTGGCGGTCATGGCGATGATGGGGACAGAGGGGTTAAACTTACGGATTTCGCGGGTAGCGGAGAGACCGTCCATGACGGGCATTTGCATATCCATTAGGACGAGGTCGTAGGGATTATTTTTGAGGAGATTAACGGCGATTTCGCCGTTTTCGGCTTCGTCGATAATGCAGCCGGAGTCTTCAAGGAGGGCTGTAACGATAAGGCGATTGACTTCGATGTCTTCGGTGACGAGGATACGTTTACCTTTGAAGTTGATTAAAATTTCGTCTTTAAGGCTTTCGTCGGAAGATATTTCGCCGGTAAAGAGAGCGGGGATAGTGAGGGTAAATACAGAACCTTTATCGAGTTCGGAAGAAACGGTGAGAGTACCGTTCATGAGTTCGGTAATTTTCCTGCTTATTGCGAGACCGAGACCGGTGCCGCCGAAGCGGCGAGTTATTGAAGTATCGGCTTGCTCGAAGTTGTCGAAAAGTTTGGGTAAATTTTCGGGAGCGATACCTATACCAGTGTCGGATACGGAAACGGAGAGCATATTGTCGTCTGAGAGGGCGCCTTGAACGGAGATAGTGCCGCCGTCGGGAGTAAATTTCACGGCATTTGAGAGAAGGTTTATAATTACTTGGGAGAGACGGAGTTCGTCTGAATGGAGGTAATTTGTGAAGTGGAGTTTTTCGGGAATAACGATTTCGATATTTTTTTCTTTTGCGAGGGGAGAGACGACATTTATGGAGTTCATCATCATTTTACAGAAGTCAAAATCGGCGTTAACGATTTCCATTTTACCGCTTTCGATTTTTGACAAATCGAGAACATCGTTGATGAGACTTAACATACGTGCGGAAGCATCGGAGGTATTTTTGAGATAGAGCCTTACTTTGTCGGGGAGTTCCTCTTTTAGGGCGAGGGAAGTCATACCGATAATGGCATTCATAGGGGTACGGATTTCGTGAGAAATATTTGAAAGGAAAGAGGATTTTGCTGTAGAAGCAGCTTCTGCTTCGAGCTTTGCTTTGGCGATTTCGGTTACGTCATTGATTACGAGAAGATAGCCGCCGTGAACGCCTTCGGCGGGAGCAAATTTAACACAGCGGAGACTGTAAAAACGGTCAGAAAGCGGATAAACTGTAGAGCGGGATACAACCGTTCCGCATTCGAGCCTGTCACATTCGGCGAAGACATCAGCGGCAATGTCAGCAGCTTCATCGGAAAGGTATGTGGAAAGCACATCAAGGTAATTTTGTCCTACAAAATTCTCGTAGTGACTGGTCGGTTTTGCAGAGGTGAATTTTACTGTATTTGCGGTAATAAAGCGAATTATTCTGTCGTCGTCACAGAGTACGATTGAGGTGTCTTCGGGGGTGTATTTTTGTAAGAGCGACAGATAGCGTTCGCGCGCAGAAAGTTCGGAAGCAAGGTCTTTTGCGCGAAGGAGCGATTCATAAGTTTCGGAAATATTCGTATGTATAATCATTACGCCGCCGTGAAGTTCGTTTGTAGCGCCGAACCGCACGAGTTGGGTTGAAAGATAAGAATCGGTAACGTCAAGATGATAGGTGCGGGTAAAGGATGTGCCGGGGGGCGAATCTAAAATCTCGGCTAAGGCGTTGTCCATATAGAGTGCTACGCCGTCGCCTAAAATTTCGCGCAAATAGTCTATGTAATCAAGCCCGGGACATTCTTCGTTGTTATATTTTCTGCCGATTGAGAATTCGGAAGCGTGATTGGTATTAAGCCTTATTTGAAGGTCCTCGTCAACGATAATAAAATCGCCGTTTGCGGGATAATTCTTCATTATAAGATTAATATAGAGTTCACGCACCCGCTCGTTCATTCCGAAAAGGCTGTCTTTATAGAGAGCGAATGTAAATATAATAAAGACTACTGAGTATAAAACTGCTGTGAAATCAATCCTGAAAACACGGGGGAAGAGCGTGAAGAGGATATTGTAACCTATAGGCAAGAGTATTGAAGCAGAAGCAATTCTTGTTGATAATTTACCGTGTTTAAAGGCGTAACGCATGAAATTAAGCACCGCTAAAATCGAGATAAAATAGCATACCGCAGCATGAACGGGAAAGAGCATACCCCATGTGACCGGAGAACCGTATCGTTCGTGACCGCTGTAGGAGTACATAAGGTGATGGAAAGGATTTGTCACGAGGAGTACTATATCAAATATGGTGAATAAAAATACCGGAAGGAAGAAGATTTTTTTGTCGGGCAGGTGGGAATTATTAAGGCGAAGCGAAAAGAACAACGCGGCACAGGGTGTAGCCGTAAGGAAAGCGTACTTGATTACATGAAAACCGGCGAAAAGATTGTCGGCGACAACTGCATCAAGCCCCGACGAAAAGCAGTACCCTAAAATAGCGGCACCCGAAAGCCACAACGTCCGCTTTTGTTTATCGGAGCGCAGTTCAACATAGTCAAACTGCGAAAGCAGAATAAGGCTTAAAATTGAAGCGATTATGCAGCATATAAACAACAAAACATTCATTTACGCTACTCCGATTTATCAGTAAGGTAATTTTTGAGTGTTGACAGGAATACATCTGTATCGAGAGGCTTTGCTATGTGGGCGTTCATGCCTGCCGCAATACATCTTTCGGCATCTTCTTTGAAAGCATTTGCCGTCATAGCTATAATCGGCGTATCTTTATCAAATTTACGGATTTCTCTCGTCGCCGTAAGTCCGTCCATAACAGGCATCTGCATATCCATAAGGATAAGGTCAAATTTATTCTGTCTTGCTTCGTCAACGGCGATTTGCCCGTTTTCGGCTTCGATTATAATCGCGCCCGAGTCTTCAAGAAGACCGGTTACAATCATTCTGTTCATCTCGACGTCTTCAACAAGCAGGATTTTCTTTCCCGAAAGGTTTAAGTCTTCACCGAGAGATACATTAATATTAACCGCCTGAATTATCTTGCTGTATATATCCGAGGGCGGAACAGGCTTCATTATATAGTCGGTTACACCGTATTTTCTGAGAGCAGCCGACATATCCGACCACTGATAACCGCTTATCATAATAATTTTTGTCGAGGGTGAAATTGCACTGATGTCTCTTGCTACATCTTCGCCGGAATAGCCCGGCATATTCCAGTCGAGGAATACAATGTCATAATTTGTCGTCTTCGCCATCTTCACGGCATCAAAGCCGTTATCGACAGTGTCGGCGACAATTCCGTATGTTAGGAGGAGTTCGGAAAAATAGAGGGTTATCGGCTGTTCGTCATCTGCGACAAGTATCTTAATATTAGCAGCCGTCTTCCCTGTACTTACCGCAGTGAGCGGCGAGCCCCACGAAAAAGGTGCGGTAAACTCAAATTTCGAGCCTACACCCGGTTCGCTCTTTACAGTAATATCGCCGTTCATGAGGTCTGCAATGCGCTTGCATATCGCAAGCCCAAGCCCCGTTCCGCCGTAGCTTCTTGTTATGGTATTGTCAGCCTGTTCAAAGCTTTTGAAGAGTTTGCCTATATTTTCGGGAGCAATCCCTATACCGTTGTCGATAACCGAAATATTCAAACGTAAGTTGCCGTCGTCGTCTTCGTTAACGTCAGCATCAAGCCTTATCTCTCCGCCCTCCGGCGTAAATTTAACTGCATTAGAAAGAAGGTTAACTACAATCTGCGAAATGCGGAGTTCATCCGCGAAAACAGTTCTTGAAAAGCGATAGTGATAATCGTGTTTAAACGCGATATTCTTTTCACGCGCCTGTTCCGATATAACATTTACGGCATTTTCAATCATCTTCGTGAAGTCAAATTCGTTAGCGGAAATAGTAAGCTTTCCGCTCTCGATTTTAGACATATCAAGCACGTCATTAATTAATGATAGCAGTCTGTGGGCGGATTCGTCGGTGTGGTCGAGGTACTGTTTGATTTTCGCCATCTCAGAGGTTCGCTTCGCAAGAGCAGTCATGCCGATTATAGCATTAAGCGGCGTGCGTATTTCATGTGACATACGTGAAAGGAATTCCGACTTTGCCTGATTCGCCGAAGCCGCTTTATTAGCAGATTCGATGAGAGCGTTTCGCATATCGTTAAGGCGGTTTTCCATAACGCCGAATTCGTCGGATTCCGTAATATTTATAGAAGCGGCATCGGGATTATTTATGTCTGCAAAGCGGGTTACCTTTTCGATTACCCTTTTCATATAGCCTATAATAAGCAGGCAAGCCGCCAGAATAAACATAAGTCCCACAAGCGGAACAGCCATTCCTTCGGCAAAACGCTTATTAATACTGCCGGAAAGTTCAGAATCGTCAATCATTACGCAAAGTTTCCAGTCGAGCACATCAAGTGTTTGGATATAAACTATCTTTTTTTCATTATTATTAATGGTAACGGTGCCTTCGGTATGTTTTGAAAGGATAAGGCGATACAGTTCTTCAAGCGAGGGGTCGTCGCCGATATAGTCAGAAGCAGTTTTGCTGTCGTCAATCCATGATATAATCTGACCGTTCGCGCCGATAAGGAAAGCCTTTCCTGTTTTGCCGATTTTGATTGAGTTTACCAGTTCGCGGACTTTCGATACGGAAACGTCAGCCTCACCAACGCCGCGCAGTACCCCGTCTTCACCGTAAAAGCCGACGGAAGTAGAGAACATATAAACATCCGGGAGAGGGTCGTAAAAGACATTTTTCGACCAGCCTACTTCTCCGCCGTTATCAGCGCCCGCCCTGTACCAACCTTGATCATAATAGTTATAGACTTCGGGATTTTCGGAATTTAACACATCGGCGGAATAATCAGCCGAATAAATAAGTTCATTGCCCAGTTTATATGCGTAGTAACCGTCGGCAGTCTTTCCGTCTTTCCCCATGTTCGGCTCGTAAAATATACCGCAGCCGACAAGCATATCGTTGTTTTCAAGTGCAAGGCATATTATATCCGCCATATCTTCCGAGCCTATGCGTTCATCAGGCTGCAGCGCGGCGTAATCGGAAAGAAGCGTCGCCGATTTTGAAACAGACGCAATTTCGCCCGCGAACTGACGGGAAGCACCGTTTAGAGAACTTTCGACCTCAAGCCCGAGCCGTTCGCGCATAGCTATTTCCGCAGAGACAAAAGTAAAAATCGCAAAAAAGACCATTACAACTACCGATAGCGGCAAGATGGTTGCTATAATACGAAAATATAAGCTGTGGTACCATTTGACGGAATACTTATCGTTCATACAATCAATCCCGTGTAAATATTTTTATACATTGTAATTATACCACAAAAAAGCTTAAACGTCAAGGGCTGTCAGTAAAAAAATATACGCCTGACGAATAAAAGTCAGGCGTGGCTGTCTTATTTTGCAGTTTTTGCGGAAAGCGAACTCACAAGCGAGTTTACTTTTTCGGTGCGATAGTTATTAATCATAGTTAAAAGCATATCAAGCGGCGAATCATTGCTTATCCTTGCAATAATTTTTTCAATTTCGGACTTGCGGTAAGCCATCCACTCTGCGGAGCGCGCCGCTTCCTCTTCTTTTGTAAGCTTTTCTTTTTCTTCTTCGGCAAAAGTGAGAAACGGCGGATGTTCTTTATTAAATTCGCGCTCTGCCTTAATTCTGTCGTTTCTGCTTTTTGTTACCGAAATAAGTTCCGTAAGGCTGTTATTAAGTTCGTTATATTCGTCTTCGGTGAATTTCCCTTCACTGTAAGCGGCATCAAGCCTTGCGCCGATGTCGCCGAAACGTGCAGCAAGTTCCTCGTCCGACTTCGGCGCGGTAAAGCGTTCAAGTTTATATATGTAATTACTGCCCGAATCATAAAGGCTTAAAAGACTGGAGGTGTCGGGATCTATATGTTCGGAATTCTCCTCCGTCATAACCATAAGTTTGTCATATCGCCCGTCCACAGGCGGATTTGCTTCATGAAAAGCTTCGCTTGCTTCATCTGTAATCTTTTTTCGGGTATCTGTACCGAAAAGAGTTTTATAGAGCTCTTGACCGGTCATACTTGTAATATTCATAATGTTTACCTCAAAAAGAAGTTTTGTTTATATTTATGTCGTACAATCTATACCAAACTTAAATAATTTCCCAAAATATTTTTTTCAAATTTACATTTTTCTCTTTACTTTTATGTTAAAATAGTTTATAATTAGATGGAATAAAATTTTGCGGGGTTATAATGCCGAAACCTAAATACAGCAGAATACTACTAAAATTATCCGGTGAAGCGCTCTCCGGGAATAAGAAACAAGGGCTTGACTTTGAAGTTATGACTTCAATCTGTTCGGCGATAAAAAAATGTGTCGATTCGGGCGTTGAAGTCGGAATCGTCGTCGGCGGAGGGAATTTCTGGCGCGGACGGGCTTCCGGGAATATGGACAGAACGAGAGCCGACCATATCGGTATGCTCGCTACTGCGATGAATGCGCTTGCCGTTGCGGATTGCCTTGAGGGGCTGGGAGCAGAAGTAAGAGTTCAGACGGCGATTTCAATGCCGCAGATTGCCGAGCCTTATATAAGGCAGCGTGCAGTAAGGCATTTTTTGAAAAACCGTATCGTAATCTTCGGCTGCGGAACAGGCAATCCATTCTTTTCGACAGATACTGCGGCGGTGTTAAGGGCGGCTGAGACAGGCTGTGACATTGTACTTAAGGCTACAATGGTTGACGGCGTTTATGACAAGGACCCTCATAAATTCACCGATGCAAAGCGTTTTGACAATATCAGTTTCGACGAAGTTTTGGTTAAAAACCTCGGGGTAATTGATTCCTCGGCGGCTTCAATGTGCCGCGAGAACGAAATTCCCCTCCTTGTCTTCTCCCTCGCCGACCCGGAAAATATCTACAGAGCGTGCATGGGCGAAAACGTCGGAACACTTATAAGATAACTAAGCATTAAATACGCAAATTGTAAAAATTAGGAGAACTTGAAAATGAACGAACATATTAAACACGCTGAAGAAAAGATGCAAAAATGTTTAGACGCGCTTGACCATGAATTTTCCACTATCAGAGCCGGAAAAGCAAGCCCGAAAGTCCTCGATAAACTCCATATCGACTACTACGGCTCTCCCACCCCCATCGCGCAGGTTGCCGCAATCTCCGCGACAGATGCAAGAACCCTCACTATTTCACCATGGGATGCTTCACAGCTTAAAGTTATCGAAAAAGCAATTCAAGCTTCCGATATAGGTATTAATCCCCAAAATGACGGCAAAACTATCCGTATGAGTTTCCCTCCCCTTACAGAGGAACGCCGCAAAGATTTAACCAAGCAGTGTGCTAAATACGGCGAAGAAGCAAAGATTACGGTACGCAATGTCCGCCGCGACACGATGGAGAAGCTTAAAAAAGCGCAGAAAGCCTCCGAAATTACCGAAGACGACCTTAAGAATCTCGAAAAAGAACTCCAAAAGTCCACCGATAAGTATACAGCTAAGATTGACGAAGAGGTTAAGGCTAAGGACAAGGAAATACTTTCTATATAGTTTGGGTATATATTGAAAAAAGATACTGCTACCGACAGGGGTGCTGTCAAGGGCGGGGACTCCTCGGCTGACAAGGGGAGTTCTGCGGCTGACAAGGGTAAACCCGAAAACTTACCTCTCCATGTATCCTTTATTATGGACGGCAACGGCAGATGGGCAAAAAAGCGCGGTCTGTCGCGGAATATCGGGCATAAAAAAGGCGGCGATACCTTCCGCGAGATTGCGCGTTATGCTAAAGACTGCGGCGTGAAGTACACTACCTTCTTTGCGTTTTCCACCGAAAACTGGAAACGCCCGAAAGAAGAAGTAGACGCGCTCATGAAGCTTTTTTCGGAATACCTTGACGAAGCCGAAAACTACGCGAAAGATAAAACGAGACTGATATTTTTAGGCGACAAATCGGTTTTCCCCCGTGAAATGGCGGTGAAAATGACAGAACTCGAGAAAAAATCAAAGCAGTTTGGAGAATTTACCCTCTCTCTTGCGGTGAATTACGGCGGGAAAGATGATATAATTCAGGCGGCAAAAAGAGCGGCAAGCCTTTGCCGCGACAGGGATATAACTCCTTCCGACATAGACGAAAGTTTCTTTTCGGGGCTTTTATATACATCCGCAGTTCCCGATGTCGACTTACTTATCCGCCCCGGAGGAGAGCGAAGGCTTTCAAACTTCCTGCTCTGGCAGTGCGCATATGCGGAACTTTATTTTACAGATAAACTCTGGCCGGATTATGGGAAAGCCGATTTTGACAAAGCTTTAGACTACTATAAAGGGCGAAACCGCCGCTTCGGAAATGTTTAGCGATTACATTGACAAAAATATAAGCATAAAAACTGTTTTCAGAATGTCAACGAAAGAAAGCCTTATATGTTAGTTAGAATTATTACATCCGTAATCGGAATTATCATCGGTGTTGCAGTTTTATTTGTGTCCGACACGATATTCTTTAATATTGCTATTGCTATAATCTGCGTAATTCTTACGGAGGAACTCCTCCACGCGGCGGATTGCTTAAAATACCGTCTCGCTTCTACCGTTTGTTTTGCCTTTTCGATAGTAATGCCCTTTTCGGTGGGAACAGAAAACACCGCCGCAAGGTATGTTTTCTGTCTCCTTTGCGTACTTATACTCTTTATATCGCTCCTAAAGAATCATAAAACAATGACTTTTGAAAAGCTTTGTTATATGATTACCACAACGGTTCTCTCAACCCTTTCGATGTGCTGTCTTGTAATGCTTCTTCGCGGCGGAGGAATCCACGGGGTTAATTATGTTCTCCTCTGTCTCCTCGGCGCATGGTTAGGGGATTCGGGCGCGTATTTTGTCGGGAGGAAGTTCGGTAAGCATAAGCTTTGCCCGAATATTTCGCCGAAAAAGACTATAGAGGGTGCGATAGGAGGACTCCTAACCGTAACCGCAAGCTTTGTTATATATTCAATCTGTTACCACGCTTTCATGAAGCATTTCATGAATGTTGAATTTACCGTGAATTACATCCCGATTATAATTATCGGCTTTATTTGCGGACTTTTAGGAATAGCAGGCGACCTTTCCGCTTCGGTAATTAAGCGCGAGTACGGAATAAAAGATTTCGGAAAAATTATGCCCGGGCACGGAGGACTTATGGACAGATTTGACTCTGTGCTCTTTGTAGCGCCTTTCATGGCACAGGTTCTGACAGCATTTGACCTTTATTCGTGAGGATTTTCTTAAAAAGCGAACGCCCTGTCCAGTCCGACAGGGCGTTTTTTAGTTTAGTTTTGCGGCGGTTGAGGAGGATTTTGCGGAGGTTGCTGATTATCTTGCGGAGGTTGCTGAAAACTCTGCGGCGGTTGTTGATTATTCTGCGGAGACTGTTGGTAGCCCTGTGGAGGTTGTTGGTAACCTTGCGAAGGTTGCTGATTATCTTGCGGCGATTGTTGGTAACCTTGCGGAGGTTGCTGGTAGCCCTGCGTAGGTTGCTGGTAACCCTGCGGCGGTTGCTGATAGTTTTGCGCTTGCATTTGCTGTAACTGCGCAAGCTGTTGTGCCTGTTCTTTTAGGGGAGAAGAAAGCGCAACCGGCAGCTTCTTTAAGTTTAAGAGCAAAGGAATAAGTCCTATTATAAAGACAATTCCCGAAACTATAAATACCGGTACAAGTGCGTTGGAAAAAGCTTCACCGAAAGCATAGTTTACGACCATTATTACGCTGTTAAGCACAAAGTGGCAGTAAATAGTTATTAATAAAGAGCCGTATTTTTCATAGATATAACAGAAAAGAATACTCAATAAAAATGTG
>JAISHJ010000061.1 GCA_031262625.1 Ruminococcus sp. | reverse complement strand
CCCCCAAACCCCCACCCCTCCCGGACTTTAAACATTATTCTTATTGGTGCGTTAGTTTTATTCTTCGACCTTTTGTTTACTTATTTGCTTTGGATGATACACTGCATTTGTTTTATCCTTTGCCTTTTTGTAAATTATTTCTTTCGTTTATCCAATACCGTTTGTTTAATTTTAGGTAAGTTTATGATACGTGAGATTAACTCTTCGTTAATATCAGATACTGTTCGCAAACTTGTTATTTCTGCTAATATTACTCTTCCATCTTCTTTATCGGACAGGCTTTGCAGTTTTTGTGATATTGAAACTAATCCTCTCGCTAAAGATATTTTAGGTGACTTGAAACGTAACTTATCTGCGGCTTGCAATGAAAATATCCCTATCTGTCAGGACACAGGAATGGCGGTTGTTTTTGTTGAAATCGGACAAGACTGTCATATTGTGGGCGACACACCTCTTGTTGCTGTTAACAAAGGCGTTTCAAGCGGCTACACAGATGGTTTTCTTCGCTGTTCTGTCGTCTCCGACCCGCTTCGTCGGGTAAACACTGACGACAACACTCCTGCCATTGTTTATATAAGTGTTGTTCCGGGCGACAAAATTACGATTGACGTTTGCCCGAAAGGCTTCGGCTCTGAAAATATGTCTGCCGTAAAGATGATGCTTCCGTCAAATTCTCTCTCTGATATTGAAGATTTTGTAGTAAAAACTGTCAAAAAAGCCGGCTCTAACCCCTGCCCTCCGATGGTTGTGGGAGTAGGTATCGGCGGTGATTTTGAATACTCTGCATTTTTAGCGAAAAAAGCACTCTGTCGCGACGTGAGCATAAAAAATCCCGATCCATATTACGCGGAGTCGGAAGCGCGGCTGCTTTCGCGGATAAACGAAACAAATATCGGTCCGCAAGGTTTCGGAGGTCTTACTACTGCGCTTGCGGTACAGATTGAAAGCTACCCTACCCATATTGCAGGACTTCCTGTTGCCGTAAACATCGGCTGTCACGTAACACGCCATGCGAGAGGTATAATATGAAAGCTTATACATTAACCTTTTCCCCATCCCTCGATTACTACATAAATTGTGATGATATTGCTTTTAAAGAAGTTACGAGAGCAAAAAATGTACGTTATGAACTCGGCGGGAAGGGAATTAATGTTTCACGTGTTCTGAAAACGCTCGGTTTCGATTCAACCGCGATAATTATTACCGGCGGTTTTGTCGGTGCTGAGATAGTAAGGCGTTGCAAAGAACTTGAACTCGATATAATTAATATTGAGACTGCCGCTAATTCACGGATTAATGTTAAATTTACGGGGGCGGAACTAAATGCTCCTGTGCCGCCGTTAACAGATGAAGAGATTAATAAACTGTCCGCTGTCCTTGACACCTTAACCGAAGAAGACGGGTTGATAATTTCGGGGAGAATTCCCGAAAATGTTGACATAAAAAAAGTATTCGGAAACAGACCGTTCAGCCTTATTTGCGACGTTTCCGGACAAGCGCTCATAGACTTCTTATCGCTTTCACCGCTTTTGATAGCACCAAACGATGCGGAAATCGCCGAAATTTTCCGCGTAGGCAAAATTGACGATATAAATAAACTTATATCACTCGCAAAAAAACTCCTTATTACCGAAGATGTTATCGGCGGAGCGGCAGGCATTTTACTGACGCTCGGCTCACATGGCGTAATGTTTATAATGCCTGATAAGATAATTGCTATCGAGCCGCACATGAGAAAAGCTTTGAATTCCGTTGGAGCGGGGGACTCTTGTCTTGCCGGATTCTTAGCGGGAGCGGAAAAATACGAATCTGAATATGATGTGCTTCGCCTTGCGAATGCGGCGGGAGCGGCGGCGGCTTTTTCAGAAGGTCTGCCGACTGAAGAATTTATAGAAGAGCTTTTTAATTCCGAAATAAGAGCAGTAGATTTTCAAATATGAAAAAGAAGTTACAAAAAAAGCGCAGGCGCGCTAAATTCAATATACAAAAATTATTGTCGCTGCTTTTTATCCTTGCGCTGATAGGCGGAATTATCGTCTTTGCAGTAAATCAGGCGAAGGACTATACTCCTGTACCTATTACAGTTGAAACGGCAGATTATTCCTTAATTCCGCCGGATGAAACTGTAATTGAAATTGAACCGGTAATTATCGGGGAGGATGACGGCGAACCTCACGCCGCTGTTTTTGCCGACGATTCAAGCTATATTGACATTAATCTTCCCGAAGACGGAGTATACCCGATAGATACGACCTTACAGTCGGCGTATGTTATAGTCTATGACGTTACTGACAACAGGGTTTTATTTGCGAAATCTGCTGATAAAAAGTGTTTCCCGGCAAGCACCACAAAACTTTTGACGGCTTCCGTGCTTCTTGATGTTCTCCCCGGGGATTTCCTCTTTACCGTCGGCGATGAACTTGAGCTTGTTTCGGAAGGATCAAGCCTTGCAATGCTTCAAAAGGGCAATGTTCTTGATATGCCTGATATGATTGATGCTTTAATGCTCCCCTCGGGGAACGACGCGGCGTATACGGCGGCTGTTGCCTGCGGGCGGTTTTTAGCGGATGATGATACACTTTCGCCTCGTGCTGCCCTTGATGTTTTTATGACGCGCTGTAATGAAACCTTACATAATATCGGCGCAGTTAACACGCATTTTTCCGTACCTGACGGTTTTCATGACGAGGAACATTACACCACCGCTCTCGATATGCTTAAAATTTCTGTTCACGCGATGGATTATCCGCTCTTAATGGAGTCGGCAGATAAGCCGCAGGTTACCGCTGTATTTAATTCCGGGGAGACGGTTTACTGGCAGAACTCCAATCTGTTAATACAGGAATCCTCGGCGGACTGCTACTACTTATATGCAAGGGGACTTAAAACGGGTATGACGGACGAGTCGGGGTATTGTGTTTCGGCACTTGCTACCCGTTTCGGGCATGATGTAATCTGCGTAACCATGGGCGCGGAAGCTTCCGACATACGCTGGCTCGAAACAATATCTCTCCTTGACTCCTCCTTCGCTTATATACGCGACAATATTGAGAATACCGGTGAATAGTTATGGTACATATCGGGAACGATTGGGATGAAATTCTTGCGCCGCAGTTTGAAGCTGACTACTACAAAAAACTTCGGGCATTTTTGGCGAAAGAGTACGCAAACAGCACAGTTTACCCTGATATGTATGATATTTTTAACGCACTTAAAACTACTTCTTATAAGGACGTACGCGCTGTTATTTTAGGGCAGGACCCATATCACGGACCGGGGCAGGCGCACGGAATGTGTTTTTCGGTGAAGCCGGGAATATCACCGCCGCCGTCCCTTAAAAACATTTTCAAGGAACTTCATTCCGATTTAGGAATAACTATCCCGAATCACGGTTACCTTAAATCATGGGCAGAGAATGGAGTACTCCTGTTAAATACCGTGTTAACTGTCCGCGCCGGAGAACCTAACTCCCACAAAAACATGGGTTGGGAGATACTCACTTCCGAAATTATCAAAGAACTTAACCGCCGCGAGAAGCCTATAGTATTCCTCCTCTGGGGAGGACCGGCACGGGCGAAGCGAACGCTTATTTCCTCCCATCTTGTTCTCGAAGCCGCTCATCCCTCCCCCCTCTCTGCTTATAACGGCTTTTTCGGCTGCAAGCATTTTTCAAAAACTAATGACTACTTAACCGAACATAATCTACCTGCGATTAATTGGAGTATTTGAAACTGCATGAAAAAATTTCTCCCGATAGTATTAATTTTAGCGATATTAACTGCCTGTAATGAAAAGCAGGAGTTTTCGATTGATACAAATCCGGCGGCAACATCAATAACTACTGTCACCGACGCGTCAGAGAGTTTTAGCAACACTTCTTACTCCGGCGACGGTTACACATTTGAATTTTCGGACAGCGGAGATAACTACATCATCACAGGAGTGTGCACCGACCGCGATATAATTTTTACTGTAGAAAACCGTTATTACGAAGTTTCGACCTGTATTGATTCGCTCCCCGTAGGGTATAAGGGCGGGGTGCTTTCGGAGGAGAACTGCTTCCTGCTCCCCGGGCGATTCCCTTCCGACCCTGCTAAAGAACTTTTACAGGTTGTATTTACCATCGACATAGGCGGTACTGTAGGATATGTCTCGAAAATTTACGGTATAAAAGACGGCGTGTTCATGCCGCTTGAACTTTTCGACAATACTCTTCATATGATGACCCACCTAAGCGTATTGCCGGACAGGATACTCCTCCCGGTTGAAATAAATAAGTTTATGCCGCCGCCCGATCTCGTCTACACCGAAAACGGAAATGCCGTAGTTTCGATTAACACCTATACATTCGACCCGAATACTATGACATTTACGAAGGCTATCGAAAAGATAAGCGTTGATAATCCGCTTTACTTCGGATATGCCGCAATGACTGTCTGTAACGATATTTACAGCTACTTCACCGACCGAACTCTTACTGTTGACACGACAAGAGATTTTGAGCCGTACTTTAATAATTCCACCGGAACGGACGAATACTATTTTGCGGTAGACGACCCGCGGTTTTCCACACTTGCGGAACTTGAGACTTACGTAAAACGTTATTTTTCGGAAGACATAGCGGCAGAAATGTTCCGACAGGCTCCCCAAAAATACAGGGATATTAACGGAGTTCTCCACACGCTTCAAGTTAACAATGTCCGTGATGCCTCCCTCGGGAGTGTAATTTTAACCGACAGTTTAGTTGAGGATGTAAATAACGTTTATCCTGTCGAGCAGTTTCGTACAATAAACGGCGCAACCTCCCTTGAACCCCTTGAAGATTTTATAATCAGAACTAATAATGCTCCCCGTTGGACAGCGCTTAAGTATAAATATCCATATAAATAAGCTTCCCGAAAGGCTTGTAAGTATAATTTTTATGATTTGTCCGTATTGTAATCAACCGGAAACGAA
>JAISHJ010000040.1 GCA_031262625.1 Ruminococcus sp. | reverse complement strand
GTCTGCGCTTACGTTCACTCTGCCGTCTCATCCGTTCCGTCTTCTCCGTCTGCACCATCCGTTTCGTCTTCTCCCTCTACCCCATCCGAGCCTTCTTCACTGCTTTCCATCCGCTCTTCCAATTCTGCCGCCTTTTGGTCTTCTGCAAGTTCTGTAATTACAAACCGCACGCGGGAAGTGGGGCGCTCTAAAAACTGTGTCGCTTCTTCCGATAGAATATATACACGCGAATGTGAGTCTGTGAAGTATTCATCTGCCAAATGTGAGAGGTAAGCGGGGAGGATTACGGCTTTCGGAGATATTTCTTCCGGCAACATCACCGCAGAATCGCCGTCACAAATGTTTAAGCCGAATTTGCGGAAAAAGTTTCCGGGGAAGGTGTCAAAGCCTGCTGCTGTGAAGTCGTCGGAAAGGTAGTATACAAACTTACCGAGAGTAAGATCGGGAGTTTTCATGTCCTCATAAAACGAGTCTAATCCGGGCATTGCTATAGAAGCTCCTCCTCCGGTCATACCTTCGGGAACAGCACCTATACAGAGAAGAGCAATATCAGTATAAAGCCTGCCTATTCCATTTACATCGGTCACCGCCGGTATGTTAAGGAGGGTAATTCCGGCGTTTTTAAGCCTTGTTATGTCTTTATTCGCAATCGGACTTTGGGTTATCAAAACGTCCGGGGCGAGGCTGATTATAGTGTCGAAATCGGGGTTCGCGGCACTTCCGCAGTTGACTTTTTCGGTCAAAGCTTCGGGAGGATAGTCACAGTACTCCCCCACGCCGACAAGTCTGTCGTTAAGGTAAAGTTCATAAAAAATCTCGGTTATAGCGGGTGAAAGGCAGACTATCTTTTTGGGCGGAACATCAAAACTCAAGCCGTAGATTTCCACGGGAGGAGCAGTTGCTTCGGTAACTGTCGTTATAACAGACGTTTCTTCCGGTTCGGGCGCACCTATAGGCGCACACGCGCTCGCTGTAAAAATTAACAAAACTGTACATAATATAAGTAGTTTTACAGGCATTAGAAGCAAACCTCAATTTCATGCTATATTATTATATAATAAGTGTAACATTAAATCTTGTTTATATTATAAAGAAAATGTTAAAAATTTATTATGGAAATAGTTAAAATAAGCCTTGATTTTTTCATAATTATCTGCTATAATAGTTAAGTACGTATATCAAAGGCGATTATGTGAATAAATTATAAACTTTTTGAATATAGGTGTTAATATGTATTATTATATCAGTACCGAAGAACTCGAAGAACGTATCCGCTTTGAACTGCAAAGGCAGTTTTCGGTTTCCCCTGTTGAGGCTTCCGACAACCAAATTTACAAGGCTTGCTCCCTTGTAGTTATCGCAATTCTCCGCGAAAAACGGCATAAATACTCTTCAAAAGTCCACTCCGAGGGGCGCAAAGAGGTTTACTATCTCTCGATGGAATTTTTAATGGGGCGTTCGCTTAAGACTTCCCTCTTTAATCTTGGTATAAACAACCAAATGGACGAGATTTTCAAAAAGTGGGATGTTCCTTCTGAGAGAATTTACGATAACGAACCTGACGCAGGTCTCGGAAACGGCGGTCTCGGGCGGCTTGCGGCTTGTTATCTTGACGGTCTTGCTACAGACGGATATTCCGCAATGGGATATTCTATCCTTTATGAGTACGGTCTCTTTAAGCAGAGTTTACAGGACGGCTGGCAGAACGAGTCCCCCGACAACTGGCTTCCCGGCGGCGAATCTTGGCTTGTTAAAAAGCCCGACCTTGCCGTTGAAGTTCACTTTGACGGTGAAATTGTCGAAAGCTGGGAGGACGGCTTCCATGTAGTTAAGCACAAAAACTACTCCATAGTTAACGCCGTTCCCTCCGATATGTACGTTTCCGGTTACGACTCTGATGCGGTTTCGGTGCTCCGTCTCTGGACTGCTAATGCGCCTTCTTTTGACATGGCAAGCTTTAACAGCGGCGACTATGCCTCCGCACTCTCCCAAAACACTGTCGCACAGGCGATTTCAAAGGTACTTTATCCTAACGACAACCACTCAGAAGGCGTTTCGCTCCGTCTTCGCCAGCAATATTTCCTCTGTGCCGCTTCTGTCGGTGACATAGTTACAAGGCACATGAATGTTTACGGCACGCTCGAAAACTTCCACGAAAAGGTAGCTATACACATAAACGACACTCACCCGACACTTGCTATCCCGGAACTTATGCGCGTTCTGCTTGACGACTGCGGCTACTCTTGGCTAAAGTCTTGGCATATTGTAACGAACACCTTCGCTTACACCAACCACACCGTTATGGCGGAAGCACTCGAAAAGTGGGACTGCAACCTTATGAAGCAGATTCTCCCGCGAATTTTCACTATTATAGTTGAAATTAACAACCGGTATTGCGACGAACTTATGGAGCGTTACAACGACTCCGGAAAAGTTACCCGTATGTCTATAATACAGGATAACCGCGTTCATATGGCGAAGCTTTGCGTTTGCGCTTCCCACTCCATCAACGGCGTATCAAAGCTTCACTCCGAAATAATTAAGGCAGATGTTTTCAAAAACGAATTCTCCGACACACCGTATAAATTTAAGAATGTAACTAACGGTATTGCTTACAGGCGTTGGCTCTTACAGAGCAATCCCGGCTTAACAGAGCTTCTCGAAGAGTGTATAGGCGCAGGCTTCAAGAAAAATGCTTTCGACCTCATTAACTTCATCAAGTTTGAAAATGACGAATCGGTGCTTAAAAAGCTTGCAGAAGTCAAAAAGGTTAACAAAGAGCGTTTCGCGAAGTATGTCAAGTCTGCATACGGCATAAAGCTAAACACCGACTCGATTTTCGACGTTCAGGTTAAACGCCTTCACGAATACAAACGTCAGCACCTCAACGCAATGAATATCATCTCCGAATACAAATTCCTCCTCGACAACCCGAACGCCGACTTTGTCCCGAAAACTTACATCTTCGCCGCAAAAGCCGCTCCCGGCTACTATCTCGCAAAACAAATTATCAAGATGATTTGGTGTTTAGGCGAAGAAATCCGCAAAAACCCCCGCATAGGCGAAAAATTACAGGTCTTCTTCCTCGAAGACTACAAGGTTACTCTATCGGAACTCCTCACCCCCGGCGCAGAAGTCTCCGAACAGATTTCCCTCGCCGGTACAGAAGCTTCCGGCACCGGCTGCATGAAGCTAATGCTCAACGGTGCAATGACCCTCGGTACTCTCGACGGCGCAAATATCGAGATTAAAGAGCAGGTCGGCGCAGAAAATATCTTCATCTTCGGCATGACTGCCGACGGCGTTTTAGCAAAGCAAAATCAAGGCTATCACCCCGAAGACTACTACAACAACAACGAAGTAATTAAGAATTGTATCAACAAAATGTACAACGGCATCGGCGGCACCAAATTCGACATGGTCGCAGACTCCCTCCGCCAAAAAGACCCCTACATGGTTCTCGCAGACTTCGACGCCTACCAGACCGCCCGTATGTACCTCGAGGAATGTTACAAATCTCCCTCCAAATGGAACAAAATGTCCCTCCGCAACATAGCCGGCTCAGGCATCTTCTCCGCCGACCGCGCAGTAGAAGACTACGCCCGCGATATATGGAAGCTAAAATAGTACCGCCGGGGTACGCTGGGGGAGGGGAGGAGCGGTGACAGTGTGGCGCTGCGCCACACTCCCCTCCCCCAGACCCCCACCTCTCCCGGACTTTAAACATTTTTCTTCTTGTTTTCTTTAGTAAATTAGTTGGGCTTTTGGAAATTGATTCTTACGGACTAAGTAAATTGGTTGGGCTTTTTTTGAAATGAATCTTGACGAACAAAGCAAGCTTCGGGCTTATGAATTACTTTCTTGCGATATAGAAGTCGGTTCTGTTGCCGGGCTTATTGCTGTTCATGGATTTATCTTTGGCGGTATTTACGATTTTGCCGGAAAGATTCGGAACAAGAACATTGCTAAGGGTAATTTTCGCTTCGCTTCTGCGCTTTATTTGAATGAGGTTTTGGCGAAGATTGACACTATGCCGGAAGGCAATTTTGACGAAATTATCGCTAAATATGTTGAAATGAATATCGCTCACCCCTTTTTTGAGGGTAACGGGCGCGCTATGCGGATTTGGCTCGATATGCTTTTGAAGGCGCGTTTAGGTGTTTGTGTAGACTGGGCGAAGGTTGATAAAAATTCCTACCTTTCAGCTATGGAGCGTTCTCCTGTAAATGACCTTGAAATTAAAACTCTCCTTAAATCTGCTTTGACAGATGATATTACAAACCGCGAAATATTCATCAAAGGCATTGACCAATCATATTATTACGAGAGCTGACTTTTTAATGCTTATTTCAATAATCGTCCCCTGTTACAATGAAGAAGAAGTCCTGCCGTTTTTTCACGAAAAGATAATTGAAGTAACAGACGGTATGACGAAAAAATACGGCTGTGAATTTGAGTTTTTGTTTGTCAATGACGGCTCGAAAGATAAAACTTTGCTGCTGCTTCGTAAGTATAGCGAAGCAGACGAAAGGTTTAAATACATTTCGTTTTCGCGTAATTTCGGCAAAGAATCTGCGATATATGCGGGGCTTCAAAACTCCCGCGGAGACTATGTAGTACTTCTTGATGCCGACCTACAGCATCCCCCGGA